>JANMAX010000122.1:0-1568 GCA_031360075.1 bacterium | reverse complement strand
ACGCTGCGCGACAACACCGAGCGCCCGGAATCAATCGAGGCCGGAGCCAACATGCTTGCGGGCGCAACACCCGAGAACATCGTGGAGTGCGCCCGCATCATGTTCGCGCGCGCCCGCGGCTGGCCGAATCCCTTCGGCGATGGCCACAGCGGCGAGCGTATTGTGGAGCTGTTGACTGGCTAGCCGGGTGCTACGGATCTGCCGTCCCGGCTATGCCCCCGCCGGCTCCAGCACGGGATGGTCGAGCTCGACGTCTGCGACCTCGATGACTTCTTCCTTCTTGTGGACCTTGGCGACCAGCGTATAAACCGCCGGCACCACGAACAGCGTGAACACCGTGCCGATCACCATGCCACTGACGAGCGAGATACCGATGCTGTTACGCGCGCCAGCTCCCGGGCCGCGGGCGAAGATGAGCGGCAGGTGGCCGAACACCGTCGCAGCGGTCGTCATGAGAATCGGTCGTAATCGTGTTCCGGCCGCCTGAATGACGGCCTGCGCTTTGCCGAGTCCGGTCTGCTGCAGGTGGTTCGCGAACTCGACGATCAGGATGCCGTTCTTGGCCACCAGCCCGACCAGGGTAATGAGTCCCACCTGGCTGTAGATGTTGAGCGAAGTGAACCCTAAGAACATGAACATCAGGGCACCCGACACCGCCAGCGGAGCCGAGCCCGCGAGAATCACGAACGGGTCCCGGAAGCTCTCGAACTGCGCTGCGAGCACGAGGAAGATGAGAATCGCCGACAGCAGGAACACGCCGAGGAACTTGCCGCTCTCAGCGCGCAGCTGGCGCGACTCGCCGCCGTAGTCGAGCGAGTAACCGCGCGGCAGCGTCTTCCTTGCCTCACCCTCGAGGAACGACAACGCCTTCTCGAGCGGCACGGGCGGCGGGATGACGGCCTGGATACGCACCGCGTTCAACTGTTGGAAGCGCTTGAGCGCCCGCGGCTGCGTGCTGGTGGTGATGGTCGCGAAGGTCGACAGCGGCACCAGGGTGCCGTTGGGCCCCGTGACGTAGACCGACTTGAGCTGGTCAGCCGTGAGCCGCTCGCTGCGCGTGATCTGCGGGATGACCTTGTAGCTCTTGCCCTGGATGCTGAAGCGATTGACGAAGTTGCCACCCAGCATGGTCGACAGGTCGCGCCCCACCTGGCTCATGTCGACGCCGAGTGAGCGCACCTTGTCGCGGTCGAGCACGACTTCGGCTTGCGGTTGGTCGTACTTGAGATCGGTGTCGACGAACATGAACATGCCGCTCGCGTAGGCCTTCTGCACGAGGTTGTTGGCGATCGCCAGCAACTCTTCGGGCTCGGCGGTCGAGGCGATCACGAGGTCCACCGGGAAGCTGCCGCCACCCGGCAGTGAAGGCGGGGTCAACGCAATGGCGCGGATACCGGGAATCTTCCCGAAGCCGGCAGCGAACGCAATCACCTTCCCATCGCCATGCGCAGGCTTTGCGTTGCACGGCGGCCTGTTCAGGAACACGGCGTAGACCGTCCCGTGCTTGTAGGGCCCGACGGCGGGCGAGGCGGCGACGCAGCGATGCGAGAGGTACTTCCACCCGCGCT
>JANMAX010000094.1:0-17723 GCA_031360075.1 bacterium | reverse complement strand
CTGCTCGAGCGGCACCGGCGCCTCACCGCGCGATGCCAGAGAGCGAGCGGTCTCGTAGCCACGCCCGCCCTTTACCTGCAGCGCCTCATCGCACACTTCCCACGCGGCATCGCTGTTCCACAACTTGGCGATGGCCGCTTCGAGCCGGATATCGCTCTTGCCGCGGTCGGCGAGCAGCGCGCTCAGGTCGGCGACGGCCTCCATCGCGTACGTGCGCGCGGCGATGTCGGCGATCATCTGCGCCACGGCTTCGTGCTGGCCGACCGGGCGTCCCCACTGCACACGCTCGGCGGCGAACTTGCGCGCCGCCTGCAAGCACCACTTGCCCGCCGCCGCACACGTGGCAGGCAAGGTGAGCCGGCCGGTGTTGAGCGTGACGAGAGCGAGCTTCAGTCCCTTGCCCTCTCCCCACAGCAGGTTTTCCTTGGGCACGCGCACGTTGGTGAAGCGGATCACAGCGTTCTCGATGCCGCGGATGCCCATGAACTCCAGACGATGCGAGACCTCCACACCCGGCCAACTCATCTCGACGATGAACGCACTGATCGGCCCCGGCTTGCCGTCCTTGCCGGGCGTGCGCGCCATGACGACCATGAGCTCGGCCACGGTGCCGTTCGTGATCCACAACTTCTCGCCATTCAGGATCCAGCCGTCGCCATCCGGGGCCGGCATCGCCACGGTCGACATGCGTGCGGGGTCCGAGCCGACCTCGTTCTCGGTCAGCGCGAACGCCGAGATCGCGCCCTTCGCGAGCCGCGGCAGGAAGCGCTTTTTCTGTTCGGGCGTGCCGAACATCTTGACCGGACCGGGCACGCCGATGGACTGGTGCGCGGAGAGCAGCGCGACAAGCGGTGCGCTCACCGTGGAGATGAGCGACATCGCACGGCAGTAGGAGTACTGCGACAGCTCGAGCCCGCCGTACTCGCGCGGGATCTTGATCCCGAACGCACCGATCTCCCGCAGGCCCTGGATGGTCTCCTCGGGAATGCGCGCGTCGCGTTCGATGCGCTCGGCATCGACCTTGTCGCGCACGAAGCGCTCGAGCAGGCCCAGGAACTTCTCGGCGCGCTGCTGCTCTTCCGCCTCGGGCTCGGGCCATGGATGGATGAGCCCCAGATCGAGCTTGCCCAGGAACAGCTCGCGCACGAACGACGGCGCTTCCCACGTGGTCTCGCGAGCGCCTTCGGCGACGGCGCGGGCTTCCTGCTCGCTGACTTGCGGCTTCTTGGATTCGCTCATGGGTACGCTCTCTCGAGGTCTCGGGTGGCAGTACCGTCATGGCACTGTCCGGCAGTCACGACAGTAGTCCCTGGGCGCGCGGACCCGCCACTGGCACATAGGTCTCCGGCCCGCCGCGGTTCTCCCCCCCGGTCATCGGACTTACTGCCCGACTTCTGAAGGGGCTCACGCCCGCCGAAGACTGGTCATGAGCCCCGACGATCCCTCGAAACTGGGCGCGAACCGCCACGCCGCGCCTCAGGACCCCTTCGCTGCCCTCGCCTTCGCGGCGTGCCGCGGGCCGGTCGCGGTCCACTGCTCCCACCCCCGCCCCTCGTGCCCGTACCGGAACGCCCCCGGATGCATCGCCTCGGCGAAGCATTCGGTGGCCTCGACGACGCGCGGGCCCGGGCGATTGAAGAGGGCGTTGCCGTCGCCGAGGAACACCCGGCCGGCCTGGACTGCTCGCAACCTCGCCCAGCCGGCGTGCGAACTGAGGGGAGCCAGTTCGGCACGCGTGCGCTCGAGCCCGAAGCCGCAGGGCGTGATCCAGATGACATCCGGATCGACCGCAGCCAGCTGTTCGAACCCGATGGCGCCCACGTGCCGGCCGGCCACCCCGAGCACGTCGTCCGCTCCCGCCATCGCCAGCAATTCCGGCGTCCAGTGGCCGGCGGCCATGAGCGGCTCGATCCACTCGATGCACGCCACGCGCGGGCGCTCGCGACCCTTGGTGCGCTCGGCGATGCCGCGCAGTCGCGAGCGCAGGCGGGTCACCAGTTGCACGCCGCGCTCGGGCACACCGAGCGCATCGGCGATGGCGCGCATGTCGGCCCAGACATCGGCCAGTGAATCCGGCTTCATCGAGACGATGGCCGGCTGCGAGGGCAGACCGGCACGAACCGCCTCCTCCACATCGCGCAGGCTCACCGCACAGACCTCGCACTGGACCTGGGTCACGAGCAGGTCGGGGGCGAGTGCGGCGAGCTTCACGGTGTCCACCGTGTAGACTGACAGCGCCTGCGAGAGCAGGCCGCGCACGCTGCGGTCGATCTCGAGCGAGCTCGCACGCGTGTCGAACCGGGGCGCCGTCACGGCGGGCAGCCTCAGCACCCACGCGGGGTGATCGCACTCGTGCGAGCGGCCGACCAGGCGGTCGCCGCAGTCCAGCGCACAGACGATCTCGGTTCCGGATGCCAGCAACGTCACGACGCGTCGGGGAGCCAGGTGAACCTCCGCGGCAGGATTCGGGTGCGGAAGCCCGCGGCAGTACGCGGGGGCAGGCCAAGACCTCACACCCGAGGCCGGGTGCTGCTGAGGTCATACCCCGAAGACCGTGGTTTTCGCCCCGACATGGACCGGGTTCACAAAGACCGGATACAATCCGGTCCGGATGGAGTGGTCCACCCCCGAAGCGGCACGTCAGTGCTCCGTGCCGGATTCGATTCCTCCCGAGGTAAGCCATGCGACGCCACCTTTGCCCTGCCCTCCTGACGCTCGCGGTCACTTGTTCCGCGCTGCCGCTCGGCGCAGCCGAGCCCCCGGCGCGCAAGCCGCCGGTCCAGCTGTCCTCGCCCTACGAACGCATGCTGCACGAGCAGATCGCGAACGGCCGCGTGCTGCCACAGGCGCTGATCGAGCGCTTCGGGCTCGACCTGATGGACGAGGGCAGCACGGCCGCCGCTCCCGCCGAAGCGAACCGTGCGCGGCCGTTCGGGAACGCGCAGGCCAATGCCATCTCGCTCGGGCTCGACCATCAGGCAAACGACCGCACGGGTGATGTCTCCTGTACGACCGGCTGCGCGGGCCGTCCACTGTCGCAATCCGAGACCACGGTGGCCGCATGGGGCGGGTACGTCGTCGCGGGCTGGAACGACAGCAAGGGCTTCTGCGCTGGCGCCGTGCAGGGCTGGGCGACCTCGGCCGACAGCGGTGTGACATTCACCGATCAGGGCGACGTGCCGGCACTGGTCACGGGCGGGCGTTATCGCGGTGACCCGGTGCACTTCGTGGACCCTAGCAACGGCGAGTTCTATGTCCTCGGCCTCTATGAGGAGACGCCGGCGACAGGCTCGGGGCTGGCCATCATGAACGGCCACTTCTCGGGCAGCACGTTCGTGATCGACGGCAACCGCAAGATCATCGCGGGCGGTGCCGACTTCCTCGACAAGGAATGGGGCTGCGTCGATCCAGTGACGCACGCGATTTACGTGACCTACTCGCGCTTCGTCGGCGGCAGCACGCCGCAGATCGAGTTGGTGCGCTCCACCGACGGCGGCACCAGTTGGAGCGCGCCAGTCGTCGTGCACGATGCGGCGCAGAACGGGCTCGTGCAGGGCTCACGCCCGGTCATGGGACCGAACGGCGAACTCATCGTCTACTGGTACGAGAGCTTCACGACGTTCGCCTCGCCTTTCAGCAAGCATCATGTGCGCATCTCGAATACCGGCGGACTGACGTTCGGCGCCGATGTCGTCGCGACGTCGTTCATCGAGAACTTCACCACCGGCGGTGCCGGCTACCGGCGCGGCTTCGCGCCGACGTTCGCGAGCATCGCCGTCGACAAGTCGACGGGCTCCCATCGTGGCCGCATCTACCTGGCGTGGGATGAGACCGTGAACGGCTACGACGCGCCGGCACCGACGCTCGGGGACAAGTCCGAGGTCGAGGTGAACGGCAATTTCGCGAACGCCACGGCATTCAGCGTGGGACAGCGCTTGCGCGGCGGTCTCACCGCGAGCACCGACTCGCTCGACTTGTGGCGCTTCAACGGCACGGCGGGGCAGACGGTGTACTTCCGCACCGACTCCTCGAGCGCGACCGCCAACTTCCAGATGCGCATCCAGTGCGTCTCGGACACGGCACTGTTCCAGAACATGCGATTCCTGGCGTTCAACACCAGCGCCGGATCGAACACGATTCTGTACACGCTCCCCTACACGGGCACTTACTACCTGCGCATGTTCCGCAATGCCGCCGGCACCGCGAACTACCGGCTGCTGACCTCGTTCGACACGCCGAGCATCGGCGAACGCGCACGTGACCACCGCGACCAGTTCGTGTCCTGGTCCGACAACGGCCTGACGTGGAGCACGCCCGTTCGGCTGGTCGACAGTCCTGCCGCGAACGATGGCTTCTTCCCCGAGATCGCGGTCGATGGTGCCGGACGTGTCCATGCTTACTGGCATGACTGGCGCGACGGTGCCCCGTGCGGCGCCGAATCGGCCGAGTACATGGTGTCGTCGGGCGACGGCGGTGTGACGTGGGGGCCCAACCTGCGAGTCAGCGACGCCAACTCGTTCTGGAGCGTGAACGCCTGCGGAAGCGCCAACCAGGGGGACTACCAGGGCATCACCACCGAGGGCCTGCGTGTCATGCCGACCTGGGCCGACGCCCGCAATGGCGACGCCGATGTGTTCACCGAGGCCGTCCTGCGGCACTTCGCACCTGCTTGCGGCGGAAGCGCGCGCATCATCTTCCCCAGCACCACCGCCACCATCCCGTTCAGTTGGACGAACGACGGCAACGTCGAGGCCGATGTCGCGTGGCAGGTGAGCGATGGCGCGGGCTGGGTCACCGGCGTGTCACCCAGCGCCAGCGGCCATGGGCTGGTGGCCGCAGGCCTGAGCGCAGGGCTCGCGGTGGACATCACATCTCCGGCGAACTGCACGCCGAACCAGGACACGCTCCGTGTCGTGCTCCAGGACCTGCGTGTCCCGGGCGCGTTCGACACCTGCCGGATCGTCATCACGTGCGGTTCCCTGGGCGTCCCGGGTGGCATCGCCGAACTGTCGTTCGACCGGCCGCAGCCGAATCCGAGTTCGGGCCGCACCACATTCACTTACGCACTCCCTCGGGATGGCCAGGTCCGCCTGCTTCTGTTCGGTGCCAACGGCCGCGTCGTGCGCACGCTCGAGTCGGGGGGGCGCTCGGCTGGGGTCCATGCCGTGCGCTGGGACGGGCGTGATGATTCCGGGCGCCGCTCGGCACCGGGCGTGTACTTCGCGCGACTCGAAGCAGGCGGCCGGGTCCTGAGGCAGACGGTCACGGTCATCCACTGATGCGCGCTGGGTGCCCGCCCCGGCGATCGCGCCGAGGCGGGCACCTGACCCGTCCCACCCCGAGCGGCTACGCCACGACCGGGCCGACTCCTGACCTATGCTTGTCGCTTCGTCGGCGCTTCGGGTATCCTGCCGCGCCCTCTGCGGACCCGGTCCCCCGGTGCCCAGCGGACGAAATCTGCCCCGAGTGCCTGGCCGCCTCCCTCGAAGCCGCATCCCGCGTGGCCACGGCAGTCGGGCCGACCGGCGCACTGCCGGCAGCCTCACCCCAGATCAGGAGCCGACGATGACCTTGTTCCGCACCGCGGGCGCCGCCCTGCGGAGATTGACCCTGCCCGCCTTGTTCGCCGCGTTGGCCGCGGCCTTACTGCCAGCCGCCGCGTTCGCGAGCGAGTTGGACCTGCAGCTCCCGACGCTCGACCCGGGCCAGCGCCAGTTGCTGTTCATCGGGCTCGGCGTCTGCGTCTTCGGCATGCTGTTCGGCCTGATGATGTTCAATCAGGTCAAGGCGATGCCGGCGCACAAATCCATGCTCGATGTGTCGAACATCATCTATGAGACCTGCAAGGCGTATCTGCTCAAGCAGGGCCAGTTGCTCATGGTGCTCGAACTGTTCATCGGCGCGTGCATCGTCTACTACTTCGGGTTCCTGCAGCATCTGGACGCCATGCGCGTCGCCACGATCCTCGCGTTCTCGGTGCTCGGCATCCTGGGTTCCTACGGCGTGGCGTGGTTCGGCATCCGCATGAACACGTTCGCGAACAGCCGCACGGCGTTCGCGTCGCTCAAGGGCAAGCCGCTCCAGGTGTACGAGATCCCGCTGCAGGCCGGCATGAGCATCGGCGTGCTGCTGATCTGTGTCGAGTTGCTCATGATGCTCGCCATCCTGTTGTGGGTGCCTGCCGATCAGGCCGGCGCGTGCTTCCTGGGCTTCGCGATCGGCGAATCGCTCGGTGCCTCGGCGCTGCGTATCGCCGGCGGTATCTTCACGAAGATCGCCGACATCGGCTCCGACCTCATGAAGGTCGTGTTCAAGATCAAGGAAGACGATCCGCGCAATCCGGGCGTCATCGCCGACTGCACCGGCGACAACGCCGGCGACTCCGTGGGCCCGACCGCCGACGGCTTCGAGACGTACGGTGTCACGGGCGTGGCGCTCATCTCGTTTATCGCGCTCGCGGTGATGCCGGAGCACAAGGCATCGTTCCTGGTGTGGATCTTCGTGATGCGCGTGCTCATGATCCTGACGTCGATCGTGTCTTACGTGGGCAACGCGGCGGTCGCCCGCGCGCAGAACACAGGCAAGGACAAGATCGACTTCGAGGCCCCGCTCACGAGCCTCGTGTGGGTGTGCTCCATCCTGTCGATCGTCGTGACGTTCGCGGCCTCCAAGTGGCTGCTCGCACCGCTCGGCGGCAACCTGTGGTTCACCCTGTCGATGATCATCTCGTGCGGCACGCTCGCCGCGGCGGTGATCCCCGAGTTCACGAAAGTGTTCACGAGCTCGCATTCGCGCCATGTCCGCGAGATCGTCGCGGCCAGCAAAGAGGGTGGCGCTTCGCTCAACATCCTGTCCGGCCTCGTGGCGGGCAACTTCTCGGTGTTCTGGAAGGCATTGACGCTGGCGGTGCTGCTCTACGCGGCATTCCAGTTCTCGCAGCAGGGCCTGGAGCAGTTCATGCAGTACCCGGCCGTGTTCGCGTTCGGCCTGGTGGCGTTCGGCCTGCTCGGCATGGGACCGGTGACCATCGCAGTCGACTCCTACGGCCCGGTCACGGACAACGCCCAGTCGATCTTCGAGCTGTCGCAGATCGAGTCGACGCCAGGAGCCTCCGAGGAGATCCAGAAACAGTTCGGCTTCAAGCCCGACTTCGAAAAGGGCAAGCATTTCCTCGAGGACAACGACGGCGCCGGCAACACCTTCAAGGCGACCGCGAAGCCGGTGCTCATTGCGACGGCCGTGGCCGGTGCGACCACCATGCTGTTCTCGATCGTGCTGACGCTGCAGAAGCACTACGGCCTCGATGCCATGGGTGCGCAGGTGTTCAAGCTCGACCTGCTCGACCCCTACGTGCTGCTCGGCCTGCTCATGGGCGGCGGCACGGTGTACTGGTTCACCGGCGCTTCCATCCAGGCCGTGACCACCGGCGCCTATCGCGCGGTCGAGTACATCAAGAAGAACATCAAGCTCGACTCCGCCGAGGCCGCCAGCATCGAGACCTCGCGCACCGTCGTGCGCATCTGCACCGAGTACGCGCAGGCCGGCATGTTCAACATCTTCATGGTCATCTTCTGCCTGACCATCGCCTACGCGTTCTTCAACCCGGTGTTCTTCATCGCCTATCTCGTCAGCATCGCGGTGGTCGGCCTGTTCCAGGCCATCTACATGGCGAACGCCGGCGGCGCATGGGACAACGCCAAGAAGGTGGTCGAGGTCGAGCTGAACGCCAAGGGCACCGAACTGCACGATGCCTCGATCGTCGGCGACACGGTCGGCGACCCTTACAAGGACACCTCGTCGGTGGCGCTGAACCCGATCATCAAGTTCACCACACTGTTCGGCCTGCTGGCGGTCGAGATGGGTGTCGCGAACCCGGGTATCGTGGGCCCGGCCGCGGCCGTGTTCATGCTGATCGCGCTGTTCTTCGTGTACCGCTCGTTCTACGGTATGCGCATTTCCAGCGCCAACTAGCGCCTGACAGCTCAGAAGTCGCTTCAGGGCCCCGGCGGGATGGATCCGACCGGGGCCTTGGTGTGTCCAGCCCATGGCCCCCCAGCAGCACGCCAATTAGTGGGTTGCCGGAATGCAACCCCCCCGTCTGGCCCAAGCCCGATCGGCCGGAGCCGCGCTCGGCAGTGGCCAAACCCCGCCCGGACCCCGAACCAGCCGCGTTCGTACGCTGCGAAATTGTTTGCTTCCTGCAAGGCCTTCGCTATTCTCCGGTAACGTCCCCCACTTTTGGCCAAGAGGGCTATCCCCCATGTCGCGATACCGACTGACGACCCCCGTACGCATCGCCAGCCTCGTCGCACTCTTCCTCTTCGCTCCGGTCGCCCATTCGGCGACGGTCACGAATCTCAAAGCGGTGCATCGGGACGGGCAGACCTTCGTCACCTGGGACAACCTCCCGGGCACGGGCTGGATGTACCACGTCTATGCGTCG
The DNA here is from genome assembly GCA_031360075.1 of bacterium. GTDB lineage: Bacteria > Eisenbacteria > RBG-16-71-46 > RBG-16-71-46 > RBG-16-71-46 > JAIOPA01. The sequence continues at coordinate 9,280 of JANMAX010000094.1, read as the reverse complement.
GTCTCGGCGATCGACGAACTCGCAGCGCTCGACTACGCCAGCGAACTCGCGCTCGTCGGCGACAACAGCGCGGTCGACCAGCGCGTCTCCTCGCTGCTCGGCCAGACGCTGACGTTCCGCATCGACGAAAAGCTCCCGCCTCTGCCCGCCACCAGCGGACTGTTCGTGGCCACGCCGGCGGCCGTCATGTACACGTATTACGCCGTGTTCGCCCAGCGTGTCGGGCAGGCGGAGGACCGCACGCTCGCTCCCGGCCGGAACGTCATGATCGATCCGGTCACGGAACGGGTCCAGCGCCCCCGCCCCGTCTGGCAGCGCCGGCTGACGTCCCCGATCGGCGAGGACTACGTCCTGTGGACCACGAACTCGGGCACCTCCGAGTTCCCGGCCATGTGCAATTTGCCGGGCCGCGCGTTCCACTTCGGCATGATTCCCGGGCAGAGGAACGGTGCGCTCATCCTGCATGGGCACGGCCGCGGCGGCAGCTTCTTCAACTCGCTGGCGGGGACCGGGACGCCGGGCGAGTGGGTCCTGTCGATCGACGACTACCTCCCGACCGGTGACTTCTCGTCGTTCTACTTCGGCTACGAGGCCAACTACGACATCGAGCAGCCGCTCAACTTCCCGCGCACCGATGGCGGGGTCGTGGTCGATTTCACCGAGCAGCGCGTCATGTTCCTGCTCGACTGGGCCCACCAGACGATGCCGCATGACCCGCAGCGCGTCTACGCCATGGGCGTCTCGATGGGCGGTTCTTTCGCGTTCTTCCTCGCCTGGCACCACCCCGACAAGATCGCCGGCGCGCTGTCGGTGATCCCGAAGATCTGCCTCGCCTATCGTCCGGATGTGTTCCCCGAACTGCGCACGTCGCTCGACCGCATGTGGGGCTCGCCCGAGATCGACCTGCCGACCACGGCCGGTGAGCGCGTGTTCCAGTGGATGGATGGCCGCGAGCAGTCGCGAATCGAGCGCCACCGGGGTTCAGCGCCGATCGTGGCGTTCGCCGGGATCAACGACAACATCGTCGGCTGGGCCGAGAAAGTCGCCTACTTCAAATCGATGGAAGCGAACCGGGCCGGTGGCGCATGGTTCTGGGACGAGCGCGGCCACTACACGCCGCACGAGCAGACCGCATGGTTCCCCATGATGGCGTCCCGGCAGCTTTACAAGTACACCCTCGACCACAGCTATCCGGCGTTCTCGAACTGCTCCACGAACGGCAACCCGGGCAATGGCGACCCCACGACGGCCGACCCGATCGGCAACATCAACGGCGCCGTGGACTGGGACGAACGCACACTCGACGAGCTGTGGCTGCGCTGGGACGCGACACTCCTGACGCGCCCGCTGGTCACCCAGGACGGTATCCTGGGAGCGGCGGAGTCGCTCACGGTCGACGTCACGCCACGGCGGCTGCAGCGCTTCATCGTGGCGGAGCACGTGCCCTATCGCTACGAAGTCCGCCGGCTCGGCTCTGCCACCATCATCCAGACCGGGCTGGTCACACCCGACGACGATGCGGTGCTCACCATCCCGCGGGTCAAGGTCTTCGCCGCTGGCGTCCGCTTGACGGTGTTCCCGAGCACCACCACGGGCGTCCCGCCGGACGGCTCGAGCCTGCGTCGTCCGTACCTCTCACTGTCGCGGAACCCGGTCCAGGGCAAGGCTTCGCTCGTCATCGAGTGGCCCGGCGACGGCGACGGCTCGGTCGACCTGTTCGACACGCAGGGCCGGCTTGTCCGCCGTGAGTTCCAGGGCTCCGCTCGCGGTCATGTCGAACGCACGTTCAGGACCGACGGCCTCGCTCCCGGCATGTACCTGCTGAGCGCTCGTCAGGGCTCGAGCCGCACCACCAAGCGCGTGACCGTGCTCCAGTAGGGTTCACGGTTGACGAAGGCCCGGTACCCGTCGGGGCGCCGGGCCGTCGTCATCTCCCCCGTGGCGCCGTCGCCGCTCACACGCGGCGGAGTGGGCAACCCACTGCGAGGCGCCGTAGCCCCCCCTTGGCACGCACGCCGCCGCACCCGCCCGCTACAGCTCGTTGCGCCGGATGATCTGCGCGTAGCGCCAAGCGCTCGGCCGGATGCGTCGTTCCTGCGTGGCGAAGTCGACCTCGATGAGCCCGAAGCGGGCGCCGTAGCCATCGGCCCACTCGAAGTTGTCGAGCAGCGACCAGTGCATGTAACCCACGACGTCCACGCCGTCGGCCACCGCTCGCGCGATCTGCCACAAGTGCATGTAGATGAACATCCAGCGATCGTCGTCGTTTTTGGTCGGGATGCCGTTCTCGGTGATCAGGATGGGCAGCTTGTAGCGCGAGTACTCGCGCAGGAACTGCGCCAGTCCCTCGGGATAGACCTCCCAGCCGAGCTCATTGAGCTTGCCGCGCTGCTGGCGGTGATCTCGCGTCGCGAAGTCGCCCACCATTCCCGGCAGCGAGTAGCCCGAGTTCCGCACGAAGTCGCGCGTGTAGTAGTTGACCCCGATGAAGTCGAGCGTGCGCCCCATCGGCAGGTTCTCCCAGAACAGCCCAGGCACGCGCAGCGCGCCCGTGTGCAGCGCTTCCAGGAACAGGTGGTTGAACAGGTGCCCGCGCACCGCCACGGAGCGGCGGTCGAGCCAGCGCGTTGGATCGTCGGGCGACAGCGCCAGCGCATGCTTGGCGATGCTCACCATGGCGTCCGGCCGGCGCGTGTGGATGACGTGGTACATCCGCACGTGGGCGCGCAGCATGTGGCGCAGGACCTTGAGCGCGGTGGCCCAGGCGCGCACCCGGCCGGGCGGCCATTGTCCCAACAACCAGCCCTTGAACACCTGGACAACCGGTTCGTTCAGCGTGATCCACCAGCGCGCGTGCGGGCCCAGCACCTCCATGACCTTTTCGGTGTAGCGCTCCATGGCGCGCTCGATGGCAGGGTTCTCCCAGCCGCCCTTCTCGGCCATCCACTGCGGCAGCGTGTAGTGGAACAGCGTCACCACCGGCTCCATGCCGCGCTCGCGCAGGGCCGCGAGCACGTCGCGGTAATGCTCGAGCGCCGCATCGGACCAGCGCCCCTCCTCCGGCTCGATGCGGCTCCACTCCAGCGAGAACCGGTGCGCGGTGTGACCGATCGACTGCGCCAGGTCGAAATCCGCGCGGTAGCGGTTGTAGTGGTCACACGCGGCACCGCTCGGCTGGGCGACGCGCCCGGCCTGCTCCCACGCCCACCAGTCGTTGTCGATATTGTTGCCCTCGACCTGATGGGCGGACGTCGAGGCGCCCCACAGGAAGCCATCCGGGAAGCGGAAGTTGCTGGCGGCGTCCACGGGCTCGGCGGAATGCGGCGGCGGTGCGGCCGGGTCGTATTCCGGTGGCGACCCCCAGTGGTCCGGCTCACGTGTCGGTTCCCGTGGCGGTTCGTGGCTGCTCACGCATCCCTCCTGGACGCTACGCCCGGGCTGCACCCGTCCGACGGTCCGCCCAGCCCGTCACATCGCGCTTGACGGCGATGTGCCGCGCGGGCTTACCCTGCGGCCTTCTGGCTTCTCGCTTGGAGTATCGGCCACCCTCTCCACACCCTCAAGGAGCATGCCATGCCCAGCTTCCTGCGCGCCCGGCGGCCGCGATCCCGCAGGGCCGCAAGCGCCCGCTGGGCGCCCGCCGCGGTGCTGGTGCTCGCCGCCGGCCTCACACTCGCCCCCGCCCTGGCCGTCGCCGCGACGGCGGGCAAGTCCGCCGCTCGTCCGGCCGCGGCCGCGGTCGAGGAACACCTCCTCGGCAACGGCATGCGCGTGCTGCTCGTCCCCCGTCACCTGTCACCCACGGTGTCGTGCGGCTGGGTCGCGCACGTCGGCTCGGCCAACGAACGTCCCGGGATCACCGGCATCGCCCACCTGTTCGAGCACATGATGTTCAAGGGCACGCACGTCATCGGGACGCGCGACTACGACCTCGATGCCAGGCTCATCGATGCGCAGGAAGCCGTCATGGAGGACATGCGAGCCGAGATCTCGAAGCTGCGCGCCGCCTACCGGCGCGGTGACATCGAGGACATCACCAAGCCCGAAGCGAAGACACCGCGCATGAAGCAGCTCGAGGCCCAGTTCGACTCGCTTGTGGCGCTACAGCGCAAGAACATGATCAAGAACGAGTTCGACCTCGTGCTGCAGAAGAACGGCGCATCGCGCATCAATGCGTTCACGAACGAGGACATGACGTTCTACTTCTACACGGTGCCCGCGAACAAGCTCGAGCTGTACTTCTGGATGGAAGCCGACCGCCTGAAGAACCGCGTGTTCCGCGAGTTCTACAGCGAGCGCGACGTCGTCTACGAAGAACGCCGGCGCAGCGTCGAGTCGACGCCGACGGGCAAGTTCGACGAGTCATTCAACTCGATCTTCTGGGAAGCCTCGCCCTACTCATGGGACACCATCGGCTGGCCGAGCGATGTCGCGAACATCACGCTCGCGCAGGCGAACGACTTTTACGACCGCTTCTATTCGCCCCAGAACCTCACCGCCGTGCTGGTGGGCGACTTCGATCCCAAGCAGGCACTGGCGCTTGCCGAGCGCTATCTGGGCTCGATCCCGCGCGGCAGGAACGCGACCCCCGAGATGATCACGATGGAGGTCCCGCAGCTCGCCGAGAAGCGCTTCTTCGGCGAAGCCGAGACCAACCCGAGCGTGGAGATCCGCTGGCATGCGGTGCCCACCGTGCACAAGGATGTCCCGGTGTTCACGGTGCTGCAGACCGTGCTGAACGGCGACACCGGTCGGCTCAAGAAGCACCTCGTGCTGGGCGCCGGCCCGGCGACGCGCGCCAGCGCGCGTCTCGACGACCGCAAGTACGAAGGGCTGTTCGCGATCGAAGCCGAGTGCAAGGACGGCCACACCCCGGAGGAGTCCGAGCAGGCGGTGTACGCGGAACTCGACAGGCTCGCCAAAGCTGGCATTCCGGAAGACGAACTGCAAGCCGCCAAGAACCGCTTCCTCACCACGACCTATCGCCAGCTGGACGGCAACTTCTTCCAGATGCTGCGCTACGGCGTCGCCGACGCGCGCGGCGACTGGCACCTGGCCGACGACCTCTCGAATCAGGTGCAGCAGGTGAACGCCGCGGACGTGCAGCGCATCGTGAAGAAGTACTTCACGAAGGAGAACCGCGCTGTCGCCACTTACACGCGCAAGGCCGGCAGCGAACCCGAGGACCCCGTGCTCGCGAGTCTGCCGGCCGAGGCCAAGGGCATGGTGAAGCAGGCGCTCGCCCGCGTCGCCGCCGCCTCCGACGCGGCGCAGCTCCAGCAGATGATGACGCGCATGGAGACCATGAGCACGCAGGTGCCCGAGAACATGAAGGCCGGACTCGAGTATGTGAAGACCCGGATCCAGGCGCGACTCGATGAACTGGACGGCAAGAAGTGAACCGGAGGCCCACGATGACCCCGAACCTGTTCCGGGCGCCCCAGTTCGCCCTGTTTGCCGCACTCGCACTGGCCGCGCCGGTGGCCGCCCAGCCGGCGGCTCACCCCGACAAGCTCCGGTACCCTGCGTTCACCTACGCGCCACCCAGGGCCGCGGACTACCGCGTCAAGCTCTCGAACGGCATGATCGCGTACCTCGTGCCCGACCGCAGCACACCGCTCATCACGGTGCATGCACTCATGCGCTGCGGTCCGCAGCTGGACCCCGCCGGGAAAGCGGGGCTGGCGAGCATGTGCGCCAACCTGCTGACGCGCAGCGGCACCGCGACGATGACCGCCGAGCAGGTCGAGTCCCGCGTCGCGAGCCTCGGCGCCCAGCTCGAGTCCAGCACCGGTGGCGGCGGTGGCGGATTCTTCGGGATGGGCGGCGTGCCGATCGGTCCGACCGAGGGCCGCGCCACGGTGAATCTGCTGGCCAAGGACCTGGACGCCGGACTTGGGCTGCTCATCGGCTGCCTGCAGGGCGCGGCGTTCCAGACCGACCGCGTCAAACTGTACAAGGACCAGGCGATCCAGAACATGAAGCGCCGCAACGACGAGTCGGGCGACATCGAGGAACGCGAGTGGGGCGCCCTGCTGCGCGGCGAGGACCACTGGTCCAACCGCTGGACCACGAAAGCGTCGCTCGAGGGCATCTCGCCCGAGGACCTGAAGTCGTTCCAGAAGCGCTATGTCGGCCCACGCAACTTCATCCTCGCGGTGGCCGGGGACTTCGACCGCGCCACCATGGTGAGGAAGCTCGAGCAGGCGTTCGGCAAATGGCCGATCGCGGGTGAGCGGCCGGCGACGCCGGCCGCACCCGTGCAACCCGCCAGGGCCGGCTGGTTCATGGTCGAAAAGGACGTCAATCAGGGCCGCGTCTCGATCGGCCTGCCGGCGCTCGACCGCTACGATCCCGACTGGGCAGCGGCCCGCGTCATGAACGACATCCTGGGTGGTGGCGGCTTCACGTCGCGGCTCGTGAACCGCATCCGTTCGGACGAAGGCCTCGCCTACTCGGTCAACTCGCGCATCGAGGGCGGCACCTACTATGCCGAGCCGTGGCGGCTGGTGTTCCAGTCCAAGGTGCGCTCGGTCGCCTACGCCACCGAGATCGCCATGACCGAGATCCGGAAGATGCGCGACTCGGTGGTCACGCCCACAGAGCTCGAAGCCAGCCGCAACAAGTTCGCCGAGTCCCTGCCGGTGCAGTTCGAGACCGCCAGTGCGATCGCCGGCGGTCTGGCGGTGGAGGAACTCACCGGGCGCTACGAGAAGGATCCCGCGTACTTCGCTGACTACGCCAAGCGGCTGAACGCCGTGACCGCCGCCGACGTGCAGCGCGTGGCGAAGCGGCTCCTGGACCCCTCGAGGATGACCGTGCTCATGGTCGGCAACACGAAGGACATGCTGTCCGGCGACGACAAGCACCCGGCGGACATCAAGAAGATGGCGGGCGGCGATCCCAGGCGGCTGCCGCTGCGCGACCCGCTCACCATGACGCCGGCACAGGGCAACCCGAACTGAGGTCCCGCGGCGGTGTCCATCGCGCGCACGCGTGCCGGGTCCGCTCGCGTTTCATGCATCGTCCGCACGAATCCGGACCCCGTCGTGCTGAAGCGCACTCCCCCCCGTCACACACGCGACGACTCTCAGCCGGGATCGCCACCGCCCCGGCCGACCCCATCCCGGAGGCTCCCGAACATGGCACCACGCTGGCCCACCCACACGCTCAAACTCCCCCGCGGCCGTTCGCGCGAGGCCATGTCGTTCCTCGCCCAACTGGACGACCAGTCGCGCCGCATGCTCGCGCACCTCAAGGGCATCACCGCGGCCGAACTCCAATGGCAGGCCAAGCCAGGCCAAAACACCATCGGCATGCTGCTGGCACACATCGCACTGGTCGAGGTGTACTGGCTGCAGGTCGCGATGCAGGACGTCTCGGAGCCCAAGCTGGTGAAGGTGCTGGGCATGGGCTTTGATGACGGGCTGCCATTGCCGCCGAACGGGCTGCCGCCCGCGCCGCTGAACGGCCGCACGTTGGCGTTCTACGCGAAGCTGCTCGCGAAGGCCCGCAAGAACTCGCACTCCATCCTGCGCACGTGGTCCGACGCCGACTTCGAGCGCGTGGTGTGGCGCACACGCCGCAACGGCGACCGCTCGCGGCAGAGCCTGCGCTGGATCGTGTACCACATGCTCGAGCATCTGGCCGGGCACTACGGGCAGGTGCTGTTGATGAGGCACCAGTACCGCGACCGGAGGAAGCAGTGAGCAGCGCCGGCAAGCGGATCGAGTCGCGCATCATCCCCGCAGCCGGCTTCCGCTCGGCGGAAGTCGCGCTCAAGGTCGCCGAGATCACCGAGGTGCACGAGCAGATCTTGCGTGCCGCGAGCGGGCTCAGCGCTGCGCAGTTGGCGTGGCAGCCGGCGCCGGGGCGCAACACGCTCGGCATGCTGCTCGCGCACATCGCGGTGGCCGAGGTGCACATCGGGTTCGTGGTGCTGAAGGGCGAGCGCGACAGCGATATCCAGGGCGTGCTCGGCATAACCATGGAGGACGACGGCATGCCGCTGCCGGCCGATGGTGGTCCGCCCGCGGCGATCACCGGCAAGCCGTGGCCATTCTTCGCGGACCTGCTGGAGCGCGCGCTGGCGCACACCCGCAGCGCCTGCGCGCCGCTGGAGGACGCCTTGCTCGCGGTCGAGATCGTGCGCCCGCCGCGCCCCGACGGCAGCGTGCGCGTGTTCGACCGCCGCTGGGGCCTGCACCACATGGTCGAGCATGCGGCGCAGCATCTGGGGCAGATCCAGGTGCTCCGACAGCGAGCACATGACGCGTAAGCACAGGAGCCGCTTCAAACTGCTGCGCAACGCGTTAGCAGCTCCACTTCGACTTGTTTGCGAGCATGGCCATGCGCGCTCCGGTGGACGCGTGGAACGCGAAGGGCGCAACGGTTTCGACCCGCATGCACTCGCCCGGACCATTCATGAGCCCTCGCAGGTCACGGGCGCATGGATCGCCCGGGCTAGTCCAGCAGGGCCATCACCAAGCCACAGCGGATCTTCGGCACGAACCACGTGGACTTGGGTGGCATCAACTTGTCCTGCATGCAGACGTCGATGAATTGGCGCATCGTGACCGGGGGCAACGTCACCGCCAGGCGGAAGCGGCCCGAGTCCACTTCGCCCTGCAGCCATTTCGCATCACGATTGGCGCCGACGAAACTGAGGCGGTCATCGCGCGCATCCTCCACATGCAGCACCTCGGCGAAGAAACGGCGCTGCACGATGTCGGCATCGATGTCCTGCGCCGCGTCGCGCGGATCGAACGTGCCTTTCCTGGGGCGCAGGCGCCACCAGCTCGTGCCGTCGTACAGGCCCACATCGTGCGTGTTCTCGGGCTGGTAGGGTCCGCCGACCAGAGGCTCGACGACGAAGTTCGTGCGCAACGCCGCGATCAGATCGCCGGGCGGCACCGCGCTCGCGTCGATCAAGCGATTGTAGGGCGCGATCGTCATGGTGCGGGCCACGAAGAACACCGCCAGGTAGTGCCGGTAGCCCAGCATGGCAGCGGCGGCGCTCCGATGATTGCCGTCGGCGACATATGCGCGCGGCTCGGCCGCGACCAACGCACGCAGGCGCGCGATGGTCGCGGGTTCCGTCAGCAGCCAGACACGATGGTGATTGGCGAGTTCATCCGTCGATCCGAACGACGGTGTGTTCGCGCGAGCGTACTGCTCGAGGGCCGCCTGGAACTGCCCGCTGTCGTCATCGACCGCGAGGTTGACCGTGCCCATGTCCGCGTGGGTCGCTGCGGTCAGACGCGCACGGCCCCGCGCCTTC
>JANMAX010000070.1:0-26378 GCA_031360075.1 bacterium | reverse complement strand
GCCGGGCCCGAGGCGAGGTTGTAGAAGCCCGGAACGCCGCCACCCGTGGTGCTCGCTGAGATGTACATGTACCCCGGGCTCGCACCGATCGTGGGCGGGTTCAGCGACACGATGCCCAGACGGCTCGCGGTGCCGGTCTTGGCCACGATGCGCTGGATGACGATGATATCGGTCGTCGTCAGGTTGATCGCAAGCGGATCCAGGGCGGTGACATTCACGAGCGTGAAGAAGCCCGGGTTCAGCCCGGCACCGAAGTTGACGTTGACGTTGTACGAGCCGAGCAGCGCGCTGGTGACCGCATCGAAGAATTGCACACCCAAAGTCGCGGTGAGCAGCGGGCCCAGACTGCTGCCCGAGTTGAACAGCGACAGCTGCTGGGTCGAGAGCACGCCGACGCCCGTCGTGAAAAGCTCGTCACCGAAGTTGGCGAGCAGGTCGGTCGACGAGAAGCCGAAGTTCGCAGCCGATATCGTGTTGTCATACACGATCGAGACCGCGTTCGCGGCCGACTTGCCCTGATCCTTGTTGACGACCAAGTTGGGCGTGCCGTCGGTGAAGCCGAAGAAGCCATCAACGGGTTCCGGCACGAGCTGTGCGCGAGCGACGCCCGCAGGCATCAGGCACAGCGCGACTGCGGTGAGCAGTGCTCCGGCAGAGATAGCAATTCGCATGTGTTTCCCCCGGGGGAGGAACCGGACGTGGGGTCCTGTCCCGTATTGGGCCCGATTCGTGAAGCGGGCGTGTGAGCGAGATGCGTGACCAGCAGTGCTCCAGCGAACTCCTCGGGCACTGGCATCACCGCTCATCCGGGATCACACCGAGCCCATCCCATCCAACCGCAGGGGGCCGAGTGCTGCGTGAAGACTTCCGGCAGGGGGACGCCAGGGTACGGCGCAGCCGCGTGTCATGCAGCCTGAAGCCCCACTTAACAACCGCCGGACGCCCGGGTCAATGGGATTCTTGCGGATTCCGGCAGGATTCAGGCGAATTCACCGGGTAGCGCACGCTCGTGGGCGCCGGCCGACTCCATCGGGCGGGTCTTCCCACCTGTTAGACTCCACGCTCGCGAGCCCGCCCGCCCGTCAGTCGCCCGCCGGGCTGCCCGACAGGTCCGGCTCCCGCTCCCCCTGACCACCCACTCGGAGGCCCACAGCATGACGACTTCCCGGCGCCCTTCCGCCCGTCCCGAGCAGCCAGGCCCCGCACTCCTCACCCGCGCGGTCATGGCGGTGCTTGCCGCTGCGTGCCTGACGATCCGCCCGGCACAGGCCGCGGTCGATGCCGGCCGGCCGGCGTGTGACTACTGCCGCATGCTCCTGACCGAGCCGGCGTTCGGGGGTGAGATCCGCTTGCGATCGGGCGCGGTGCGCAGCTATGACTCCATCGAGTGCATGGCCGCGGCGGTGCTCACCGACAGCGTCGCCCAGCGTGACATCCGCGGCATCGCAGTGGTCGACCACGACGCGCCCCATGCCCGGCTGCCACTGGCAGGCGCGGCACTGCTCCACTGCCCGCGCATCGAGAGCCCCATGGGCCTGGGCTTGTCGGCCTTCCACGACCGCGTTCGCGCGCGCCGGGTGTGCCCCGCCCCGGCGGGCAGCCTGCTCGACTGGCAGGGCGTGCTGGCACACGTCAATCGCGTCTGGTTCCTCGGCAAGCTCTCGGTTGAGACACATCCGGCGACGGGCGTACGGGCGAAGCCCGGGTCGGCCCGCACACGCTAGCCCGGCGAGCGAGGCCTCGCCCTCGGGCGAGTCGCACATCCCCTGGGCAAGACCCATGCGGCGTTCGTCGACCACCAGCCAAGCACCGGCCGTGGCGCGTGCCCGGTCACCTGAGCAGCACGAGTCGTCGCACGGAGCTGGCGCCCGCCTGCTCGGCTCGCACCAGATAGACGCCCGCGGCGAGCCCTGCGAGATCGGCCGTCGCCCGCCAATCCCCGGGACTCACCGGAGCGTCGCACAGCACGAGCACGCGACGGCCGCTCGTGTCGTACAGCGTCAGACGTGCCCGCCCTGACTCGGGCCACTGCACAGCGAGCGCGACCGGGCCGCGCGCCGGATTCCTGAACGGCGCGATCGACAGTGCACCCGAGTGCGAAGCGAGGGGTGGCACCGCGAGTCCTCCGGCCTGACCGGTGAGCGTGAGCGTCGTCCCCGTTCGATACGTCTTGACTGCCGGGATGGTGACGAGACCCCACCGGTCCACGGTGACGCTGCCGCGCTGGACCACCGCGCCATCGGATGAGCGCAGCGCGACCCATGTCGCCGTTGTGCCCGCGGGGGGCCGGAAGCGCTGCACGCGCCGCGGCGTGACGTCCACCGTGAGGGACTCGGGCGCCGGCAATGCCCCCCACAGCGTCGTCAGGCCGCGCGTGCGGAGCACGACCCGCCATCGGGTCGATGAGTCGAGGAGCGCCGGGTCCCAGTCCGGGTAGCCATTGAGGGTGCCGATGCTGTCGCCCGACGTGGACGTGAACTGACCCGGGTCACCGTTCGTGGAGCAGCGCGAGAAAGCGGGCCAACTCAGGTTGCTCCTGAACCGATAGAGATACCGCAGGTCGAGCATGGGGCTGAACGCTCCCGGGATGACCCGCCCGGTGTGATCACGATCGTCCCAGTACTGGATGCCCCCCAGCCGGGAGGCTTCCAGCGCGGAGTAGAAGCCCCGCTTCTCGGTCCAGCCCACGGTGAGGTCGTGACGTCCCGCGAAGTTGACCAGGAATGCGGCCCCATCCCGCACCGCGAGGGCCGCAAGGGACGCATCGTTCATGACGGCGTACACCGGGAGCCCCTCCGAGGACGTCAGGTTCGTGGCCGTCGTGCCCCACAGCTTCGACAACGACTCCCGGAACGGCTGGCCGGAGTTGAACGACGACAGCGGCTCCGGATCGTCTTCCAATGAGAAGTCGACTTTGCCCGCCGACGACATGGCCGCCACGAACAGCTCGGGATGGGCGAGGCCGAGGTGCAGGCTGTAGGTGCCACCCAGGGAATAGCCGAACGCGTAGTGCCTTGTGGTGTCGAACGCGAAGGTCCGGCGCCACCACCGGATGGTGTGCAGCACGCGGCGGTTCGTGTAGTCCACCACCTCCCCCGAGGTGGGCGGGAAGTTCGACTCCGAGAGGAAGTCATAGGAGGGGTGGTAGCCATACCAGTAGCTCTGCACATCGCTGTTGAGGAAGTAGTCGTCGAGCCCGAGCACCCATTCGGCAGGGGAACCCGAGGCGAGCAACTGCTCGGTGAAGCTCCCGCCGCGCTGGTGTGGCCGCACGAACGCGGGCCCACCCGGTGCGCCGTGCGTGACACCGCAGTCGTAGGGCCAGCTCGGTCGGTTCGACATGGCCGGGAAGAGCGGCGTGTCCTGTGGCCAGGTCCAGAGCGTGTACACGTCGGACGTGGTGGCTCCCCGGGTGAGGCGCCTCTGGAAGACCGGGCGCGGCTCGGCGAGGGATTCCACCGCGGGATTCGTGAGCGCGTTGCCGCCCAGCATCACGTGCCGGTCCTCAGGACCCCCGAAGAGCTGCGAAGTGACGGCGTAGAAGCCCAAGCGGCTCGCCGGAACGGTCACCACGAAGAGTCCTTGCTCGGGAGCAAGGGGGGCCGCAGCGCTGTCCGGGCGGAAGGTGCACACGATGCCGGTCAGCGACGAGAGCCTCCGGTCGGTGGCCGAGGAGTCGCGCACGCTCCCGAGGAGCGTCGCGCTGGCGAGCTCGGCATCCGTCGCGATGCGCTTGAGGCTGAAGTACACGCGGTGCGTCCAGCCGGTGTCCGGCGGCGGATTCCAAGTGAGAAAGGTCTGCCCATCGTGGTGGATCGCAGTGATCCCGGTCGGTCGCACCTGGATCGGCCCCGCGGACACGATGCGCTGGGCGTAGAGTTCGGGAGCGATCGCCCCAGAGCGGGCGTCGGCCCACACCACGTATGCGTCCGTTCCAGAACCAGCGATCCGCGGGGCGCTCTGGTCGCCCGTGGCGCCGCACAGGAGCGAACCCCCAGCCCGCCAACCGGCGACGACCGAGCGGTTGTTGGTGAGGTGGAGCGCACGGATGTCGGCGCCACCGGATCGTCGATCCTGCCAGGTGAGGTAGACGCCGCCCGACTCGTCGCCTGCGAGATCCGGCGCAGTCTGGTCGGCCACGGCCGCTGAGATCGCGGCCCCTCCGGCGAGCCAGCCGTCGAACACACTCGCGTTCGCGCCGAGGTGAGTCGCGTAGACATCCCAATCCACTCCTCCCCGGCGATCCTGCCACGCGAGAAACGCGCCGCCAGCACCGTCAACTGCTGCGCGCACCGCAAGCTGGTCGCCACTGGCTTGGCAGACCGCATTGCCGTTCGCGCTCCAGCCCGGAGCGAGCGTGGCGTTACCCTGCACGCGCAGCGCGTAGATGTCCCAGTCGCTGCCGCGATGATCCTGCCAGGCCAGGAACACGCCACCCGTCCCGTCCGGGATCATGCTCGGGGCGCCCTGGTCGCCGGGCGCGACGATCGCCACGCCGCTCGCCGTCCATCCCGGCGCAAGCGTGCCTTCACCCGTCACGTGCTGGAGGTAGACATCGTGGTTTCCGGCGCGCCGGTCCTGCCATGCCACGAACACCCCTCCGCCTGCGTCCCTGACGAGCACCGGCTGGGCCTGCGTGCCCGGTGCGACCGCAACGGCAAGGCCCGCCGACGGCCAGCCCCGGGCCACTGCGCCTGCGCCATCCACGTGCTGGAGATAGATGTCGGCGTCAGCAGCGCGCAAGTCCTGCCACGCCACGAATGCGCCACCAGCGCCGTCGCTGCAGACCGCGGGCGTGAACTGGTTGGCGGTGGTGGCGGCGAGACGAACACCATGCTCGGGCCACCCCGCAGCCGCGGGTCCCGCCATGGCCACGCGACGCGCGTAGATCTGCCGCGCGCCCGTGCAGCGATCGTCACTCCATGCCAGGATCGCCCCGCCTGTTCCATCGGGGACCGCGCACGACTCGTATTTCGCGCAGGTGATGTTCGTGACTAAGCTGCCGTCACGGATCCAGCCCGTGGTCGGCAGCCCGGCGGTCGTCCACAGCGACGCACGGATGTCGGTGTTGTAGCCGCTGCGTCCGTCGATCCAGGCCAGGAAGACACTGCCATTCACGCTCGGCAGGATCACGGGCGAGGTTGGCGAGCTGGCGGACCCCACGACGGGATTGCCATCCGTGGCCCAACTCGCACAAGCGGTCGAGGCCGGCAGGCACAGCAGCAGCGACAGCGCGGTCGCGAGCGCCCGAGCATGGCAGTGGCGGTGGATGACCAGAGGTTCCCCCGAGCGGGTCGTCGCCCTACCCAGCCCGGTCACGGATCGGAACTCGGTCAGAAGAGCGGTGGAGGCAGTCAGTAGCCGGCCTCGGGGGTTGCCATGCTTGGAGCAGGGTCTCACGCCCGACACGCTCCGCATAATTATTAAAGAGTCCGGGGAGGCCGCCATGGCCGTCCCTGCTCCACCCCCCTCGCGGCGGCGTCCATCCCGCCGCGCGCCGCGCTGGTCGCGCCGCGCGCCGTCCGGCGGCCGCGGCGGCCGGGGTCGTTGTACGTTGGCGTCGCTCGACGCCACCCGCCCCACCCCTGCCGCGAGGCCGCCCCATGCCTGATGCCGTGCGCCGCACCTGGTTCGCACCGTTCGCTGTGCTGCTCCTGCTCGCCGTGCCCGCGTGGGCGGGTGGCGGCGATCCCGACGATCGCTGGACGCCCGAACTCATGAACACGACCAGCTCCGGCACGGGCAACTCGCCGGGCGCCGCGCCCGCGGGAGCGTGGAATGTCGATGAGCCGCCGGGCCCGCACCACGACGCCAAGCTCGACACGCGGACCGGCACCTGGATGTCGGTCGATGTCAGCCCCGATGGCAGGAACCTCGTGTTCGACATGCTCGGTGACCTCTATCTGCTGCCGATGTCGGGCGGCGAAGCGAAGGCGCTCACGCATGGTCTGGCGTGGGACGAGCAGCCGCGCTGGAGCCCCGACGGCAAGCACATCGCGTTCACGAGCGACCGCTCGGGTGGCGACAACCTGTGGATCATGGATGCCGACGGCGCCCATGCGCGTGCGGTGACACAGGAGACGTTCCGCCT
The DNA here is from genome assembly GCA_031360075.1 of bacterium. Lineage (GTDB taxonomy): Bacteria > Eisenbacteria > RBG-16-71-46 > RBG-16-71-46 > RBG-16-71-46 > JAIOPA01. The sequence continues at coordinate 20,287 of JANMAX010000070.1, read as the reverse complement.
GCTCAACAGTCCGGCGTGGTCGCCGGACGGCCAGTACCTGGCGGCGCGCAAGCACTTCACCTCGACGCGTTCGGCGGGCGCGGGTGAGATCTGGCTCTATCACACGAGTGGTGGCAAGGACGGCGTGCAGATGACCAAGCGCCGCACCGAGCAGAAGGACGAGGGTGAACCGGCGTTCTCACCGGACGGCCGCTACCTGTACTGGAGCATGGACGCCACGCCCGGCCCGTCGTTCGAGTACAACAAGGACGGCAACGGCCAGATCTACGTCATCCAGCGTCTCGACCGGGAGAGCGGCGAGGTCACCGTCGTCGTCGGTGGCCCGGGAGGCGCGATCCGCCCGACGCCGTCGCCAGATGGCAAACGGCTCGCCTACCTGAAGCGCGTGCGTTTCCAGAGCGTGCTGCACGTGCTCGATCTCGAGTCTGGAGAAGAGCATCCGATGTACGGCGGCATGGAGCGCGACCTTCAGGAGGTCTGGGCCATGCATGGCGTCTACCCCGGGATGGCGTGGACGCCGGACGGCCGCGCGCTGGTGTTCTGGGCCCAGGGCGGGCTGCACCGCCTCGATGTCGCCAGCAAGCGGATCACGGACATCGCGTTCCATGTCACCGACACGCGCCGCGTCACCGAGGCCGTGCGCACGCCCGTGGCGGTCGCTCCCGACAGCGCGCGCACCAAGATGCTGCGCTGGGTGAGCGTGAGTCCCAGGGGCGACCGCGTGGTGTATTCGGCGCTCGGCTATCTCTATGCGCGCCGTCTGCCCGACGGCACCCCCAGGCGCCTGACCTCGCAGACCGATCATTGGGAGTTCTATCCGTCGTGGTCGCGCGACGGCCAGTCGATCGTGTACGTGTCGTGGAACGATTCGACGCTCGGCGCCGTGCGCGTGGTGAGTGTGAACGGGGGCGCCGGCCGCGTGCTCACGGCGAAGCCAGGCCACTATATCGAGCCGGCGTTCTCACCCGATGGCGCCACGGTCGTGTATCGCGCCACGACGGGAGGCTACCTGTTCTCCACGGCTTGGCAGCGCGACCCCGGCATCTACCAGGTGCCGGCGCGCGGCGGGGCCTCCCGGCTGGTGTCACGGCACGGCCAGTTGCCGCAGTTCGGTGCGGGCAGTGACCGCGTCTATCTGGTCGACGTCGCGGGCGGCGACGAGGACGACCGCACACTGTTCAGCATCGACCTCGCGGGTACGCGCGAGCGCACGCACATCAAGGGCGTCTATTTCACCGAAGTGAAGCTGTCGCCTGACGAGAAGTGGCTGGCCTTCCGCGAGAAGTACAAGGTCTGGGTGGCTCCTGCGGTGCGCGCTGGCCGGCCAGTCGACATCGGCCCGGGCATGCGCGACCTGCCGTCCAAGCTGCTCTCCGGTGATGCCGGGGACTGGCTCGGCTGGTCGGGCGACTCGCGCACGCTGCATTGGGCGCTCGGTTCGAAGTTGTGCAAGCAGGACCTGCGCGAATTGTTCACGTTCGCACCCGGAGCGCCCGACTCGCTTCCGGGCTCGCCCGTGCGCACGGTCGACATCGGCTTCGCCTACGCGGCGGACAAGCCCTCCGGTGTGATCGCGATCACCGGCGCGCGCCTGCTGACCATGAAGGGCGACGAGATCATCGAGGACGGCACCGTGGTGGTGACCGGCAACCGCATCACGGCCGTCGGCCCGCGCACACAGGTCAAGCTGCCGGCGGGAGCGCACGTGATCGACGCTCAGGGCAAGACCATCGTGCCTGGCTTCATCGATTGTCACTGGCACGGCGGCATGGGCTCGGAACAGCTGATCCCGCAGCGCTCGTGGATCGACGGCGCCTCCCTGGCGTTCGGCGTCACCACGCTGCACGATCCCTCGAACGACTCCTACGAGATCTTCACGCATGGCGAAATGCAGCGCGCCGGACTCGTCACCGCGCCGCGCATTTTTTCGACCGGCACCATCCTTTATGGCGCCAAGGGCGACTTCCACGCCGACGTCGACAGTCTGGGCGATGCGCTCATGCACCTGCGCCGCATGCAGGCGTACGGCGCGATCAGCGTGAAGAGCTACAACCAGCCGCGCCGCGACCAGCGCCAGCAGGTGCTGGAGGCGGCGCGCCAGTTGGGGATGGCCGTGGTGCCGGAAGGCGGCGCGCTGTTCCCGCACAATATGACCATGGTCATCGACGGCCACACGGGCATCGAGCACGCGCTACCGATCGCGCGCGTGTACGACGACGTCGTGCAGCTCTGGAGCCAGACGAAGGTGGGCTATACGCCGACGTTCAATGTGGCGTACGGCGGGCTGGATGGCGAACACTATTGGTACGCCAAGACCAACGTCTGGGCGGACGAGCGCCTGCAGAAGTTCGTGCCGCGCCGCATCCTGGATGCGCGTGCACGCCGGCCGCAGACCGCACCCGACAACGAGTGGAATCACATCACCGTGGCCGAGGAGGCCAACAAACTGCACAACGCCGGCGTGGGTGTGCAGATCGGCGCGCACGGCCAGCGCGAGGGGCTGGGCGCGCACTGGGAGATCTGGAGCATGGTGCTGGGCGGCATGAAGCCGCTGGAGGCGCTGCACTGCGCCACGATCGGTGGCGCGCGCTACCTTGGACTCGACGGCGACCTCGGCACGCTCGAGCCGGGCAAGCTCGCCGACCTTGTGCTGATGGACAAGGATCCGCTCACCGACATCCGCAACTCCGAGAGCATCTCGCGCGTCATGCTGAACGGCCGGCTCTATGATGCCGCGACGCTCGACGAGCTGGCACCACGCAGGCGTGCGCGCGGGCCGTTCTGGTGGGAGAAGGAGCAGCGCGAGGAGGCGGCCGTCACGCGCTGATCCAGACGCTGGCGGTTCACGGGTGGCCCGGTGGCTGCCGGCACCGGGCGCTTCGCGCGTGCGGCCGCGACCGGCGCTGCGGCGAACCGGCGCGAACTCACCGGAGCGAAGCGCGCTAGTCCGGACTGATCATGCGCCCGTGGCCTGCGAGGGCTCATGATCAGTCCGGGCTAGGTTGGCCGGCCGTTCGAGATGAGCAGTGCGGCCGAGGTGCGATTCTCGACGCCGAGTTTCTCGAGCACGCGCTCGACGTGCTTCTCGATGGTGCGCGCGCTCGACCCCAGGATGCGCGCGATCTCGGCGTTGGTCTTGCCCGCGGCCAGCCAGTGCGCGACATCCGCTTCGCGCGGGGTGAGACCGTGGTCCCCGAGTCCCGCCGCCCTGACCGCCGTGCGCTGTGCGCTCACGAGCCGCGCGTTACAGTGCGCGAGTTCCAGGTGGGGCCGCAACAGCTCGAGCAGGATGCGCTGACGTTCGATCTGCTCCCCAACACCATCGGGCGAATGCGTGGCACCGGGCGATCGGGGCTCCTCGACGATCTCGAAGCGCACCTCCCCGCCCTGCGCTTCGGGCGGCGGCGACGGCGTGACATGCCGCTCGCGCTCCGCGCGTTTGGCGGTGCGTTCGGAACGCGCCGGGTGCAGCGCGAAGCGAACGCGTGGTGTGACACGGGAGAGGATCTCGGGCGCCTCGGCGAGGAACTCATCGAAGTCGCGGTAGCGATGCAGTTCGAGGATCGCTCCACAGAACGCCTCGAGCTCGGCATGCGTCAGTCGCGTCAAGTGCGTCGCCCCCCATGCGGGACCTACGTGGGTCCACGTATTCCGACGGTGGGCAGCAGGCAGCTACGCTCCTGCACTTGCAGCTCACCGAGAATCCTGGACCTCCGGGGGGCAGGCGCACTCGGCTGGGGGACGCCGCGTGCGAAAGAAGTCCGTTCGCATATCAATCATACACCAGCCGTTTGGGCTTCTCCACCGCCCGACTTCTCCGGCCAGCTCGGTCGATCCCCGGGGCTCCCAGCACCACGGATGAGCAGTTAAGGGACGGACACCGATGCCTTCGGGGGAAGCGCGGTGGACGGTCCGGGCATCCGTGGTGTTGAGCGCCTTGGCGGACGGGCGCCGACGTGACTCCCGCTGCCGGACCGCCACCGGCCGATTCCGAGCCACACCGGGGGCCACCCCGGGGGCGGTTCGGTCGTGACCCCGGGTTCACCGCCCTGCCATCTGCGATCGAGCCCCGTGGAATCGGCTCGCCGGTGTGGTCCCCTGGCCGGCCGGATGGTTGCGCCGCATAGGTCATGGCCGCAGGATGCGCCACCTTCAGTGGCGAGCCCCCCGCGGCCCGCTGGCGGCTCGCCGCCCCCCGCATCAAGCCACAAGGGTGGAGTGCCGATGATCCCGGAGAACCCCGCTCTCGAACGGGCGCTCTGCGGTCACCGCGCGTGAGCGTCCAGCCACACCGCGCTGGGGAATCCGCCCCCAGCATCAGGATGCCGACCATGCCCGCTCCCCCGACCCTCACGCACCAACCCCTTGTGGCCGGCCCTGTCCGCCGGGCGTTCCACACGCTCGTCGCGCTCGTGGGCTGGGTGCTGTTCCTGTACTGGTGGTGGATCGTGTTCCGCCGCGTCAGCCCCACCGAGGTGCGCTTCACGCTGTGGTTCATCGGCCTCGCGATGGTCGCGATCGTGCTGTCGACCGCCCTGTGGGCCGGGCACAACCTGCGCGTCTTCCGCCGCAAGGGCCCGCGCACGCAGTTGCGTGCCATCACGCCGGACTACTCGCATGACAGCGTCGGCCGCCGCGTCGACATGCCAGGGGTGCCGGCCGACTGCCTGACCGCCCCCGTGGTCGTGGTGCGGATCGAGGACGGGGCCAAGGTCTACTTGCCGGTGATGCCGCATGGCGCTGCGCCGCGGCACGGCACGGCGGCGAAGATCCTGCCGCTGCCTCCTACCGGAACAGAAGGCCGCCGATGAAAGCGCAGCTCATCGAGTTCCTGAACATCGTCCAGGCGCACCCGGCTTACTGGGCGGCGCTGTTGTTCTTTGCGGGCTATCCGGTGCTGAGCGCGATCACCTGGGTCACCACGGGATTGCACTTCTACCTGCGCCGCGAGCGCGGCCTCGACACGCACGACGCGCCGCCGCTGCTGCAGCACTACCCGAGCGTGAGCGTGCTGATCCCGGCGTTCTGCGAGGAGAAGGGCATCGCGCAGACGCTCGTCTCGGCCATCCAGATCGACTACCCCGACTTCGAGATCGTGGTCGTCGACGACGCCTCGACCGATCGCACGCGCGAGGTCGTGAAACCATTCGTGGATCGCGGCCAGGTGCGATTGATAGCCAAGGAACGCAACGAAGGCAAGGCCATGGCCATGAACGATGCGATGCCCTGTCTGCGCGGTGACATCATCTTGATCATGGACGCCGATGCCAGCCCGGACCCCATGATCCTGCGCTGGATGGTGCCGCATTTCGAAGCCGCCCGGGTCGGTGGTGTGACGGGAAACCCGCGCGTCTGGAACCGCATCACGTACTTGTCGCAGTTGCAGTTGATCGAGTTCACGTCCATCGTCAGCCTGTTGCGCCGCGCCCAGCGCATCTGGGGCCGCCTCCTCACCATGTCGGGAGTCGTCGGCGCGTTCCGTAAGAGTGCACTGCTCGACGTCGGCAGCTACAGCCCCGAGATGGCCACCGAGGACATCGACATGACGTGGAAGCTGCAGCGCTCGCACTACGACGTCCGCTATGAGCCGCGGGCGCTGGTGTGGATGCATGTGCCCGAGCACCTGCCGGCGCTCATCCGCCAGCGCCGGCGTTGGGCGCTCGGCCTGGCGCAGGTCGCACGCCGCCATGCGGGCGCGCTGCTCGAATGGAAAGCCCGCCGCCTATGGCCGGTGTTCTACGAAGCGATGCTGTCGATCCTGTGGGCGTACTGCTTCGTGGCCCTGACCCTCCTGTGGATCCTGTCGTACTCCGTCGGCGTGCCTCCGGTGGGTGCTTCCCCGATCCCCAACTGGTGGGGCATGATGATCGGCACCTTATGCCTGACGCAGTTGTTGACGGGCGTCCTGCTCGACTCGCGCTACGACAAGACCGTGTTGCGCTACTACCCCGTGGCCGTGTCCTACCCCATCATCTACTGGATGCTCATGGCGCTCGTCACCGTGTTCGCAACGCCCGCGGGGCTCGTGCGCCGCGCTGCCAAGGGTTCGGTCACGCAATGGAAGACCGAGCGATGAGCCGCGCCCCCATGTCCCGCGCCGGATTCGCCGCAGGGCTGCTGCTGGCCACCGGACTGCTGCTGGCGAGCGCAAGCTCCGCCGCCGTGGCCGCCGCCGTGGCCGCCCCCGCGCCCGCCGCACCAGCGACGGGCGTGCGGAAACGCCCGGTGAAGCCGCAGCCAGCCAGGCCCGTCACTCCGGAGCCCGCACGCGCACCCGAACCGCCGCGCGACTTCTGGCGTGAGGCTCGCGGTATGGCCGATCGCGGCCAGCCCGATTCCGCGCTCGCGCTGTTGCGCACCGAGATCGCACGCGACACCACGAACCTCGACCTGCGCTGGCTCGAAGCCGGCATCACCGGTGAGAGCGGCCGCCACGATGCCGCGGTCCGCCTCTACGAGCGGCTCATGGCCGCGTTCCCCGGCCGCGCCAGCGCGTTCGCGGGCGACCTGGCCGACGAACGGCTGCAGGCCGGCGACCGCGCCGGCGCGATTCGCGACTACCGCGCCTGGGTCGCCGAGCATCCCGAGGACCGTCGCGCACATGCGCGCATGGCGCGAGCCCTGGCGCAGTCCGACAGCCTGCGCGCCGCGCTCGCGGCCTACGACACGTTGCTGAAGGCCGATCTGGACGACACCGACCTGGCGCTCGAGCGCGCGCGCGTGCTCGGCTGGCTCGGGCGGCACGATCAGGCCATCGCGGCGTATCGAGCGGTGCTCCGGCGTGAGCCCGCCAACCGCGATGCCGCACTCGGGCTGGCCATGAACCTCAACTGGTCGGGGCGGCACCGCCAGGCCACGCATCAGCTCGAAGCGCTGGTGCGCGAACCGGGGGCCGATGCCGAGGCCAGGAAGACGCTGGCGTTCGCGCGCTACTGGGACGACGACGCCGAAGGCGCGCTCGAAGCCCTGGCGGACTACCGTCAGAGCGCGCCGGGCGACAGTGAAGCCGTCCGGCTCGGACGCCGCATCGAACGCGAGCATCATTCGACGCTCGAGATCGGCTTCGGCCGCTCGACCGACAGCGATGGGCTCCACGTCGCGAGTCCGTCGATCGAGCTGCGCTGGCCGCTGGCGCGCCGCACGACCGGCACGCTGGGCTGGCGCAACGATCTCGTGGATGACGCGGTCGCGAACACGAACATCATGCGGCTGTCCGCCGGCCTGAGGTACCGATTCAGCGCCGCATGGACCGCCTATGCCAACGGCGCGCACCTCACCTGGGACGCTGGCCCCGGCACGCGCCACGGCGGTGAGGCCGGGCTCGTCAGCCGGCCGATCGATCATGTGCGTCTCGAGCTCGTGAGCGCGCGCGATGCCGTGGTGACGCGGCGGTCGCTGCAACAGGGCATCTCGGTGCTGCAGTGGATCGCGGCCGCCGATTGGAGTGGCATCCCGCGGGTCTCGCTGCATGGCGATGCGCGCGCCGGCTACTACAGCGACGGCAACCGCAGCGAACGCACCGGCGCGTCGGCGAGCGTCGAGGCCTGGACGAGCCGCACCACCGACCTGGTGCTGGGAGCCAGCGTCGAACAGGTGAACACGCACCAGGACCTGGACAACGGCTACTACGATCCGGATTTCCACCGTGAGTGGGGCCCGACCGCGCGCCTCGAGTACCGTCCCGACCGGCGGTGGACGCTGTCCGGTCGTGCGCGCACGGGCTGGCAGCGCGACAAGGGCGGGCTCAGCGAGTCCTTCTACGGACTGCAGGGCGGCATCGGCTGGCAGCCGGACCTCGACTGGTCGCTCCACCTGGACGCCGGCAAGGGTGACTCGAACCTGCAGACCGCCGCCGGTTACCGCCGCGAATGGTGGCAGCTGTCGGTGTCGCGGGCGTTCTGATGCGGCGGCACTTTCTGGGATGGGCCGTGCTGCTGGGAGTGCTCGTGGCACTGCCGGCGTGCGCCGGTTCGCCCGCACCGGCGCATGAGCGCCCCAAGCCTGGGGACTCCGGCTTCCCGCTCATTGCGATCCTGACCTACCACGACCTGTCGGCGGACTGCGCGACGCCGCTGCAGACCGTGTCGGCCGAGTTCCTGCGCGCGCAGATCCGCGATTGCCGCTCGCAGGGCTGGACGTTCATGCGTCTCTCCGCGTTGATCGCGCACCGCGAGCATCCCGAGACGCTGCCGCGCCGCGTCATGGTGCTGACGTTCGACGATGGCTACCGGAGCTTCCGCGATGTCGCACTGCCGGTGCTGCAGCAGGAAGGCGTGCCCGCCACGCTCGGCCCCATCACGTCGTTCGTGGGGCAGGAGCATCCCGAACTGCCGCCGCTGCTGACGTGGGACGAACTGCGCAGACTGGACGCCAGCGGGGCGTGCGAGTTCGCATCGCACTCTCACGCATTGCACCAGTACGAGTGGTCGAACCCGCAGCGCGACAGCGGCCCGGCGGCCACCACACGGCGCTGGCTGCCGGACACCAGGCGCTACGAGAACCGCGAGGAGTACCGCGACCGCATCGGTGGCGACTTCACCGCTTCACAGCGCATGCTCAAGAGCCAGCTGGGACACCCGGTCCCCGTCCTGGTGTGGCCGTTCGGCCGCTGGAACGACATGGCGCTCGCGCAAGCGGGGCTGGCCGGGTTCACGGTGACCCTGTCGCTCGAGGGTCGCGCGGTGACTGCAGCGGATCTGGCCCGCGGCTGCCTGCCGCGCGTCATGGTGACGCGCAAGACGCGCTTCGATGACGTGAACCTGGGCTGGCTCCCCGAGCCGCCCGAACCCGTGCGGATGGCCGAGATCGACCTGGAGTCGCTGTGGGACCCCGACGAGCAGATCTTCCGTGCCAGGCTCGACCTCGCGGTGACCCGGGCGCGCGCGCTTGGCGCCACCGACGTCGTGCTGCCGTTCGGGCCCGACCCACGCCGTGATGGCCAATTGGTGCGCGCCTGGGCCATGAACCACCAAGTGCCGCTGCTCGCGGATATCTGGGCGATGGCGGCAGCCAAGTTCAGTGCCGCTCAGATGAAGCTGTGGCTGCGCGTCCCGAGCATGAACCTGAGTCTCACGTGGACGCGCCGCCCCGAGTGGCGGCTGCCCGCAGCCGGCGATTCTCCACAGGGCCGGCGGTGGAGCACGCGGCTGTCGCCGGAACTGCCCGCGACGCACGCCGCGGCCATGGACCTCATGAGCGACCTGGCGGTCTACCTGCCGTTGGACGGCGTGGTGTTCGACGACGATGCCTCACTGTCGTCACGCGAGCACCTGGCCAGCGACAGCGTCGCGGCACCCGGACGGCAGCGCGACGAGATCCGAGCGCTGCTCGAGGACTGCAAGCGTGCGGTGCGCGCCTGGCGGCCCGGCGCCCGGTTCGCGCGGGTCGTGCCCGCCGCTGCGCTCGAACGCACGGGAGTCGATCCGGCGAGCAGTATCGACCTCGACGACTGCTTCCGGCGCGATGATCTCGTGCTGCTCGAGACGTCGAGCGCAGTGCGTGATGGCTCCCCGGCGGCGGTCGAGCGCTTGGCGCGCCGCGCCATGGCACGCTGGCGCACGCTCGGGCACCGCGACGAGGCCCCCGTGGTGTTCATGCTCGCGGCCCGCGACCGCGACACGCACGCGTGGCTCCCGGCGGCACGCCAGCAGGGCCAGGCCACCGCCGCCCAGCGCGCCGGCCTCGTGCATCTGGGCACGACGCCCGTCTCGGCTGAGGGCGAGCTACCGGTCGGACTGCTCGATACGCGAACCCGCGCGCCGGCGGTGCGGACGGCAGCCAAGCGCTAGCCTGTGGTCGTGCCTCAGCGCGCCACGACGAACAGCGGGAACGTGTGTCGCCGGCCGTCACGGCCGAGCACGGTCTCGAACGACTGGTAGCTCGGCGGGATGTCCGCGAGCCGCGCCGGGGCGCCCGTGACCAGGACGTCGATCGTGTCGCCATTTCGCCACGACGGCTTCGGCACGAGCTCCTGGCCGTCGAAGACGCAGTGCGAGCTGTCGACGCGCTGTCCCCTGGGGCCCAACCAGACCTGCCACGTCCTGCCGATCAGGTCGGGGTCCGACGGATCGCGGTCGACCAGCGTGAGTTCCCACTGGCCATCGGGTGACGGCAGCACGGCGTGCACGCGCGGCGGCCCGCCGCTCGTGGAACCGACGCCCGACGGCCTCTTCTGGCAGGCCGCGAACACGAACAGCACGAGCGCCATCGCGACAATGGCGCCCCCCGCGCGAGTGGGCGCTGCGCGCTGCATCACGAGCTCACCAGGTGCCGCAGGACGGTCTGCAGGATGCCACCGTTCCTGTAGTAGTCGACGTCGACTGGCGTATCGAGCCGGGCGATGGCCGAGAACTCGACCACCGAGCCGTCCTCACGCGCGGCACGCACTTTGACCCGCTGACGCGGCGTGAGCGCTCCCGTGAGCCCCGAGATCGCGAACGTCTCCCGGCCGCTGAGGCCGAGCGACTCGGCGGTCTGCCCGGGCTCATACACGAGCGGCAGCACTCCCATGCCGACCAGGTTGCTGCGATGGATGCGCTCGAAGCTCTCGGCCAGCACCGCGCGCACCCCCAGCATGAGCGTGCCCTTGGCGGCCCAGTCGCGCGAACTGCCGGCGCCGTACTCCTTGCCCGCCAGCACCACGAGCGGCGTGCCCGCGGCTTGGTACCTTTCGCTCGCATCGTGGATCGGCATCTGCGCCTGGCTCGGGAAGTGCACGGTGACGTTGCCTTCACTGCCGGGCACCAACAGGTTCTTCAAGCGGATGTTCGCGAACGTCCCGCGCATCATGACCTGATCATGCCCGCGTCGCGAACCATACGAGTTGAAGTCCTGCTTCTCGACGCCGCGCTCGCGCAGCCATTTGCCCGCGGGGCTCGCCAGCGCGATGTCACCCGCCGGGGAGATATGGTCGGTGGTGACCGAGTCGCTCACCATGACCAGACAGCGCGCGCCGGTGATGTCCTTGAGCGGCGCGATGTCGGGACCGAGGCCCTTGAAGAACGGCGGTTCGTGGATATACGTGGAATTCGCATTCCACGCGTAGCGCTCCCCCCCGGCGACCGGGATGGCGTTCCAGCGCGGGTTACCGTCGAACACATTGCCGTATTGCATCTCGAACATTCTTGGCAGCACGCTGCCGGCGATGGTGTCGGCGATCTCCTGCTGGCTCGGCCAGACGTCGCGCAGGAACACCGGCTTGCCGTCCGTGCCCGTGCCCAGCGGCTCGGTGTCGAAGTCGATGTCCACGCGACCGGCGAGCGCATAGGCCACCACCAGAGGCGGCGAGGCCAGGTAGTTCGCGCGTGTGAGCGGGTTCACGCGACCCTCGAAATTGCGGTTGCCGCTCAGCACCGCGGCGGCGACCAACTTGCCCTCATCGATGGCCCTGCTCACGGCCTCGGGCAACGGGCCGCTGTTGCCGATACAGTTGTGCACACAAACCCCGCCCGCGACGAATGCATGGATGCCCTCGACCGTGAGGTCGTACACACGGCGCGTGCCCACCGAGCGCCGGCCGATGACCGCCAGCGAGATCGTCGGCAGGCTCAAGCCCTCCCGGTCGATGCCGTGCCGCTGGTCCCCGACCACGGGCGCGCGGCCCTCGAGCGTCGAGAACCAATCGCGCGCACCGATCGCCGTGAGCAGCTCGAGTGGCGAGGGCAAGCCCGCCGGCTCCCGGTGCAGCGGCATGAACGGCCGAGCATCACCCCTCGGGAGCCAGTCGAAACGGTCGTGGCCTTGCAGGAACGAGTCGCGCGGAGGGAGCGCCGAGTCGTGTTCGAGCAGTGCTTCGGCCGCCTGCGCCCGGACCGAACTGAACGGCAATGCGGGCTCTTCCATGTCGTGCCCTGCCAGCACGGTCCCTGCCCTCTGCACTCGCTCGCGGCCGGCCTGCTGCACGGTGCGCCAGTAGACCGCAGCTGCGCTTGCGCGCAGTGCCTTATCGACGCAGTAGCGGTAACCGACCTGCTCCACGAACGACAGGCCGTCCGGCAGCAGGAGGCGCAGCTCCCAGCGCGGAGCGCCGTCCAGCGCAGTCGGGTCACTCGAGGCCGGGCCGCGCGCCGGGCACTCGCGGATGCTCGCGCCTTCCACCTTCACGGCACAACGGCCGAGCAGCCGAATCACCTCGCGCATGGCGTTGCGGAGCGACTCGACGTGCGCTTCTGCCGCGCTTCGGGAGATTGCCGGCGCGCTGAACCACGCGGCGTGATGGCCGTCACCCATGCGTTCGAGAAGCGGTGAATGGCCAGCCGCTCCGAACATCCCGGCCAGGAACTCGCGCACCACCGCGACCGGGCAGTCGGATGCGACGATGAACGCCGGAAGCTCGTGCGGCCTCGTGATGCGCTTCCCCGCGCCAACGCCAGCCAGGGACAGCACCGCGAGCGTCAATGGATCCGGCAGCACGATGCTCCACTGGAGTTCATCCTGGCGCGACCCGTCGTGGCGCGACCCGACGGGCCGCTTGCCCGTGAGCAGTTCGATGTCTGCGAGCACGGCGTCGCGGTCGAGCGCCTGCCCGACGTTCATGCGGCCCTGACCGTTTGCGCTGATGGAACCAGCGCTCAGCAGATGTCCGAGCAGACGGGCGAACGCGAGCGCCTGCTGCCGCTGGAGCGGATCGTCGAGCGCGAAACTCATGTCACCCGCTCGCAGTGCATAACCGGCCTCATCGGCACCCTGCACATCCAACGGCGCCTCGAGCCCCATCACGACCCGGTCCTGACCCAGCACGAGCTCGTCCGCTCGCACCCACTGGCCATCGGCGCGCAGGACACGATGGTCCGGCGTACACACCAACTCGCGGCCATCCTGCAGCACGAGCGCGATACAGGCCCTTGCACCCCGGTCGAGATGCGCGATCTGGTTCGCCGGCGCAAGTCTGGCATCCCCATCGGGACCGAACAGGCGGTGGCTCGCGGGCCCGGCCAAGCTCTCGATCGGACGCGCGAGCCCGTCTCCCATGAGCACCGGGGTGCCCTCGGAGATGCACGTCGTGCATCCATAGCCCACGACGTTGAACCCGAGCGCTTCCAGATCCTTCATCGTGCCGGAGGCGTTCAGGTACTCGGTCACCACCTTGGAGCCCGGCGCCATGCTCGTCTTCACGAATGACTGGACGCGAAGACCCTTCGCCACCGCCTTCTGTGCCAGCAAGCCGGCGCCCAGCATGACCGAGGGGTTCGAGGTGTTCGTGCACGACGTGATGGCCGCGATCACCACCGCGCCGTGCGCGAGCGTGTCCGTATGCCCGTTCGATTGCACGCTCGCGGTCCGGCCGAGGTCGGCTGCGGAGAGGCCGTAGCCGCGCTCCTTGACTGGCGCGGTGAGCCCCCTGGCGAAGCTCGACTTCACGTCGCGCAGCGCGATGCGATCCTGCGGGCGTTTGGGACCGGCGACGCTGGCCTCAACCGCTGCAAGGTCCAGCTCGAGCGTGTCGCTGTAGACCGGCTCGGGCGAGTCATCGGTGCGGAACAGCCCCTGGGCTTTGCAGTAGGCCTCGGTGAGCCTGGCCTGATCCCCACGGTGCGTACGTTCGAGATAGCGCAGCGTTTCGGCATCGACCGGGAAGAATCCGATCGTGGCGCCGTATTCGGGAGCCATGTTCGCGATGGTGGCGCGATCCGGCAGCGACATGCCGGACAGACCCGGCCCGAAGAACTCGACGAATTTGTCGACCACGCCCTTCTTGCGCAGCATCTGCGTCACGGTCAGCACGAGATCGGTGGCGGTGACGCCATCGCGCAATTTGCCCGTGAGTTTGAAGCCCATGACCTGCGGCATCAGCATGTAGAGCGGCTGACCGAGCATGACGGCTTCGGCCTCGATGCCGCCGACACCCCAGCCGACCACACCCAGACCATTGATCATGGTGGTGTGCGAGTCGGTGCCGACCAGCGTGTCCGGGTAAGCCACCGTGCCGCCCGCGTCCTGCGTGGTGAGCGTGGCACTCGCCAGGTACTCGAGGTTCACTTGGTGCACGATGCCGGTGGCCGGTGGCACAACGCGGAAGTTCGAGAACGCCTTCTGGCCCCAGCGCAGGAACTCGTAGCGTTCCCTGTTGCGAGTGAACTCGATCTCGGCGTTCTGCTCGAGCGCGGCGGCGGTGCCAAAGTGGTCCACCTGCACGGAGTGATCGATGACGAGATCGACCGGCACCAGCGGATTGATCTTGTTGGGATCCGCGCCCATGCGCTTCACGGCTTCGCGCATGGCGGCAAGATCGACCACGCACGGTACGCCGGTGAAGTCCTGGAGAATGACGCGCGCCGGCTTGAAAGGAATCTCGGCCGGCTCGGCTCCGGTGGCCTGCCAGTGGGCGAGGCGTATCACGTCGTCACGCGTGACCTGATACTCATCGCACGTGCGCAACGCAGCTTCGAGCAACACGCGGATCGAGAATGGCAGCTTGCCGAGGTCCACCTTCAGCTGCGTCGCGAGCGCGTTGAGGCTGTAGTACTGGACCGTGCCCGCGGGCGTGACGAGTGGCTGGCGAACGCCGAAAGCGTCGCGAATGGATGCGTTCATGACGCGTCCTTTCCTGTGACGGCGGCACACAGGGCCGCCGGGAAGACGGGGAGGCACACAGGGCCTCCGGTGAACGGATTCAGTCTATAGCATCGGCAACGCGGGCCCCAGCTTGAACCCCTGCGGTGGCCGGGCCGCGAACCGCCCGGTGCGGCATAAGCCTCGCGCTGGCAACCCATTCCAGTCGGGCCACGATCCCTGTGCCCGGCCTCGTGGAGGCCCGGGGACGAGCCGGCCTCGTGCCGCCGGTCGGAGTTCCGCGACCACTCATCGCATCAAGCCGGCGGTTCGGCAGGTTCCGCTGTGCGCCCGTTCGGCCAGGGGGCATCGTCTGCTTCCATGCGTATGCCGTACGATTCACACCCCATGTCCGGAGGCTCACGATGTCCGCTCGCTGGTCGCGTTCGATCATGGCGCTGTCGCTACTGGTTCTCACTCCCGCTTGCCTGCTCGCGCAGGGCCCTGCCGATCCCGCAGCACTCATCGCCGCCCAGAAGGAGGCCATGAAGCCGCTGGCGTTCATGGACGGCGTCTGGCGCGGGCCGGCATGGACGATCCTACCGAACGGCACGAAGCACGAGATCACCCAGACCGAGCGCATCGGCCCCATGCTCGACGGCTCGATCAAGGTGCTCGAGGGGCGCGGCTACGACGCCGAGGGCAAGGTCATGTTCAACGCCTTCGGCATCATCTCTTACGACGCCGGCAAGCAGGCGCGAACGCTGCACTCACATGCCATGGGTAGGGCGGGCGACTTCGCGCTCAAGCCCACGGCGAACGGCTGCGTGTGGGAGATCCCCGCCGGGCCGATGACAATCCGCTACACGGTGGTGGCGAAGGACGGCAAGTGGCGAGAGATCGGCGAGCGCGTGTCTCCCGGCAAGGACCCGGTGCAGTTCTTCGAGATGAACCTGGTGCGACTCGGCGATTCGGATTGGCCGGCTGCGGGTGCCGTGAAGGCGCGCTGAAGTACGACGGCCACGCCTGCTTCGGGGTGGCCGTCGCGTGGTCCTCGTCATGGTCGCTGTCGGCGGCCGCGGCTCCCCGCCCTGTCGCCGGCATCGTCAGTCGATCACGACCATCTTCTTCTGCCCGTGATCCCTGCCCGCCAGCAACCGATAGAAATACACCCCGCTCGGCACGCGTGAGCCGCGGTCGTCGGTGCCGTTCCAGGCCAGCGTGTGCACGCCCGGGGCCATGTGGCCCTTGGCGAGCATCTTGATGGAGCGACCCGAGACGTCGAACACGCGCAATTCCACTTCCCGTTCGGACGGCAGGGTGAAGCGCAGCGTGGTGCTGAGCATGCCGGGACGGAACGGGTTCGGCGAGTTCTGACCGAGCGCGAACATCAGCCCCGTACCGCCCATGAAGTTCTCGGCCGGGTTCACAGGGCCCGCGACCATCCCGGCGATACCGCCGGCGAGCGGCAGTGGCGGTGCGAACAGCGGCAGGAAGTGCGGACGGAACACAGCGCCGTCTGCGACGCGGACGGTCTTGGCGTAAATCGCGCCCTGCGTATTCGCCAGCTGCCCGAGCGTGACGCTGGTGTTCGGAGCGACGAGCGTGCCGTGGAAGAAGCTGTCCTGCGGCAACCGGACGCCATCACCGCGGCCCCGGAAGTAGAGCTTGAAGTGCGTGCTCATCATGGCGTCGCCCTGCGACACGATCGCACCACGGGCGAGGGCGAACTCTTCGGTCACGTGCACGATGGTGCGCTCGAGTGGCTTGATGGTCATCTCGCCGAGCAGCCCCGTGGGCAGGTCAAGCGTGCCGTCCGCGTCGTACTGTAGGAAGGCCCCCGCCCCGAGCACCAGCTTCTTGAACACGTACGTGCCGTTCATGAGCGTGAGCCAGGCGCCGTTCCTCACGACGACTTCGCCGTAGCGGCCCGGCGTGAGCGTCTGGATGGCGAACGCCGGCACCGTCACCGAGCTGCGGATGAACGGCAGCACCGGCAGCGGCGGCAGTGGCTGCTGCGGCATGGTCGAGTAGTGCTCGATGTTGCCCCCCGCGACGCCATCCTTGAACAGGGTCGTCGGGGCCAGCGTCACCGGACCGCGCGCCATGATGCTGCCCTGGAACAGGGTCGTATCGCCGCTCACCTTGACGCTCCCGCCCGAGGTGATGTCGCCCGCGAATGTGTGCTTGCGCTTGCTGCTGATCTGCACACTGCCATTGCACCAGACGTCGCCCATGACGTCAGCACTGGTGTTCACCACGGTCATGCTATCGGAGCCATAGAGCGCGATGTCGCTATAGGTGGGATTCGGGGCGTCCACCGTCTTGCCGTCGAACACCGGAACTTTCAGGAATGACGTCAGCGGCGCCAACTCACCATGACGGCCGACCGCCGGCAGACGCAGCAGCACGTCGATGGCCTGACTGGGCTGAGCGAGGTCCTGGAGCACGGCGAGTTCGGTGCCCTGGGCGCCGCTCACGACCGCCAGCTCCGGGTGATCGAACGGCGCACGTGAGAAGCGCACGCGCTCATCGGTCAGACTGCGCAGGAAGTCGGCGAGCGCGATGTCGCGGTTGGGATGACCGATCATGCCGATCTGACGGATGATATCGAAGTCCAGGTCGGCCATGTTCTGTTCGCGGAAGTTACCGCCGCGTGAGTAGAAGTCGATGACATCGCGTAGCGAGGCTTCGCTGCCGTTGTGGAAGTAGGGCCCTGTAAGTTCGCAGTTGCGAAGCGACGGCGTCTTGAACGCACCGTCCGCGGTGACCCGCTCGCCCGGGGTGAGCGGCGACAACAGGTGATTGTCGGCCACGGTGCCGGGATCCCGCTGCTCCTGGCGGGCGAACGACAGCGGATGGCCCCAGGGATCATTGGCGCCGAGACCGATGTCGTCGGTGGTCGGGCGCACGCCGAGGTTGTAAAAGCCGCCGTCGTAGACCGCGGGCGTGCCATCGCCGACGACCATGCGCTCCATGACACCGAGGACGCGCCCACCCGGGCCCTCGGGCGTCAGGCGTGTGTTGAACGTCGCGCCGGAGAACTCGCCACCGAAGTGGCAGGCGATGCAGTTGCCGCCGGCCCTGCCCGTGAACACCAGCAGTCCGAACTGCTGCTGCTTCGTGAGCGCAGCCGTGACGCCCTCCTGGTAGCGGTCATAGGGCGCGTCGTCCGAGACCAGCGTGGCCTCGTACGCGGCGATCGCGAGCCCCCAGAACATCGAGAAGTTCGCCTCCATGAGGGTATAGCGGTCGGTCGGCAGCGCGGAGCCATCGGCCGGCACGCTCGTGCCGGGAATCAACGTCAGTTGATCGTCGACGATCAGGTTCGAGTTCCACCACTTGTCGAGGAACGCGGCGCGGATCATGTCGGCGTAGTTCGTGGTGAGCCCCTTGCCACCCGCGACCGCGACGGGGCCCAGCACGGAGTCATCCGCCTTCACTTCCTGCAGGCCGAGCGGGGTCAGCGACAGCATCTTCTTGCCGAGCTTCAACCATGTGCGGCCGGAAGCCGACATCTCGACGTCCGAGACGGCCGGTCCGACCGCCTGGGACGCCAGACTCGCGCGGTCGATCGAGATGCGCGTGGGCGCGAGCTCTCCGAGGTCGTTGACCATCAGGACGCGCGCGTTGGGATCGGCATCGCCGAACGGGTTGCGGCCGTTGAAGCGCCGATTGGCGCGGCCGTCCCAGAAGTTGCGGATGTTGAACACCGCGTTGATTACCGACGGCGTGTTGCGCCCGGTGACACGGCGGATGTTCAGACCACCGATGCTGAATCCGAGCGGGTCGATGCCGACGTTGCTCTGTGCATCGCGCAGCGCACCCGGCGCGACGTCGATGAACTGGGATGCATGCACACCCTGCGAGCCGGCGACGTCGTCGCGAGAACGCAGCAGTGCCGAACCGCGGTCGTCCGGGTTCGCGAGCTTGTGAAACGGGAACTCCGCGGCAGTGAGCGTGTGATTGAGTCCCGAGCCGTCGAAGAAGCCGTTGGCACCGGCGTTCATCTGGTTCTTTTCACGGCGATCGGCGCCGGCGTGGAAGTGACAGCTGGCGCAGGCCACCATGCCGTCCCCACCCACCTGCATGTCCCAGAACAACGCCTTGCCGAGCGCGATCGCGGCGTTGTCGTCCTTGACGAAGTTCTCGATGCCCACGGGCTTCGGCACCGGAACGGTCTTCAGTGAGGGCGGAAGTGGTTTGACGACTTCCCGGACGATCTGGGCGCTTCCCGCGACCGAAATCAACTCGAGCGCGAGAATGCCGATCGCTAGAGCGGCGAGAACTTTGCGCATGGCGACCTCGGTATGCCGCAGCGCAGCGCACTGCGGGAGATCACCCGTGCATCCGGACTTCGAAGGGCGGAAGGAGAGATTGGAGTACCGGACTCACGGGTCGTGGAGAGAGGTTCAATCGGTCCGAATGTATCGGCGTTGAAAGGACTTTGCGGATGGTCCGGTGGTCTACCGTGTGCGACGAGCCGCACTTCTTGCGGGCGCCGACGCATCCGGGAGCGATGCGGGCTTGGAAGTTGAGATGCACGTGACGATGTTCGGTCATGAGTGCCGGAATGCTTCCCGAACGCTGTTCCGGAGCCAACCGAATGGGGGCAGGTGGCACCCCCGACCGCGCCATCCATGGTCTGGCAGCACTCCCGACCGCACTCAGTGCGCGGGTACTCATGGCGCTGAAGCCGGTGTTAGTCTCACGGCTCTGGCGTGCTAGGCTCGCGCCGGTCTCAAGGCTTCCCGGCCCCCCCAACGAACCACGAGGGTTCCATGACGCTTCGCTCGTTCCGCACACTGGGTCTCGCCGCCGCCGTACTGCTCGCCTGCGCGCTCGCGGGCTGCAGGGCCTCGGATCTCCGGGTGACGCCGATCAAGACCCTGCTCGACGACCCATCCCGCTTCGACAAGCAGACCGTCCGCATCGCCGGCAATGTCACGCGCTCGCTCGGCATCATGGGCTATGGCGCCTACGAGATGGACGACGGCACCGGCAAGATCCCGGTGGTCACTCAGGAGAACGGTGCGCCGCGCATCGGTGCTCAGGTCGGCGTCGAAGGCGAGTTCCGCTCGGCGTTCACCCTGGGCACGACCACGGCAGCCGCCATCGTCGAGAAGAGGCGCTACACGCCCAAGTGACGAGACGGGAAGCCAACCGAGGCGCCAGCGCCGACGTTTGCCGGTGCTGGCGCGCCTCCGGGATCCAAACCTGTCGAGGGGCGGACCGGCTCCGCCGGCCCGCCCGCTTCGTTCCCGCCGCCTGGCGCCACGAGTCGGAAGAAGTCGCGGGCGCTTTCCGACGGCGGCTTCAGTACGACCGCGGCATCAGGCCAACAATTCCTTCAGCCGGTCATGCCCGCTGCGGCTCACGGGCAGCTGACGGCCGTCCTGGAGCACCGCGACGCGCTGGTCCTTGGCGAGCAACTCGATGCGCGCGATACGCTCGACGTGGACGACGTACGAGCGATGGATGCGCACGAAGCGTGCGGGATCGAGCGACTCCGCCAGCTCGGCAAGCGGCTGGTGTTTGAGATGCGTCCTCCCCGCCTCCCCCTTGGCCAGCTCATGGATCGCCACATAGTCGTCCTGCGCTTCGACGAACTCGATGCGATCCACGGGAATGACATGCACGTGCGCGCCGTCGCGCACCACGATGCGCTCGGCGAAGCGGCCGGGGCCGCGTGCGGTTGCGGCGATCGCGGCGGCGCTGGAGGGCACCGGTGAGCGCGTGCCGGTTGTGTCCGCGGCAGACAGCCCGGCGGGGCCGGCACTCGCGGCGCCGGCCGCGG
>JANMAX010000056.1:0-3120 GCA_031360075.1 bacterium | reverse complement strand
TGATGGGCAAGGGCATCGTCAATGCGTTCCCGCAGGATCAGCGTGCCAACGCCACCGCTTCACTGCCGATCATGCGCGGCGTGCGCGACTACTCGAGCTTCGCGCTGCTGGTGAACATCTCGGCCGGGTATCCCGGCACGAAAGAGTGGGTCCAGCAGGTCAACTCCCGCTTCCACCTCCCCATGATCTCCGGTTGCACCGCGGTCAGCACGCCGGAGTTCTATCCCTACCTGCAGTCCGGTCAGTTGCGCGGGCTCATGGGCGGCATGGCCGGCGCGGCCGAGTACGAGCGCATCCGCGGCGAGAGCGGTTCGGCGACGCGAGGCATGGATGCGCAGTCGCTCGCGCATGTCTTCATCGCACTGTGCATCGTCGCCGGCAACGTGGTGCACTGGAGCAAGCGGGGAGGGCGCCGGGCATGAACCTGAGCCATGACGTCGGCGTCTGGGTGGCAGCACTCCTGACGCTGTTCATCTTCTCGTTCCTGTACAAGGACAATCCGCTCTACAAATTCGCGGAACACCTGTTCGTGGGCGTGTCCGCGGGCTACTACATCGTCCTGAACTACTGGACCGTGGTGATTCCGAACCTGGTCGATCCGCTGCTGCGCACGTTCAGCGGCCGTGATCCCGTGACGCACGAGGCGGTGGTCCAGGCCGGCGGGCCGTTCGCCGCCTCACTGGGCGACTACCGCGGTTGGTTCCTGATCCCAGCCGTGCTCGGAGTGCTGCTGTTCACGCGGCTCGTGAGCCGGATCGACTGGATGTCGCGCTGGTCGCTCGCGGTCATCATCGGAGTCTACGCTGGACTGAAGACGACCGGATTTGCCCAGGGGGACCTGGTCGCACAGATCCAAGCCAGCCTGCAGCCGTTGTGGACGGGTGAGTTCTGGTCTTCGTTCAACGCCATCCTGTTCACGATCGGGCTCATCTGCTCGCTGTTGTTCTTCTTCTACAGTCGCGAGCACAAGGGGGCACTCGGGGTCATGGCTCGCACGGGTACGGTGTTCCTGATGGTGTCATTCGGCGCCGGCTACGGTTACACCGTGATGTCGCGGCTGTCGTTGCTCATCGGACGCTTCCAGTTCCTGCTGGAAGACTGGCTCGGCGTGAAGTGATGGGATGCGGGCCGAAGTCGGGCTCGCGCGTCCGTGGAACCGAGTGCTGACACCGATCCTGTGGCTCGATGGGGCGCATGACGCACCGGACAACATGGCCCGGGATGCGCGCCTGCTCGAACGCACCGCCGGCGGTGCGACGGATGTCATCCTGCGCTTGTTCACGTTCGCGCCCGCCGGAATCACGCTTGGCCGCGCGCAGGATCCAGCGCAGGAGCTCGAGCTCGAACGGCTTGAGCGCGACGGGGTGCCATGGGCTGTCCGGCCGACGGGCGGCCGCGCCATCTGGCACGACGAGGAGTGGACGTTCTCACTGGTCACGCCGCTGGCCCCTGGAGCTTGGGCAGCGACGCCGGCCGCGGCCTACGCACGCACGGGGGGGCTGCTGGCCGCCGCTCTGCAAGCGCTCGGTGTCCCGGTGAGCCTGGCGCCGGGGTTCCCGCGCGGCCCCGGCGCACCACGTGAACCCTCGGGCTCCGCACCGCCCGGTTTCGCTTCGACCGCGCGGCACGAGTTGGTGCTTGGTGGCCGCAAGCTCGCAGGCATTGCCCAGCGCGCCGTGCGCGGTGCCCGGCTGCAGCAGGGCAGCCTGCTGCTGGGTGAGTCTCACGTCCGGCTCGCCGAGTACGTGCGCGTCCCCGAGGGGCAGCGCGCGGCATTGCGTGAACGGTGGCGGCAGGGGGCGGCGAGCGCGGGCCCCGCGTTGGGGGCGGATCGTTCGCTGGCACGGCTCGCGGCGGCGGTCGCCGTGACGCTTGGGCCAGCCGAACGGCTTGCAGGCGAGGCGGGCGCCAGCACGCTCGGACTTCTGGGGGACCGCGGAGCGGGGCCGAAGCCGTCGTGAGGGCGCGGCGAGCCGCCCCGGTACTGCAACGCACTGCGCCCGTCCGCTCGACATTGCCTCGCACGGAGCGCGCTCCCTATACTGCGGTCCGCTGATGAGCTCGCGATCACGGACGCGGCCGCGAGCGGACGGGTTGAACCGAATGGAGGCTGGGATGCGACTGCGAGCAGCTGGGACCGGTATCGGTATGGTCGTGGGCCTGTTCCTGGCCGGTTGTGGCGGGGGAGCGAAGCCGGCGACGAAGTTCGTGGACCGCCTGCCCCTGCCAGCCGAGCCCATGACCATGACGATGGACGAGCAAGGCACGTACGGCGGCCGGTTCGTGGCGGGTTCGACCGCGAGTCCCAAGACGTTCAATCCCATCATGTCGAACGAGACGTCGTCCAATGACATCATCCAGCAGACGTTCATCTCGCTCACCGACATCGACTATCGGTCGCAGACCGACATCGACTATCGGTCGCAGGAAGACATCCCGATGCTCGCCAAGTCGTGGGAGATCTCGCCCGACGCGCGCACCGTGACTTACCACCTGCGCCGCGGTGCGTGTTTCTCAGACGGCCACCCGATCACCAGCGCGGACGTCCAGTTCGGATTGGACGTCATCATGGATCCGGTGCTGCACCCCTCGATGCAGGACGGTTTTGTCATGGAGGTGGGTGGCAAGACGCTGCCGTTCGTCTACAGCGCGCCCGACTCCTACACGTTCGGGGTGACGACGCCGGTGCCGGATGCCCTGGTGCTTGCGCACGTCGCGAACATGCGCGTCGTCCCCAGGCACATCCTCGAACCCGCGTTCAAGGCCGGCAACTTCGCGTCGGCGTACAGCACCGCCACGGCGCCCGAGAGTCTCGTCACCAGTGGTCCGTGGCGGCTCAAGGCGTACGCCGAGAACGAGAAGACGGTGCTCGAGCGAAACCCGTATTGGTTCGGGGTCGACTCCCGCAACCAGCGGTTGCCCTATCTCGACGAGATCGTGTTCCGTGTCGCCAAAGATCAGGATGTCTCCGCCCAGATGTTCCATGCCGGCGAGCTCGACGGGATCGACAACGTCAAGGCCGAGGACTACCGGCAGTACGAGGCCGATGCCAAGACCAAGGGCTTCGTCGTGTATGACGTCGGCACGTCGTTCAACACCAACTTCATGTGGTTCAACCTG
>JANMAX010000034.1:0-1790 GCA_031360075.1 bacterium | reverse complement strand
GTTCAGCCGCTCGAAGCCGTTCACACTCGACCCGGCGACCGACAATGGCGCCTCGTTGGAGTGCGTCGTGCGCGGTACGGGCACTTGTTCGCCGACGGGCGAAGTGGCCTCGTGCAAGGTCTCGATGCAGGACTTCCATCTGCGGGTGAGCGCCAGCTTTGCCGGTATGTGCGCCAATCAAGAGTCGGTCATCGTGCTCCGCCGGGGTGCAGTGGTCTCGCGCGGCGTGGTCGCAGGAATCGTGATCGCCGCAGGAATCGCCGTCAGCGCCCCTCCTGGGGGCACGCCGGTGATGGCGGTGGCCAAGGGTGGCGCTTCCAATGCCGGGTGGGATGTCATCGCGAACAAGAAAGTCGCACCGCAGAACCTGGGCACGCCGGTCACGACCAGCACCGCGTCCGTCGTCGGCGCGGACGGCATGGCGCTGTCGGTGGCTTTCGCCGACGATCGCGTGTTCTGCGTGGATGGCACGTGCTCGACGGGTGACGAAATCGTGTTCCGCGGCCAGTGCACAAGCGGTACGTGCGGCTCCTCGGTCATCACTGTCACCGGCACCTCTTTCGGTGTCCAGCGCTGCCTGAGTGGTGCGTGCAGCGGTGGTAGCAGTTCGCTCGAGGTGTCCGACGTGTCGTCGTCGCACATCGATCAGGTTTACGCCAGCATCCCCGCCACGGTCGCGCTGTCGACCGCTTCGCCGGTCGTTGAAGTGCCCGTGATCGTCGAGCGCGTCGATCACACGCCGGCGCGCGGCACGAGCGTCACGCTACACCTGAGCCCGAACCTCGTGCTCGCTTCAGCGATGCGGGAGAACACGATGTTCAGCAGCATCAGCAACTCCCAGATGTTCGTGGTCGACAACGGCGGTGGCTCCTACACCGTCGACTGTGCACTACTGGGCCCGGGCTGCGGTCCGACCACGAGTGGTTCGCCGTTCTCGTTGTTCGTAGCTCGTGCGCCCGGCGCGCCGGACGGTCTCGGTTTCGTGAGCATCGATGAAGCCGAGGTGGCCGACTGTTCGGCGGGACCGATCCCGACGAGCGCCGGTGGTCGTGTGTACATCGTGCTCGATGGCACGCCGCCGGCGGCTCCCAGCTTCACGGTCGCGCAGGTCAAGACGGGCAACGGTACTTCCAGCACTACGAAAGTGGGATTCACGGTGACCGCGACCCTGAGTGATGGCAGGACCGAACTCTACCACGCACCGTTCGGCAACTACCCGTCCTACGACAACGGCCCTGCCGCCGGTTCGGTCCCGCCGATGCCCAGCTATCCGCCGGGCGGGCGCTGGTCGCCGGCCAGCTTGACGTGTACCACGAACACGGTGGGCGGTGAGCAGTGCGATGCCGGGACTGGAGATCGGGACTTCTACTATTTCGTCGCGTTCGTCCGTGACCGTGCGGGCAACATCTCCCCGCCGTCGGCCATGTCGAGCGGCACGCTCAACTACCACCTGGGTGACGTCGCCGGTGGTGGTGCGGTGTGCGCCGGCGACAACCAAGTCACGACCGCCGACATCAGCGCGCTGGGTGCAAGCTATGGTGTGGCGTTCCCCGTGGGCAGCTCGCTCCAGTGCCTGGACGTCGGTCCGACCGTGGACGGCACGATCGACGGCCGGCCAGCGACGGACCAGCGGCTGTCGTTCAAGGACCTGATCCTGTACGCCATCAACTACTCGCTGGTCTCGATGCCGGCGAACCGGCCGCAGGCGGCCGCGGTCAACGCGCTGCGTGTCGCCCCCGTGGCGGTGCCTGGCGTGGGCCAGACGTTCGACGTCGCGCTCGAGATGGAGG
>JANMAX010000376.1:0-2165 GCA_031360075.1 bacterium | reverse complement strand
CGGCGATTCGAGCCTGCCCTCCGCCGAGATGCTCCCCGCACCCCGGAGTCACTGTGCGCTGGTGTTCGCACAGTCGGAGGAACTTGCCGCGACATCGCTACGAGGCATGAAACAACACCCGATCTGCTTCATGTATGGCGGGCTCGCGGCCGATGGTGTCACCGTGCTGGGCGATCTGTGGCGCGGTGAGAAGTGGAGGGCCAGCGAGGTCCATGCGTTCCCCAATGCTCACTACGTGTGGAAATGGAAACGCTTGCTTCCGGATGCCGCGGCCACCCGACGCTACGGCCACTCGATGGTGTTCGACCCCGGGCCCGCTCCACCCAGTCCCCCGGACAGTGCCTGGTATGGCCAGCTCCTGATCTTCGGAGGCCGGACAAGCCCGACGACGCTGGCCGACAACAGCAAGGTGTACGCCTATGGCGTGGGGGATTCGCCCACGGTGAACGGCATCTGGCGCGAGCTCACGCCAGCTACTCCGGACGGGTTACCTCCGGCCCGCGAAGGGCAGGCCGTGTGCGCCAAGGTGCGCGTCTCGGAGGCCAAGGAACGCGAGTACTTCATGTTCGGCGGGCAGGATGCGACCGGGTCACTGGTCGCGCCCGACGTGTGGTACCTGGAGCGCGGCGACACGACGGTCGCGAACCTGAACCTGTACGCTTGGGAACGGCTGTCCGTGGTGAACCCGGGTGCAGGCCCCAGCGCACGCACGCGCTCGGCCATCGGCTACACGGTGGACGGCCATCGGCTCGTGGTGGTGGGCGGCGACACGGACGGCAGTGGTGTCTCGACGGGGCTCAGCAACGACGTCTTCGTGCTCGGCAACTACTCGACGCCGGGCCAATACCAGTGGGCGGCGCCCACGATGCGCAGCTTCCATCCGGTGCCGGCACCTCTGGCGGGGGCAGGGCTGGTCGCGCTCGGTGAGGGGCGATCGCGGATCGCGCGCGTGCTGGAGAGGTTCGACCCCGTGGCGACGTCGCCGCCGCTCGTGGGAGACGCCTGCCCACAGCCGAACACGCTGCCCGGGGCATGGAGCGCGGCGTCAATCGCCAACGACTCCCTGAGCGAACGGCGCATCGCGGACTATCCGCAACTGCACTTGTTGCCCGACGGTCGCATCTTCAATGCGGGGCCGGCACCCTGGCCGTCGGTGAGTGCGGGCGAGGCGCGCTACAAGCGATTCTATGATCTTGGCACCAGGTACTGGTCGGACAACTCGTCGCTCGGTCAAGGGCAGCAGGACGCCATCGCGTTCGGCTCGTCGGTGCAGTACCGGCCCGGGCAGATCCTGCGCGCGGGGGCGAATGGGGAGGGCGTGCCGGGGTCGTCACGGACGGAGACGATCGCGGTCTCGGGATCGCAGACGCCGAACTGGACGCTCTATACGGAGCCTTCGGCGTTCCAGGCACTCGCCGCCAGATCGGTCCACAATCTCACGGTGTTGCCGACCGGTGATGTGATTGCGACTGGGGGCGCTGGCGCTGATGGTCAGATTGCCAAGGCCGAAACCCCTGTCCAGGCGCCGCAGATCTGGAAGGCTTGGCCAGGTAGGTGGAGCAGCACGGATACGCTGGGGAGCGAAGCTCTCGCCCCCGACCCCTACATCCGCAACTATCACTCCACAGCCGTCCTGCTTCCCGACGGCCGCATCCTCACCGCGGGCGGCGAAAAACCGAGTCCGCACGAGACCACCGCGAGCCTCTACGAGCCGCCCTACCTGTTCCAGGGCGATAACCTCGCCGCTCGCCCCAGCATCGCGGACGCACCCGAGCGCATGCCCTATGGCCGTACGTTCACGCTCACACTCGGCACTCCGGCCCGAGCCGCCACCATCAAGAGCATCGGGCTCATCCGGCCGAGCGCGGTCACACACCAGTTCGACCAGAACCAGCGCTACGTGCCGCTGGTGTTCGCGGCGCTGTCGAGCCCAACTCGGCTGTTGGTCAAAGCGCCGGCTTCGTCATTCATCACCCCACCAGGCGAGTACATGCTGTTCATCGTGGACAGCCTGGCAACGAACGCTCGCTCCGTGCCCTCGGTGGCCAAGTGGGAGATCCTGCCGCTCAACAGCACGGCAACATTCGTGGACTCACTCGACGCCGTGGCCCCACGCGGCGGTACGTACCTGAACCTGCATGATGTCGTCGATTGCGCGCTGGACG
>JANMAX010000365.1:0-13594 GCA_031360075.1 bacterium | reverse complement strand
TAGGCGGGGATGCACGGCGTGCCGTTCCAGAACCGGCGCGCGCCGGCATCGAGGCGCTGCGCACTCGAGTCGAACGCGAACGGCGATTCGTGCGCGAACCAGCCCGTGAGCGCCGGATGCAGCGTGGCGTGGACACGCGGGTTCACGTACAGGTAGCCGGTGCCCGGACCGCCGCACAGCCACTTGATGCTGCCGCCGGTCAGGAAGTCGGGCGCCAGCGCGCGGACATCGACATCGACCACGCCGACCGACTGGTAGGCATCGACCATCGAGATCGCCTTGACGGCGTGGGCCCGCGCCAGCACGGGCGCCAGGTCGAGCAGTTGCGCGCTCCGGAACAGCACGTGCGACACCGCCACCAGCGCGGTGCGCTCGTCGATGGCCGCGAGCAAGTCGGCCTCGTCGATGCGGCGGCCGTCGCGTGCCGGCACGCGCACGAGCTCCGCGCCGCGGCGTGCGAGGCCCTCGTAGAGGTAGAGCACCGACGGGAAGTCCTCGGCACTGCACACCACGCGGTTGCGCGCCGGCGAAAACTCCAGGCACGACAGCGCGACCGCCTGCGCCACGGTGACGTTCGGGTGCAACGACACACTGCCCGCTTCGGCTTGGATCAACTGTTCGACCGAGCCCGCGACTTCGGCGGGTATGCGCATCCACTTCTCTTCCCACGCGCGCACGCCACGCTGACCCCACGCGGTCGTGTACTCGATGAGTGAGGCCTCGGCCTCGGCCGGCATCGCCCCGAGCGTGTGCGATCCGAAGTGCAGCACACCCTCGATGCTCGGGAAGCGCGCGCGCCACGCCAACAGCGGGTCGGCGGCCACCGGCGTCGTGCTCATGCGTGCGTCTCCTGTGCGGCGGACTTCGTGCGCGCTCCGCGCACGCGGACGATACCGGCCGCCACGACGTCGGCCGCGAGTTCCGGGGTCTCCGCCACCTGGACGAAGCCATGCAGACGCGCCGGCACGAATTCCGGCGCCTTGTGCAGTTCGAGCCACGACTGCCATTGCCGCCCCATGAGCACGATGGGCGCGGGCTCGCGGCCCTCGACGCTCACCAGCGTCCACACCAGGAACAGCTCCGACAGTGTGCCGATGCTGCCCGCGACCGCGACGAATGCGTCGGCGGAATGCGCGAGGTAACGCAGCCGTTCGAACAGGTCGGGCGTATGTACGCGCTCTCGCACCCACGGGTTCACCGGGCCACGATGCTCGAACAGGTCGACGGTCACTCCGATGACGTGCCCGCCGGCGTCATGGGCGCCGCGCGATGCGGCCGCCATCGCACCGCCGTAACCGCCGGTCATGGTGGCGAGACCGCGCTTGGCGAGCGCGCCGCCGAGCTCATGTGCCTCCCGCCACGCGCTGTCAGGCTCACGCACGGTGCTACTTCCGAACACGGCGACGATCGGCTGGCGATGCACGGGTGTGGGCACTGGATGGCTCCCGGGGCTAGGGTCGCTCGACCACGCGCATCATGTGCCACTGGACCCAGAAATGAAAGAGCAGTGCTGCGAATATCGTGGTGGCAGCCCGCGCCCCGGCCATGGGGCTCAGGTGGTGGGCGTGACGCCACTCGATGAGCCGCGTCCGGCGCGAGGACGAGCGCTCGCGCTGCTCGCTGGCCACGAGGGAACGGTACAACGCCCGCCGTTTCGGTCACCACGTCGGTGACCGGGCGAGGATGAGCCCGGCAGGCACGCGAGCTCGGGCGCCCGATCGGGCGATCATGCGGTCCCATCGCTCGAGGCGAATGTCCAAAAATCCGGTATGGCAGCAAGTGCCAGTAGAGGGTACACTCGTAGGGCCACTTCCGAGTCCAACTTCGTCCGGGGTCCTTCCATCATGCCGCGTCGCCACACGTTCTCGAGTTTCCGCGCCTTCGCGATCGATGCCAGCTCCCCCGAGCCGCTACACCGCCAGCTTTATAACGAGCTGCGCGCCGCCATCCTGGGTGGCCGCCTGCCGACGGGTTGCCGGCTACCGGCCAGCCGCGAGTTGGCGCAAGTCACCGGGCTCTCGCGCAATACCGTGCTCAGCGCCTACGACCAGCTGATCGCCGAGGGCTACATCGACAGCCGGGCTGGCTCCGGCACTTATGTCGCGAGTTCGCTGCCGGACCAGGTGCTGACCGGTCCCACGATGGAACCCGTTCCGCAGTCCGACCGCGGTGCGCGCCACATCTCCCTGCGGGGTGAGCGTCTGCGCGAGATCCCGTTCCGCAAGTGGCCCCCGGTGCAGACCGGCCCGATGCTGTTCCGGGCCGGCCTGCCCGCGCTCGACCACTTTCCCATGGATATCTGGCGGCGGCTGACCGACAAGCGCATGCGTCTCGCCTCGGTCAAGACGCTCGCCTACGATGATCCGCAGGGCTACCGCCCGTTGCGAGAAGCCATCTCCGCGCACCTCGCCGCGGCCCGCGGCGCGCGCTGCTCGCCGGACCAGATCATCGTCGTCTCGGGCTCACAGCAGGCCATCACCATCGTCAACGAAGTGCTGGTCAACGAAGGCGACCAGGTGCTGTTCGAAGACCCGGGCTACTTCGCGGCCCGCAGCGTGTTCGAGACCGCCGGGGCGCGCATCGTGCCCGTGCCGGTCGATGAAGACGGTTTCGACGTCGCCGCCGCCGTCCAACTGGCGCCGAGTGCTCGACTCGCCTATATCACGCCGTCCCACCAGAATCCGCTGTGCGTCACCATGAGCCTGCCCCGTCGGCGTGCGTTGCTGCAGTGGGCCGAGACGAACGGCAGTTGGATCCTCGAGGACGACAATGCCAGTGAGTGCCGCTACCGCGGCCGGCCGCTGGCCGCGTTGCAGGGCATCGACCCGCACGGCCGCGTCCTGTACGCCGGCACCTTCTCCAAGGTCATGTTCTCGTCGTTGCGGATCGGCTATCTGGTGGCACCGCCGGACCTGCTACCGGCCATGGTTCGCGCGCGCGAACTCCTCGACCGTCAATCGCCCGGCATCACGCAGGCCGTGCTGGCGGACTTCATGATCGAAGGCCACTTCTCGCGTCACCTTCGCCGCATGCGCACCCTGTACGGCTCGCGACTCGAAGCGCTCCACAAAGCGGTGCGAGAGCATGCCGCCGACCTGTTCGAGATTCCCGAACTCGAGGGCGGCGTCAATCGTGTCGCGTGGCTGCCTCCGAGCATGTCCGACACCGAAGCGGTCGAACTGCTGAAGCCCGAAGGCTTCGCCTGCCTGCCGGTGTCCGAGTTCCGCATGCATGCGGGCGGTCGCGGCGGGCTGGTGCTCGGCTTCGCCGGGATGAGCGAGGAACTCATCACGAGTTCCATCCAGAAGATGGCGACATTGCTGCGACCATTGTCCCAGCGTGTCCAGCACGCCTGAGCCTGCAGCCGGGCCATGCACACCCCTTCTGGGACGCAACGCTAGGCGCGGCCGCGGGCCGGCTTGGTCGCCGGCTTGGCCGGGGTGTTGCGGTTGACGACGATGCCGCGGTCCGCGACGTCGAGATAGCCGACCCATCGCGCGTGCCGGCGGATGCCATCCGACAGATCACGGGCGGCACGGTCGCGGGCGATGAGTGCCGCGAGCGGCGCGGACATCGCCACCGGATGGCCGCGCCGGCCGCGGTGGCGCGGCACGAGCGCGCAGGCGAACCCGCTCGCCCGCTTGCCGCCGAACGCACCCAGCGCTTCGTCGAGCATGGTACCCAGCGCCCGGACCGTGTCGGGCTTGACCTCGGGATGGTCGACTGGCAGCACCAGCACGCCGCGGGGACGATGCTTGAGCGCTGCCGCGAGTCCGACCCGGGCCGACGACAACATGCCCTGCTCCCACTTCTTGTTGAACGCGAAGCGCACTTCGAGATCACCGCGCCGCTTGCGTCCTCCCGACTTCAGATCTGGAGCGAGCATGCCCTTGGCGACCAGGGCCTCGAACTCCTGCCCGACTTCGTCGCAGACGCGCTCACCGTCGGCGCCCAGGACGACGACGACGGTGTCGCACACGGACCACAGCGTCCGCACCCCGCGGACCAGGAACGACTGCCCGCCCGACTTCACGAGCGCCTTGGGACTTCCCATGCGGGTCGATGCGCCTGCGGCCAGAAGCACTCCGATGATCACGACGGGCCTCTTTCGGTGATGGGATCCGTGGGGACGTGAACCTCCGTGGCAGCCTCGTGCGGCGCGGCGCGGCCCGCCATGGAACGTAAGGGCTTCTGGGCCCGGGCGGGCGGCAGCCAGCCGAGCGCCGGTACCGCGCCCCGGCGCACCGCCACCAGCTCGCCGACGATGCTGACGGCGATCTCCTCGGGAGTGCGCGCACCGATGGCGAGTCCGACCGGCGTGCGCAGGCGCGTGATACAAGCGTCGTCGAAGCCGCGCGCGCGCAAGCGCAGCGCGAACTTGCGCTGTTTGGCAAGGCTGCCGATCAGTCCGGTGAAGCGCAGTTCGGTACGGAGCAGTTCCTGCACCACGCGCTGATCGAGCGCATGGTCATGTGTCGTCACGACCGCGAACGCAGTCATGCACGCGCCCGGACCAGCCGCATCACCCGCCACCCAGTCGCGCGCGAAGCCATCCGGCGCACGCAAGTGGCGCGTCGCGCCGGCGAAGCGTTCGGGCGTCAGCCAGTCCTCGCGAGCATCGACGACATGCACCGAGAACCCGCAGGCGGCGGCAAGCGATGCCAGGGGCCGCGCCACGTGACCGGCGCCGAACACCACCAGATGCGGCTGGGACTCGAGCACCTCCAGGTGCACGACCATCTCGCCCCCGCAGCACATGCCGAGTTCGGTGGTCAGTTGTTTCCGGGTCGTGCGCGTGACCTCGCCGCTCGCCAGCAGCTCACGCGCCTCCGCGAGACAGGCGTGCTCGATCGCGCCCCCGCCGATGGTGCCGGCGAACTCGCCGTCGGCGGCCAGCAGCATGTGCACGCCAGCCTTCTGCGGCGTGAAGCCGCGCGACTCGACCACGGTGAGCAGCACGAAGCGCCGCCCGGCGGCCCGCCAGTCCGCGAGCACACGCCAGATGTCGGCGCCGGCCGGCAGCAGGGGTTCGCGCATATCGCTCATGCGGTCTCCGGGGCGAACGCGTCACCGAGTGCGCGTTTCACCAGCACTGGCACCATGGCGTGGCGCCAATCCTCGTCGTACGCCACGTTGATGAGCGGCCGGCACTGTTTGGCCGCGGCAGCCGAGATCGCGGTGAACGTGTCGTCGTTCGCGGGCTGCCCCACGGCGATCGGGTCCAAGCCGCCGAGCAGGCGCGGTTTGGCGGCGAGCGCACTGACCACGATGCGCAGCGCTTCGATGCGCGCGGCATCCCCGCGCGCGACCACCGCCACGGACAGCATCGGAAAATCGATGGCTGCACGTGGCCGCAGTTTGCGGTAGGCACTGCGCTGGCCACGCGTCGACGCCGGCAGCGTGATGCGCGTGACCAGCTCATCGGGCTTCAGGATGTTGTTGTGGATGCCATCGCCGACGAAGAAGCTCTCGCAGTCCACGCGGCGCAGGCCCTGCGGACTTGCGATCTCGACTTCGGCGCCAAACGCGATGAGCGTGGGTGCCACGTCCGAGGAATGCGCAGCGACACAGCGGCGGCCCTGCGGCACGACGTGGCAGTGCACGCCGTCCTTCTTGAGGCAGAATCCCAGCGCCTCGCGCCAGAAGAACGTCTGGTTGTAATAGGTGCAGCGCGTGTCCAGGCAGAGATTGCCGCCGAGCGTGCCCATATTGCGGATCTGCGGCGACGCCACGAGCGACGCGGCGTGCGCCACCGCCCCGTAGTCGCGTACGAGTTCGCGCTGGCGCGTCAGCGCGCTGAGCGTGGTGAGCGCACCCAGATGCAGTCCGGCGCCGTCCTCGTGCGTGCCGCGCAGTTCCGCGACGCGCGCCAGGGACACGACGCGCTTGGGCTCGTGCAACCGGTGCTTCAGGTTGGGCACGGCATCGGTGCCACCCGCCACGAGCAGGCACTCGCCCGCGTGCTCGGTCAGCTCACGCAGCACGTCCTCGATCGTGGCCGGCGTCACCCACTCGAAGCGCGGCAGCGTCAGCATGAGCCGGCCCTCGGGGCGGTCCGCTGCAGCGTCGCGCGCGCGCGCGACCAGGCCGCACGCGCATCGCCGGTCCGGAGTGCCGCAAGCACCGCCGGCGGCGAGAACGGCAGCGCGTCACAGCGGATGCCGAGCGCGTCGTGGATGGCATTGGCGATCGCCGGGATGCTGGGATGCAGCGGCCCCTCGCCCGCCTCCTTGGCGCCGTAGGGGCCCTCTGGATCGACGCTCTCGACGATGAGCGCGTGCAGTTCGGGCGTGTCGAGCGACGTCGGCATGCGGTAGTCCAGCAGGCTCGGGCCGTGGTGGAGACCCGGGCCGTGCCCGACGGCCGCGGGCTTGTAGGTCTGGGTCTCGAACAGCGCCTCGCCGAAACCCATGTAGGCACTGCCTTCCATCTGGCCTTCGACCGCCACCGGCGACAAAGCGCGGCCGCAGTCGTGCGCGACCCAGATCTTCTTCACGGACACGACGCCGGTCTCCGGATCGCACTCGACCTCGGCGACGTGTGCCGTGAACGAGTACGCCGGTGACGCCCCGATCGTGCCGCCGCGGTAGTCTCCGCCCAGTTGCGGGCTCTGGTACCAGCCGACGCTGCCGAGCGTGCCATGTCGCGCCTCGGCGGCCTGGAACGCGTCCTTCACGCTCATGGCGTGCTTCTGCGGGTCGCTGGCGGCGACCGCCATGCCCTTGGCGAGCACGATGTCGCCCTTCGGCACGCCCCACGACTCGGCGAGCGTGCTGGCGATCCTGTCGCGCAGTTGCCGTGCGGCATCGAGGCAGGCATTGCCGCACATGAACGTCTCGCGGCTCGAGTACGAACCCAGGTCGACCGGCGTGAGATCGGTGTCGGCGGCCACGACGCGGACGTCGCCCAGCTCCAGCCCCAGTTCCTCGCAGACGATGTAGGCCAGTATCGAGTCGGCGCCCTGTCCGATGTCGCTGATGCCGCAGAACACCGTGGCGCGGCCCGAGCGATCGAGCTTCAGCTGCACCGCCGACTGCGGCATCTCGTTGGGATAGATGCAGTAGTTCGTGCCCGAGATGTACATGCTGCCGGCGACTCCGAGCCCGCGCCCGTACGGCAGGTCACGCCAGCGCGCCTTCCAGTCGGACGCCTGCTCGACCGCGTCGAGGCACTGCAGGAAGCCGTTCGAGGTGACGCGCATGCCGTTCACCGTGCGGGTGTTCTCGCCGATGAAGTTCTTGCGCCGCACCGCGATCGGGTCCATGCCGATGCGCTCGGCGAGTTTGTCGAGCTGGCACTCGAACGCGAACCGGGGCTGCACCGAACCATGTCCGCGCTTGGGGCCGCAACACGGTTTGTTCGTGAACACGCGTGTCGAGTCGAAGCGGTAGGCCGGCATGGCGTAGGGCGCGGTGAGCAGCTGCCCGGAGTAGTACGTGGTCACGAGCCCGAAGCTCGAGTACGCACCGCCGTCAATGTGGATGCGGGCGTCCGTGCCGGTGAGCGTGCCGTCGCGGCGAATGCCGGTGCGATAGTGCAGCCGCATCGGGTGGCGGCCGCGGTGCGCGTAGAACACCTCTTCGCGCGTGTACAGGATCTTGACCGGGCGCCCCGTGATCATGCTGAGCTTGGCCGCGCAGAACTCGAGTGAGAACGGCTCGCTCTTGCCGCCGAACGCTCCGCCCACCACCGGCTGGATGACGCGGATGCGCTGGGTCGGCAGCCCGAGCACCTTGGCGAGGTCGCGATGCAGATAGTGCGCGACCTGCGTGCTCGACCACATGGTGAGGAAGCCGCTGGCATCGAACTCGGCGACGCAGCAGTGCGGTTCGAGCGGGCCATGTGTCGAGCCTTCGTACCAGTACTGGGCCTCGACGACTTCGTCGCTCGCGGCCATGACGTCGTCGACGGGCCCGAACTCCAGGTGGACATGCTTCGAGAGATTGCCCTCGGAGGCCTTCTCGTTCACCTGGATCTCGGGGTGCTCGAGGGCGTCGTCGATGCCGGTGATGGCCGGTAGCACTTCGTAAGTGACCTTGATGAGCCGCAGCGCTTCCTCGGCGAGCAGTTCGCTGTCGGCGGCGACCGCGGCAATGGCGTCACCGACATAGCGCGCCTTGTGCTCGCACAGCGCCTGCTCGTCCTGTGTCCACGGGATGATGCCGAAGTACTCCGGCATGTCCTTGCCCGTCACGACCGCGTGCACGCCGGGCAACGCCAGCGCCGCGCTGGCATCGATCGCGAGGATCCGTGCGTGCGCGTGGATCGAGCGCAACAGCTTGCCGTGCAGCATGCGGGGCAGCGTGATGTCGTCGGCGTACACCGCGCGGCCGCTGACCTTGGCGAGCCCCTCGAGCTTGCGATTGCGCTGGCCGATGGTGTGGAACTCACCGCCATTGGGCGGCCCGGTGCGGCCATGCTCCCATGCGGGCGGCTTGAGCCGGGCGGCCTTGGGCATCTGCCGGCCGGCGGGGATCGCCATCCCGGCAGCGGACGGTGCGGGCTGGTCGCCGGATCTCGCCGGCGGTCCGGGCTTGCGGCTCACGACGGCTTCGCCGCGGCACCGTCGCGCGCGCGCAGTGCTTGTGCTGCGAGTTCGACCGCATCGAGGATCTTGGTATAACCCGTGCAGCGACACAGGTTCCCCGACAGCGCGTGCGCGATCTCATCACGGCTGGGCTCGGCGTTGCGTGCCAGCAGCGCATACGCGCTCATGAGCATCCCCGGCGTGCAGAAGCCGCACTGCGCGCCGCCCGTCAGGTCGAACGCGTCCTGCAGCGGGTGGGGCGTGGCGCCCTCGGCCAGGCCCTCCACGGTGCGGACCTGGCGCCCCTCGCACGCCAGTGCCAGCGTGATGCAGGCCAGCACCGGCTCGCCGTCGAGCAGCACGGTGCATGCGCCGCAGTCCCCCTTGTCGCAGCCCTGCTTGGAACCGGTCAGCGCCAAGCCATAGCGCAGGGCCTCGAGCAGCGTCGTGTGCGGTGGGACCGCGCAGGTGCGGTCGTCACCGTTCACGCGCAAGCGGCACAGGACCGAGGCAGGGTGCGGTGCGGACGGGTCCAAAGGTCGACTCCGGGGGGGACGGTGGGCGGCTGCGGGCGGGCAGGAGCCTGCAGCGCGATTGAAGCCGCTGCACGGTGGAGTGTCAACGCCGCCGCGCGCTCCACGGCCGTGCCGCCCGCGTGGGACGGTGGCACCGTGCGCGTGCCGCTTGCCGAGCCGCGCCGCTCCCATCAGAATATGGGCATGACCGACTCCATCTCGAAACCGCCCGCATTCTGGTGGGCTGACGATCAGCCCGCCTATCCGCCGCTCGCCCAGGACCTCGACGTCGACGTCATCATCGTCGGTGGCGGCATCACCGGGCTGACGCTGGCCTACACACTGGCCGCTCAGGGCTCACTCGTGGCGGTGCTCGACGCCGGCCGGCTCGCCGGTGAGGCGAGCGGGCGCAACGCCGGTTTCCTGCTGGCGATCCCCGCCGAACCCTATGCCGAGCGCATCGCGCTCTGGGGCCGCGATGGCGCGCGCGCCGTGCTGCAGATCGGTCGCCGCACGCACCAGCGCATCGCGCACCTGGCACAGACGCTGCACATCGACTGCGATTACCGGCTCACCGGCAGCCTGCGGCTGACGCGCACCGAAGAAGAGAGCGAGGACATGCGCGGCTCGCTGCCTGAACTGCGCCATGACGGCTTCCCGATGCGCGAGATCTCGCTCGAGGACGTCCTGCCGCCGCATGCGCGCGGGCGCTTCCATGCCGCGTTCGACGTGCCCGAGGATGGCGTCGTCCATCCGGTGCGCTTCCAGCACGGCCTCGCCGCCGAGGCCAAGCGCCTGGGCGCGCAGGTACACGAGGGCTCACGGGTCAGCGGCGCGCGCTGGCAGGACGGGGTCTGGAACGCGCAGGCCAACGGGCACAGCGTGCGCGGCCGCACGCTGGTCCTGGCCACCAATGCCTTCGCGCCGGAGCTGGTGCCGTCGCTGCGCCCGCTCATCGTGCCGCGCCGCGGCCAGATGCTCTCCACAGCGCCAGTCGAATACCGCTTCGACCCGCGGCCGGTGTACGCGAACTATGGCTACCAGTACTGGCGGCAGATGCCCGACGGCCGCATGGTGATCGGCGGCTGGCGCAACACGGCGTTCGACACCGAGAGCGTATACGACAACGACACCACTCCCGGTATCCAGAACTCGATCGAGCAGGGCTTGAAGGACCTCCTGCCCGAGGGTGTCACGATCGAACACCGCTGGGCTGGCACCATGGGATTCGCACGCGACGGTCGGCCGCTGGTGGGCTGGCTCGATGCCGCGCATCACCTCGCCATCTGCGCCGGTTTCACCGGACACGGCATGGGCATGGCCGCGGCGTGCACCGAGGACCTGGCCGAGATCCTGGCGTTCAAGCGTGCGCCCGCCATCGCGTCGTTCGACCCACAGCGCTTCGCCGAGGTCCGCCAGGCCCGCGACGGTTTCGTGGCACTGGGTGCGGCGTCCGCGTAGAGCCGGAGCCACGCCCGCAGCGGCGTCCACCGCAGCCGTTTACCCGCCCAGCGGCCGGGGCTATACTCGCCCGGACGACCGTTCCCGCCGCTCCTGAACCCTCGACCGCGGACCCATGCGCCGCCGGCACCGGCCGGCTCCACACGCATGGGTCCGCAGGATGAGCCAATGACCGGACTCAAGACTTCGGATGAAGTGCGCCAGGCTGTCGCCGTCCTCGCGACCGGCAACCACGATGCTCTTGACCGCCTCGTCTGGACAGGGGTCTTCGGAGCACCCGGCGTGAAGGAAGCCGCCCGCCAGGGCGTCATGGACCAGTGCCGCTCCGCCGGACTCTACCCCGCCTCGATCAACGCCCTCTACATGGCGCGTGGCCGCGGCGAAGTGCCGAACACGTTCACCGTGCCCGCGATCAACATCCGCGGCATGTCCTACGACACGGCGCGCGCGCTGTTCCGTGCGCGCATGGCGCTCGATGCCGGCGCCGTGATCATGGAGATCGCGCGTTCGGAGATCAGCTATACCGACCAGCGTCCGGCGGAGTACGCGTTCGTCATGATGTCCGCGGCTCTGCGCGAGGGCTGGACCGGCCCGGTGTTCATCCAGGGCGATCACTTCCAGATCAACCACAAGAAGTACCTGGCCGACCCGAAGGCCGAGATGGCCACCGTGCTCGAGCTGTCCGCCGAGGCGATCAAGGCCGGCTTCTACAACATCGACGTCGACACCTCGACGCTCGTGGATCTGGATAAGCCAACGCACACCGAGCAGCAGGCGCTGAACGGCCGGCTGTGTGCCGAGATCACGGCGGCCATCCGCGAGCATGAACCCGCGGGAGTCACCGTCTCGGTGGGCGGCGAGATCGGCGAAGTCGGCGGCAAGAACTCCACCGCCGAGGAGCTCGAGGCGTTCGTGCAGGTCTACAACGCCGAACTCGCCAAGCTCGCGCCCGGCAAGCCCGGTATGAGCAAGATCTCGATCCAGACCGGCACCAGCCACGGCGGCGTGCCGCTACCGGACGGCACGGTGGCCAAGGTCAAACTCGACTTCGATACGCTCGAGGCGCTGTCCAGGCAGTCGCGAGAGCTGCACGGCTTCGCCGGCGCCGTGCAGCACGGCGCTTCGACGCTGCCCTCGGAACTGTTCAGTGAGTTCGTCAAGCGCGGCGCCTGCGAGATCCATCTGGCGACCGAGTTCCAGAACATGATCTTCGATCATCCGGTCTTCCCTGCCGATCTGAAGAAGGCGATCTACGACGAGCTGCGCGTGACTGAGGCCGGCGACCGCAAGGCCACGGACACCGACGAGCAGTTCTTCTACAAGACACGCAAGAAGGCGCTGGGCGGCAGGAAGCAGCAATTGTGGAGCCTGCCCGCGGACGTGCGTGCGGCCATCGGCAAGTCGCTCGAGGACCGCTTCACATTCCTGCTCACCCAGCTGAACACGAGGGGCACGCGTGAACTGGCGGCCCGGCACGCGCCGTTCGTGCCGGGGTCGTTCCCCGTGTACGCCGACACCGTCGGGGCCGTGAAGGGCCACGAAGATGTCGCCGGGCTGTCCGACTGAGCCGGAGGCCGCGATGAGCGACCGTGCCGTGACCCTCGCGCAGTTCGTGCTGCAACAGGAGCGCATCCACCCCGAGGCCAGCGGGCAGTTCACCAGCCTGCTGCTCGACATCGCGCTGGCCGCCAAGATGATCAACAAGGCGGTCATCCGTGCCGGGCTCGCCGATGTGCTCGGGGCCACCGGCACCGTGAACGTGCAGGGCGAGAAAGTGCAGAAGCTGGACGTGTTCGCGCACGAGACCATCATGCGCGTGCTCGGCAGCACCGGACAGCTCGCCGTCATCGCGTCGGAAGAGGATGAAGACATCGTGCAGGTCACCGAAGGTGCGCCGATCGGGCGCTACGTGGTGAACTTCGACCCCCTCGATGGCTCGTCGAACATCGATGCGAACGTGAACATCGGCACGATCTTCTCGATCCTGCCGCGATTGACCCGCACGGGGCGCGGTACTCATGAGGACGTGCTGCAGGCCGGGCGGCGCCAGTTGTGCGCCGGCTACGTGCTGTACGGCTCGTCCACCATGCTCGTGTACACCACAGGCGACGGCGTGCACGGCTTCACGTACGAGCCCAGCATCGGCGAGTTCCTGCTGTCCCACGCCAACATCCGCACGCCGCAGCGCGGGCACATCTACAGCTGCAACGAGGGCAACTACGCGCACTGGTCGGATGGCGTGAAGCGCTATGTCGACTGGCTGAAGCAGGACGACACTGAGACCGGCCGCCCCTACAGCGCACGCTACGTGGGCTCGTTGGTCGCCGACTTCCACCGCAACCTGCTGTACGGTGGCATCTACCTGTACCCCGGCGACAGGAAGAACCCGAACGGCAAGCTCCGCCTGCTGTACGAAGGCGCGCCGCTGGCGTTCGTGGTCGAGCAGGCCGGTGGCGCGGCGAGCGACGGCAGACGACGCATCATGGACATCGCGCCAGCGGCGTTGCACCAGCGCACGCCATTGTTCCTCGGCAGCCCGGACGATGTCGCCGAGGCCGAGGCGTTCTTCCAGGAGAGGCACCCCGGGGTGACCACGGAGCGGCGGACCCCCTGAGGCCCACACCCGGAGCCTGCGTCCCCTTCCGCGGGGAGGCAGGCCGTCTGCACCCCGGGGCGCGGATATCGGGCCCCTGCGACCCTCGACCGCCCGATTGGGTGGCCGTTCGGACCAGGCGAGAGGGGCAAGCCAACCGGGCTGTCGCGCAAGGCGCCGAGCGGGGCCGGGGTCGCCCGGGATGATATGCTCTACTCGTCCCGAATCACCCGGAGCCCCGGTATGAATCGCATTCGTCCATGCATGGCGGTCATCGCGTTGGCACTGGCACTGGGTGCGCCGATCGCACGCCCCGCGCGTGCCACCGGCATGAGCACCTGGCGGCTGTTGTCGGAGTCCCCGGCGTTCCCGCCGACGTTCGCCGTGCCGGTCGGCGTGCACGACCCGTTACGCCACCGCGTTCTCGTGGTCGAGAGTAACTATCAGTCGCAGGCGATGGCCGTCTGGTCGTTCGAAGCCACTCCGACTCCACGATGG
>JANMAX010000357.1:0-8294 GCA_031360075.1 bacterium | reverse complement strand
GCCCGCTACCACCGAGCACGGTGAACGTCACGACACCCGTGGCGGCCGTGAACTTGCGCGTCGTCTTCGCAGCGCAGTTCACCGTCGCACCGGCATCGAGCTGGTTGGAGCAGATCGCGAGTTCCGTGCAGCCGGAGACGTCGATGACGACCGACGCGCCGTTGAGCGGGTTGTTCGCGAGATCACGCACCGTGATCGAGAACGTGCCGGCAGCATCCGGCACACCCAGCGAGTTGCCGACGAGCCGAACGCACGACGGAACCGAGGAGTTAGCAGCGCTCGGCACGCCCGCGAAGGCGGCCGAAGCGGCGAGGAGACCAGCCGCGGTGAGGAGAGCGGCATTGCGAACCAAACCAGTCATTGTTGCACCTCCCTAAAGGGTGAAAACCTGTTGCATGGTTCCAGGCAAGGCTCAGTTGCGCGCAATCAGGTCTGGCTGCGAGCCACCTCCTTTCGAACTCGTTGCTTCGATTGAGCGATGAGTTCGAGTGCCTTGGCGAGCTTATCTTTCGCGTTTGCAAGACCTTCCAAGACACCAGAAGTCTAGGGGCCCTGTTCGCGCTCTGTCAAGAAAGTTTTTCGACCCTGCTCGCCATGGAACTCGTGTCCCTGCTCGGCCTTAGAGAGCCACTTCGGCGTTCCCGGGCGGGCCGCTCGGCCCGCGCGCCCCGGCGACCCGCCGCCGGCTCCCCTGCTGCTTCGATCTGAAATCCAGAAAACTCGAGCCGACCTGCTGGTGGGCGAAACAGGGCTCGAACCTGTGACCCCTTGCTTGTAAGGCAAGTGCTCTACCGACTGAGCTATTCGCCCTTGTTCGAACCATTTACACGCACCAGCAGAGCGGCGGGGATGAGCACGCAGGACCCGGCCACCAACAGCACCGGGGCCAGCGTGAGCGAGCCCTTCGAGAGGCTCGTGTAGCCGGCCGCCAGGATCGCCACCCCGAGCGCCAGAAGCGCGCTGTTCGCGCTCCCCCAGCGGAACCCGAGATCCACTTCGGGTCCGGCCAGCTTGGCCTTCAAGCTCCTGGGACGTGTGACCCTGGACTGCTGGCTCATTCCCCTACCCCTGAGATTGTGCTCCCGCGCGGGAGCGGTGGGTGGTCAACACCGAGATCCTCGGCCGGGAGTTTCTCCCGTTCGAGATCGCCGGCGCTGGGCCGAGCCGTAGCTGGCTCGGGGCACTGGCGATCTCAGCGAAGATCGCGGGTGGTGCCGCCGCTCCGTTTGGGGCGCACTTCTTGGTACCCACAGACGGCGGGACGGTTCCGAAAATGTGTGCCTTATCCCCCACTCCTACGCTTGTGGGGGGTTGAGACTGCCCGAGCGCAGGCCCTCGAGATCCAGCGTGACATACCGGAACCCAAGCTGCTTGAGACCCGCCGTGACCCGCTCACGCATGCCGGGCGCTGCCAAGCGCACCAGGTCTGCAAGCGGCACTTCGATGCGAGCCGTGTCGCCGTGGTGGCGCACGCGCAGCTCGGCGAAGCCGGAGTCACGCAACAGGCCCTCGGCGCGGTCGACCTGGCTCAGGATATCGCGCGTGATGGCGGTGCCGTACGGGATGCGCGAGGCCAGGCACGGCGACGCGGGCTTGCCCGCACTGGTGAGTTCGAACGACTCCGCCACCGCGCGCACGTCGGACTTGCGGAATCCCAGCTCGGCGAGCGGCGAAAGCACGTGGTGCTCGGACGCCGCACGCCGTCCCGGGCGCCAGTCGGTGAGGTCGTCGGCGATGGTGCCGTCCATGACGACGCTGCCGCGCTCGCGCGCCGCGCTGGCCGCGAGCTTGGAATAGAGCTCGCGCTTGCAGTGATAGCAGCGCGTCTCGGAGTTCTTGGCGAACTCGGGGTCCGCGAGTTCACCGGTGGTGACGACCTCGACGCGCGCTCCGAAGCGCGCCGCCTGATCGAGCGCCAGTTGCAACTCGCGTGACGCGTAACTGTCGGACACGCCGATCACGCCCAGTGCGCGCGCACCGAGTTGCTCGTGCGCGACGCGCAGCAGCACGCTCGAATCGACACCGCCGGAGTAGGCCACGATGACGTGCTCGTGGCGCGACAACTCGGCGCGCAGCAAATCCAGACGCGTGCGCCAGTCCGCCGTGGCGTGCGGACGCGCTCCGGGATCACGAATGGCGAGGAGTGTGGGCGAGGTGGTGTCGTGCGTGGTCATGGAAGGACGATATGGTAGCGAGTCGCGGGGCCCACCGCCATGGAACTCGTGTGGCGATCCGGGGAAAAATGCGGCGGTCGGCAGGGCGGGCTCGGTGACCGCGGGCCCGGAACCGTGAAGGCCGCGGGGCGGCGCGCCGGGGGCACTTGCGGCCTCACCCGGGTCTGGCCGCCCAAGGGCAGCCGTTGCAGCGCCTTACTTGCCGAGCGTCTACCTGCCGGTGCTGTCCGCGGCGGGCTTGGCCGCGGGCTTGACTGGGGGCTTGGCGACCGGGGTGCGGCCGCTGGTGGCGGCCGAGGGCTTCTGGCGCACATGCGCGCTGTCGGTGGGGGCTGCCGTGGCGGCTGCAGGCTTCCGCCGCACGCGCGCGCTGTCGGCCGGGGCTGACGTGGCGGCTGCAGGCTTCCGCCGCACGTGCGCGGTGTCGGCGGGGGCGGGTCTGGCCGTGGGAGCGCCGGTGCCGAGCGCTGGCTTGGGCGTCGCGGGCTTGGGCTGCGCAGGCTTGTGCGTCGTGCCATGCCCCGAGTCGGCGGCCGCGGCCCGGCGGCCCGTGGCGGGCACGAGCGTCTCGCTGGGCGGTGGCGTCGAGGCCGCCTTGATGCCGCCGTGCGGGATCAGCAGCGTGCCCTTTAGCGGCGCGACCGGCGTGGCCGGTGCGCCGGACGGCGTGCCCTTGCCCGCCAGCGCGGTCGCGCGTGTGGCGTTACGGGTGGCGCTCGACGACTGCGGCGCGGCCGCGCGTGCGCCGGGCAGCTTCAGCACGGGCGGCGGGAGCACGGTACTGCTCGGCGCGCCCGGGCCAGCACCGGCCAGCAGCGGAGCGGGCGCGGTGCGTGTGGCCGCGCCCGAATCGGGCTCGGCGTCAGTCGCGGCCTCGGGGTTGTTGCGCGCTTCCATGGCGGCCTTCTTGCCGCGCACGTAGGCGATGTTCGCCAGGTGCTGTTCGTAGGTCGGCGCGAACATGTGCCGGCCTTGGCCGCGCGCCACGAAGTACAGGTCGGTCACGCCGATGGTGGCGTTCATGACGCCGGCGATGGCCTCTTCGCCCGGGCTGCAGATGGGTCCGGGCGGCAGCCCTTCGTGGCGATAGGTGTTGTAGGGCGACTCGACGCGCAGGTCCTTGAACGTCAGGCGCGAGCGCGGGCCGCGCCCCAGCGCGTAACCCACGGTGGGATCGGCCTGCAGCAGCATGCCGCGCTCCAGCCGGTTCAGGTAAACGCGCGCGATGCGCGGACGCTCTTCCTTGGCGCGCGATTCCGACTCGACGATGCTCGCCAGTGTCAGCACCTCGTGCGCGTTCATGCCGAGCGGCAGCGAGTCGTAGCCGGCCGTGGCCCGCTGCACGCGCTCGCGCGTGCGCGTCACCATGGTGCGCAGCACGACCTCGGGGCTCGTGCCCGGCAGCCACTCGTACGAATCGGGCGCGAGCCAGCCCTCCAGCGACGGCGCGCCGA
Source organism: bacterium (assembly GCA_031360075.1). Lineage (GTDB taxonomy): Bacteria > Eisenbacteria > RBG-16-71-46 > RBG-16-71-46 > RBG-16-71-46 > JAIOPA01. The sequence goes on along the minus strand of JANMAX010000357.1, from coordinate 4,666 downwards.
TCTCGAGCGAGTCCAGCAGGTAGGGATCACGGGCGAGCGAGTCGATCGCGGCGGCCGAGATACCGACCTTGCGCTCGATCAGTGCCGCGGTCTCGCTCACCATGAGGCCCTCGGGAATGGTCACCAGGTTCAGGCCGAACATGCCGCGGTCCAGCGCGCGCAGCAGCGCCGGCACGGTCATGCCCAGGCGGAACGAGTACTGGCCGGCCTTCACGCTGCGGTCCAGCTGCATGGCGCGCGCCAGCACCAGGAAGCCCACCTGGCTGCGGATGACGCCGACGCGCTGCAGCTCGCGCGCGATCTCGTGCAGCGACTCGCCGCGCTCGATGACCACGGTGCGCCGTTGGCGCGGCGGGCCATAGCCGGCGGGCAGGAACAGGTCGTAGGCCGGCGCCAGCAGGGCCACCAGGAGCAGCAGCCACGCCCAGCGCAGGGGGCGGAACGCCCGGTGCGTCGGCCGGCCGCCGCGCGCGTCGGTGGCCCGACGGCTCGGTCCGCGCAGGTCCTTGTCCCTGCGTTCTCCTGATGCTCGGCGCTCTCCGGTCACTCGGCTGGTCTCCGGTACGCTGCGTAAGTCGCCCACCTGCGGCCCGCGCCGGCCCAGCGCTCGCCCGGATCGACCGGGGGTTCGTGGGTCGGCTAGTCGTGTTCCTCGCCCGTACTTGATTCGTCGTCCGTCAGTTGCTGGTACTTGAGCTTCGCGAGCCAGCCCTCGAGCAGGGCCACGGCGGCACCCTGATCCAGCTTACCCTTGCGGCCGCGCGTGCGCTCGCCCGTCTCGTGCATTCTCCGTTGGGCCAACGCGGACGTCAGTCGCTCGTCGTAAAGGAATACCGGCAAGCCGGTTGCGGCGCGCAGCAGGCGCGAGAAGCGCTCCGCCGCCACGGCCGCGTCGCCGCGCGCTCCCGACAGATGCAGCGGCAGGCCCACCACGAGCGAGTCCGCCCCGACTTCCCGGGAGGTATCGGCCACTCGGGTCACGCCCTCCGCCTCAGAACGCACTTCCAGCGTCGGCAGGCCGGTGGCGAGGATCCCGAGCGGGTCGCACACGGCCAAGCCGATGCGGCGCGCCCCCCAATCCACCGCCAGGATCCGGGGCAACGGCTCGGTCAGGCGTCGGCCGTGCGCCGCACGGCCGCACGGTGCTTCACCAGATGGCACACCGTGCCGGTCGTGGAGAAGTCGAAGAACACCTCGTCGCAGCACGAGCGCATGATGAAGATGCCGCGACCGCGCATGTCCAGCAGGTGTTCGGGCGTGGTGACGTCCGCGACCAGGTTCCCGACGTCGAACCCGGTGCCCTGGTCGCGCACATCGACCTCGAGCCGGTCCGGGAACAGCCGGAACTCGGCCTCGAAGGACTTGCTCGCATCCCGCTTGTGGCCGTGCTGGACCGCGTTGGTGCCGGCTTCGATGACCGACATGCTCAACTGCGAACTGGTGTCCTCGTCGAACTCCATGCGCTCACAGATGGTGAGCGTCACTCGGTCCAGGACCGCCAGCAATTCCAGCCGGCTCGGGAGCCGGAGCGTGATGATCTCAGGTGTCTGGGCTTCGGACATACTCGCGCTTTTCTACGAGGGACGCGGAGCCGCGAATGCCCGCAGGCGGTCCAGCGCCTCGCGGATATCCGACGGCGGTTCCGATTGGAAGCGGAGCGTCAGCCCGGTGGTGGGATGGACGAACTCCAGTTCGACAGCGTGAAGTGCCTGCCGCTTGAGCAGTCTCAGCAAGGCGTCTGCGAGGCTACGCTCGGATTGCCGAAGGCTCAACATCTTTTTGACGCGGCCGCCGTAAGTGGGATCCCCGACCACGGGGTGGCGCAGCGCGGTCAGGTGCACTCTGATCTGGTGCGTCCGCCCGGTCTCGAGCTTCGCTTCGATCAGCGTGGCCATGCCGTAGCGCTCCAGGACCCGCCAGCGCGTGCGGGCCAGCTTGCCGCCGGGGCCGCGGATGACCGCCATGCGCTTGCGGTCCTTGGGGTCGCGCCCCACCGGCAGGTCGATGATGCCCTCGGACGGGCCCGGGTCGCCCCAGACGATGGCGTGATAGACGCGTTTCACCAAGCGGTCCCGCAGCGCCGAGGTCAGCGCCAGGTAGGCCTCTTCGGTGCGCGCCACCACGAGCAGGCCGCTGGTGTCGCGGTCCAGGCGATGCACGATGCCGGGCCGGCCCTCGCCGCCCACGGTTGCCAGTTCGGGCGCGTGGTGCAGCAGCGCGTTCACGAGCGTGCCCGACTGCACGCCGGCGCCCGGGTGCACGACGATGCCGGCCGGCTTGTCGAGCACGAGCAGCGCGGCATCCTCGTACACCACGGTGAGCGGCGCGGACTCGGCCAGCACGCGGCCCTGCCGGCGCGGCGGTACGGTCACCGCCAGCTTGTCGCCGACCTTGAGTTTCAGCGACGACTTGCCGGCGCGCCCGTTGACGAGCACGCGGCCATCGTCGATCAGCTTCTGGAGCCGGTTACGGCTGAGCCCGATCCGGGCCTTCGCCAACCACAGGTCCAAGCGCGCTCCCGCGCCGGTCTCCGGGACTTCCAGTTCCAGCATGCGATCCGGGTGAGGCATGGGCGGGATCCTCTGGCGCGAATGGGGCGGGCGCGGATGCGACCTCCGCGTCGGCGCTCCCGGTCGCGAGCATCGAGCTCTCGGCCGGCGTGGCGCCCGCCGGGTGGGCGGGCTCGGGGTCATGCGTCCAGACCAGCGCGAACAGGATGACGCCGAAGGTGACACACATGTCGGCGACATTGAACACCGGGAACTCGTGGCCGCGCCACGCCAGCAGGATGAAGTCGGTGACCTCGCCGTAGCGCACGCGGTCGATGAGATTGCCGACCGCGCCGCCCAGGATGAGCGCCAGCGACCACTCGCGCGCGCGCGACAACTGCGGATGCCTCGCCCACAACCAGAACACCGCGAGCGCGGCGACGACCGAGAAGATGTAGAACGGGAAACTCCTGCCCTGGAACATGCCGAACGCGATGCCGGAGTTGCGCGTGTAGGTGAACGTCACCAGGTCCGCGATGACATGGAGCGGCGGTTGGAACGCGAGGTGCTGGCCCGCCCAGACCTTGCTCCACTGGTCCAGGGCGACGCTGCCGCCCGCGACCCCCAGCAGCAGCGCGGGAGAACGCCTCACTCTTCTTCCTTGATCATGCGGCCGGCGCGCTGCTTCTTCTCGATGTTCTCCTGCTCGGCCACCGTGTAGCGCGCCCACGGCAGCGCTTCCAGACGCGCGCGCGCGATTGGCACACCGCTCGCCTCGCAGCTGCCGTAGACGCCGTTGTAGATGCGGCGCAACGCATCGTTGATCTCGCGCAGCAGGCGGCCTTCCTTGGAAGCGAGGTCGAACGAGATCTCACGCTCCATGGAGTCCGTGCCGGCATCGGCCATGTGGAACGAGTAGCCGCCGGCCTCGCCGGAGTTCTCACGCGGGCTCGCCTTGAGCAGCGAACTCTCGAGGTGGCCCATCTCGCCCATGATGCGCGAGCGCTCGCTCAGCAGCCGGGTCTCGAAGTGCTTGAGATCGGCCTCGCTCAGGTGTTCGTCGCCCGTGCTCCCCGGCTTGGCGCTCGCGAGCGGCTGCCGTGCCGGGGTTGCGGGGCGCGCGGGGATGACGACGCGCGGATGCGTCGGGCTGGGCTTGGCCTTGGCCATGGATTCGGGCGGCAGCACGCCGAGCGGACGCACCTCGGCTGGCGGCTTGGACGAACCCTTGCCCTTGGTGGGCGGGGCCTTGGCGGCACCCGGACGGATCGCACCCGGAGTCGCGGGCACGAGCTTCGGGGCGCGCGCCTTCTCGGCTGCGATCCTGGCGGCGACGCGCGCTTCGGCCATGGCCTTGGCGGCCGCCGCGCCCTTGTTGAGCACGACCGGCTTGGGTGGGGCCGCGGGCGCGCCCTTGGCGGCGGGCTTCGCGGCTGGACTGGCGGCAGGGTTGCCGGCGTGGTTGGCGGGCGGGCTGGCGGCCGGCTTGCCGGCGTGGCTCGCGGCCGGACTGGCGGCAGGCTTGCCGGCGTGGCTCGCCGACGGCTTCGCCGGCGGGCTGGCCGCGGACTTAGTGACGGGCTTGGGCGCTGGCTTCATGGCTGGCTTCATGCCGGGCTTAATGCCGGGCTTCGCGGCCGGCTTCGCGGCCGACTTGATGATGGGTTTCACCACGGTCTTCGCCCCTGCTTTCGCTGGTTTCGCAACAGGCTGCTTCGCGGCGGGCTTGCCCCTTCCGGACGACTTCAGCACAAGCGCCTTGGTCTTCGGTGCGGGCCACGGGGGAGATTCCGTCGGCCACGAGGGCGGTGGGCGGGGCACACGATCTGGCGTCGGGGGCGTGGGACGACGACGACGGCGACCGCCGGTGGAGCGCGCCTAGTGCCCAGGAGTTGCGCCACGACATCGATCACTTTCACGAAACTCCGGTTGGCGTGCTCAATCGGGAAAGCTGGGGCGAGTGGCACTACTTCAACGTGCTCTCGGCCGACAGTCGGCGGTGGGCGTTTCTGACGTTCCTGCTCGGGGGTGACGTGCCTAACGGCGAGTGGGGCGGCCAGCTCCTGCTCACCCTGCATGAACAGGGACGTCCCGCCCGTCGCTTCTCGCGGCGTGTGGACCGCGCGAAGGTGCGCTACTCGACCAGCGATGCGGACCTCACGCTCGATGACGCCTTC
>JANMAX010000326.1:0-10646 GCA_031360075.1 bacterium | reverse complement strand
AGCGCGAGCGCGAACACAGCGGCGGTGGCCGGGGCGGCGACCGCGGCCGCGCGTCGTCGTCGGCTCCGGCACGCCCCGTGGCACCCGCGTCCAGTGGTCCCGTCCATGGCCGGCGCCCCAAGCGCCAGGCGCCCGGGGCTGGCCGCAAGCGCATGTAGTCAGATGCGCCGCATGAAGTTCGAGCCCGCCGCGATTGTTCACGGCGGGCTCGAAGTCGTTCCCTGGGAGAGCTTAGTGTGCTGTCCCACGAGTCGTGGACATGCCACGACGGCCCTCGTCGCCGCCGGCTGCGTGGCTCCTCCCCGGCGTATCTCCCGGACACAACTTCGTCGTCGCACCTTGCCGGCGGCCACGACGGCTCGCCGAGCCATGCACACGACTGCGGGGACGCAACACTAGTCCCGCCCGCCCGGGTAGCGCATGCCGCGCAGTTCGCGATACAGGCGCACCGCGTAATTGTCGGTCATGCCGGCGATGTGGTCGGTGATGCGTACGAGTTGCTCATAGCGTGAGCCCTCGTCCGAGATCACCATGGAGCGCAGCATGCGCTGGTGCTGGCCGCGCAGGCTGCCGGGCTCGAGCAGCGCCCGCACGAAGCAGTCGAGCAGGCCCTGGATCGCCTCGGCGCCGGCCAGTTCCATCTTCAGGACATCGCGCGCCTGATAGCACTGCTTCAGGCACACGCTCTCGACCGCCTGCAGGTCGGCCGCGTGCGGGATCGACTTCTTCAGCTCATCGTCGAAGCTCCCGGCCAGGATGCCGTCCAGATGCGTTGCGAATGCATCCGCCAGTTCGTGCACCAGCGTGTCGATCGCACGCGCGCGCAGCCAGCCGGCGCGGTCGAGCTTGCTGTTGCGGCCCGGCAGGTCCCGGGTCGCGTCGGCATGCTGGCCGCTGCTGCCCGCCAGCGGGCGCACGAGTCGCAAGTAGTCGGCTTCCGCGACGTGCTTCAAACGGAAGCCATCCTCCAGGTCGAGCAACAGGTAGGCGACGTCGTCGGCGGCCTCGGTCAGGAACGCCAGTGGATGGCGCGGCCAGTGATCCACTCCCGGGGTGCGGCGTTCGAGCGCGAGGGCGTTCGCGGCCTGTTCCCAGGGCACGAGCTCCTGCGCCATGACGCCGTGTTTCTTGGCACTCCGTCCGCGGTCCTTGCGGCCGCCAGCTTCCGACGTGCACGGGTACTTCATGAACGCGCCGAGCGTGGCGAACGTGAGCCCCAGCCCGCCGCCGCGCCACGGTTGCTCCAATCGTGTCACGATCCGGAACGCCTGGGCGTTGCCCTCGAAGCGCAGCAGGTCCTGCCGTTCGCGCTCGTCCAGGCCGTCCAGCAGTCCAGCCGGGGCGTGGTGCCCGAAGTACTCCTGGATCGCCCGCTCGCCGACGTGCCCGAATGGTGGATTGCCGAGGTCGTGCGCCAGGCAGGCAGCCGCAACGCAGTCGCCGATGTCACGCGGGCCGCGCCCGGCAGGCAGCGCCGCGGCTGCGGGGGCGAGCCGGTGGCCCACCAGCGTGCCGAGCGAGCGCCCGATCGTGGCGACCTCGAGGGAGTGGGTGAGCCGGGAGTGCACGTGGTCGTCCACCGGCAGGGGGAAGACCTGGGTCTTGTCGGCCAGCCGCCGGAACGGGCCGGAGAACAGGATGCGGTCGTAGTCGCGCTGGAAGGGCGAGCGCGCCTCCGAGGAGATCTCGGGGGGCGTACCGGCCCGGCCCTCGTGGAGGAGGTGCCGCCAATCGAGCGTGGACGCCAAGCTGGGACTCCTCCAGAACGAACCGGAAGGGGAATAAGCCATTAGGACCGCATGGTTTGCGGGTCGGCGGGGCCGGGGTCTATCCTGTTCGCGCTCAACTCGCGAAGGTTCCCGGCGGCACCCTCAGGATGCCGCATACCATAGTGAAGACCGACCGGAGATGCCATGAGCACGAGTGCCAATCTGCAGGCGTGGGTCGAGGAAGTGCGGGCGATGTGCAAACCCGAGCGCGTGGTGTGGTGCGACGGTTCGGCCGCCGAGTACCAGGAGATGCTGAGATTGCTGGTGCAATCCGGCACCGCGATCCGCCTCGACGACAAGAAACGACCCGGGAGCGTGTACGTCCGCTCGGATCCGGCCGATGTCGCGCGCGTCGAGGAGTTCACGTTCATCTGTTCCAAGTCGAAGGACGATGCTGGCCCCACGAACCACTGGCGCGACCCGGACGACACGAAGAAGATGCTGCGCGAGTTGTTCACCGGTGCGATGCAGGGTCGCGCCATGTACGTGATCCCTTACAGCATGGGACCGATCGGGTCGAGCATCTCGCGCGTGGGAGTCGAGATCACCGATTCGCCCTATGTCGTCGCCAGCATGCACGTCATGGCGCGCGTCGGCACCAAGGTGCTCGATGCGCTGGGCAGTAGCGACGATTTCGTGCGCGGCCTGCACTCGGTCGGCGCGCCGCTGCCGACGCCGGCCACGCCGGACTCGCCTTGGCCGTGCAACGCCGCCACCAAGTACATCACGCATTTTCCAGAGTCACGCGAGATCTGGTCCTATGGCTCCGGTTACGGCGGTAACGCGCTGCTGGGCAAGAAGTGCCATGCGCTGCGCATCGCTTCCGTGCAGGCGCGTGACGAGGGCTGGCTCGCTGAGCACATGCTGATCCTCAAGCTCACCGACCCCAATGGCGCCTGCATGTATGTCGCGGCCGCGTTCCCGTCGGCGTGCGGCAAGACCAACTTGGCCATGCTCAACCCGACGCTGCCGGGCTGGAAGGTGCAGACCATCGGCGATGATATCGCATGGATGAAGTTCGGGGCCGACGGCCGTCTGTACGCGATCAACCCCGAGGCTGGATTCTTCGGGGTGGCGCCCGGCACGAGTCTCAAGTCGAATCCGAACGCCATGAAGACCATCGAGACCAACACCCTGTTCACGAACTGCGCGCTCACCCCCGATGGCGACATCTGGTGGGAGGAACTGACCGACACGCCGCCGGCGAACCTCACGGACTGGCTGCGCCGGCCGTGGACGCCGCAGAGCGGGCGCAAGTCCTCGCACCCGAATGCGCGCTTCTGCGTGCCCGCGAGCCAATGCCCGGTGATCGCGCCCGAGTGGGAAGACCCCAAGGGAGTGCCGATCTCGGCGATCCTGTTCGGAGGCCGGCGCGCGACCACGGTGCCGCTCGTGAACGAGGCGCTGTCGTGGCAGCACGGCACGTTCCTGGGCTCGATCATGAGCAGCGAGACCACCGCCGCCGCCACCGGCAAGGTGGGCGCGCTGCGGCACGATCCCATGGCGATGCTGCCGTTCTGCGGCTATCACATGGGCGACTACTTCGCGCACTGGCTGAAGCTCGGCGCCAGGGCCGACTCCGCCAAGCTGCCGCGCATCTTCTATGTGAACTGGTTCCGGAAGAGCGCCGAGGGCAAGTACCTGTGGCCCGGCTATGGCGAGAACAGCCGCGTCCTCAAGTGGGTGGTCGAACGGGTGCAGGGCACGGCCACTGCGATCGACACGCCGATTGGCCGACTGCCGGCACCGGGCGGGCTGGACTTGTCCGGGCTCGATGTCAGCGAGGCGGCGCTGACTGAATTGCTGCGCGTCGACATCGAGGGCTGGACCAACGAAGTGCCGCTCATGAAGCAGCACTTCGATCAATTCGGCCCCAAGCTGCCGCAGGGGCTGCGGGATGAACTCGCGGCACTCGAGCAGCGGTTGGCTTCGGCGCGGCAGACGGCGTAGCAAGTTCGGCTCACACAAGCACCCCCCGCGGCCTGATCGGCTGCGGGGGGTGCTTGTGTTCCGGCCCCGGCGTCGGGGAATCAGGGAATCGCGGCCGTGAGCACTTCCGGGGCGCCATCGGTGATCAGCACGTCATCCTCGATGCGGATGCCGCCGAACTCGAGCAGCGTGTCGACGCGGTCCCAGCGCACGGCGTCGCGGTGACGCTCACGCAGCGCGGGGTCCTGGAGCAGCGCCGGGATGAAGTAGATGCCGGGCTCGACCGTCATGACATAGCCCTGCTCGAGCGGCAGATCGGTGCGCAGCATGCTCAGGCCTGGGCGATCGCTGCGCTTGCGGCCCGGCAGGTAGCCGCTCGCGTCGCGCACGCCGAGTCCCACCATGTGCCCCAAGCCGTGCGGGAAGAACAGTGCGTGCGTGTCGCGTTCGACCAGCGAGTCGGGCGCGCCCACCAGGATGCCCAGTGCCACCAGGCCCTCGGCGATCTCGAGTGCCGCGGCCAGATGGATCTCGCGCCACTCCGCGCCGGGCACGCAGCGCGCGATCGCCGCACGCTCGACGCGGTGCACCACCTCGTGCAGCGAACGGAAGAAGCTGTCGTCGCCGCCCGGCAGCCGGTAGGTGCGCGTGACGTCGGCGGTGTAACGGCCCACTTCGGCGCCGGCGTCCACCAGGACCAGGTCGCCGGGTTGCGTGCGGCGGCTGCCCGGCGTCGGGTGCAGGATGGCCGAGTTGCTGCCCACGCCGACGATGCTGCCGTAGCCGGTGCGGTCGCCGCCGGCGCGCAGGAACGCCAGTTCGAGCTCCACTTGCAGATCACGTTCAGAGACGCCTGGCTGGAGCGCCGACACCAATGCCCTGTAGCCGGCGGCCGTGGCTTCGCACGCCTTCCGGAGCACGGCGATCTCGTGCGCGTCCTTGGGCCGGCGGGTGTGCAGGAGCTTGTCGCGCAGGTCGGCGGCACGCGCGGCATCACCGGAGAGCCCCGGGATGTCGCAGCCCAGCCCGACCACCGTGCGCCCGCGGCGCGCTGCGAGCCAGCCACCCAGTTCGTGCAGCGGTGTGCCGCGCGACTCCGTGCGCCCTTCCCAGACGCGCTCGGCCTGGGTCACCGCCGGCACGAAGTCGGTCCAGCCGGCGCGCGGGTCGAACGCCAGCACCGAGTCCGGCGTCTCGTGTCCCGCGAGCCAGAAGTACTCGGCGTGCGCCATGTAAGGGTAGGTCTGGTCGGCCCCACCGGGGACGTGGATCAGCGTGCCGGAACCGATCAGTACGAGCTCATCGCGGAGTGCCCACGCGGCGGCGGCGCGTTCGCGCCGGTGAAGCAGGATGTCGTCCATGGCGGGGCACTCTACAACGACTGGCGCGGACATGCCCACGCGCCCGACGGATGGGGCGGGCGCGTGCGCGAGGGCGGGGCGACGGGCTTCGGTCGCTCCGCCGCGGCATGCGCGTGACGCCGGGCCAGAGCCCGGTGCGGCACTACCAGCGCAGCGAGATCATCGGGACGTCGCGTTCCGGCAGCGTGACCTCGCGGCGCAGCGCGCCACGGTCCGGGTGCCAGGCCCGCACGACATAGCGGCCGGCCGGCAGTTCTGGCAGTTCCCAGTGCCCCATGGCGTCGGGACGCGTGAATGCATGGTTCGGTGTCACCACGATCCAGCCGGTCATGTCGGGGTAGATGTCGCAACGCAGCTGGACGATGCCCGGCCTGCCGACGCGCAGCGTATCGATACTGCCCGGGGCGCGCTTGCCCACTTCGAGACGGTGGCCGGGTGTGACGCTGAACACGCCGTGCCAGACGCGGTCGCGGTTCCGGAACACGATACGGCCGCCCGCCGGCACCGCGCTGACGCGCGGCTCGAACCGCAGTTCGGTCTCGAGCACGTCGGGCAGCGGTGGCGGAGCCGGTGGCTTGGCGCCGAGCCAGCGCTGCCAGAACGAGATCCTGGGTGGACGAGAGAGCTGTGCTTCGGCGCCCAGCGGGATCTGTTCGACCCAGACCACCGCCTGCGACAACTCGGCCGCTCGCCCGGCGGAGCCGCGGCCGAGCACCAGGTTGCCGTGGAGCGTGCCGGCGAGCGCGTTCGTCGCGAGTAGCGCGACTGCGGCAACGCACTGCAGGAGGGGGCGAAGCCGGCGAGCGGGCATGGCCTCCCGTCGGGGACGAAGTCTGCAGGACTCGATCACGACGCTCGGGCGACCTCGCTCTGCAGCGCCAGCAGGTTGCCCTCGCAGTCGCGGAAGAATGCCATCCACACGTCGGTGGTCGGCAAGGGAGCGACCACGTGCGGCTCGCCCTCGAAGCATACGCCACGCTCCGCCAAGGTGCCGTGAACCGTGATGATGTCGGCGACGTCGAAGTACAGGATCGAAGCCGGGTGGTCGAACTCGGGAGCCTCCGGCGGCGACAGCATGAGCCTCGTGCCGGCGATGTCGAAGAACGCCAGCCTGCCGGCGCTGAACAGATACGGCAGCCCGAGCGCGTCGCGATACCACCTCGTGGCGCGCTCGCTGTCGTGCACGTTGATTGCGACCTGCGCGAGCCGGCGCAGCATCGACGGAACAGGGTGCGGTGTTGAAGTGCTCATGCGGCCTCCGCGGTCGGTCCGGTGTGCGTTCGCCGATCCATGTACACGACTCCCGGGACGCAACACTAGCGCGAGTGCCCCGGCCTTCGCCACCGGCTGCTCCGTCACGGGGGCCCAGGAATACCGTACGATGGTTGCAGGCGACGCCCGCCCGATCCCCCGCCACCCCAGACCCGGAGGCTTCCATGCCCAGCACCCGATCCGAGACCGCGACTCTGGCCGGAGGGTGTTTCTGGTGTCTCGAGGCAGTGTTCGAACGCGTCCGCGGAGTCGAACGCGTGGTTTCAGGTTTTGCCGGCGGCGGTACCCGGTCCGCGAGCTACGAGGACGTCTGTAGCGGCCGCACGGATCACGCCGAGGTCATCCAGGTCACGTTCGATCCCGAGCAGGTGAGCTTCCGGCAGTTGCTCGAGTTGTTCTTCGTGTTCCACGACCCCACCACGCTCGACCGTCAGGGTCCGGACCGGGGCCGTCAGTACCGTTCCGCGATTTTCGTCCATGATGCCGCCCAGCAGGCGATCGCACTCGAGGTGATCGCGGCGTTCACCGCGGAACGTGTGTTCGAGGCTTCCATCGTCACCGAGGTGGCCGCATTCGATGCGTTCTTCGCGGCGGATCCACATCACCAGGGCTACTACCGCCGCAACACCGAGCAGCCATACTGCCGCGCGATGATCGCGCCCAAGGTGGCCAAGCTGCGCAAGCACTTCGCCGGCCAGCTGAGCGAAGCGCCCGCCGGCCACTGACGCCCGGTGCGAGCGAGTCCGGCGCCGCGGGTGCCGCTTGCCGGCGAGCACTTGACCCGCCGTGGTGCGCGCACGGACACTGAGGCCTCTGCGATTGCAGAGTCTCCCGCCCACACCCGACGCGCCGGAAAGCCCGCCGATGACCTCGTCACACGATCAGGACGCCCGTATGCTGCCACGCTTCGCGTGGTTGTCGGCGTTCGCGGCCATCGTCACGATCGCACTCAAGGCAGGCGCGTGGCGGCTCACGGGTTCCGTCGGATTGTTGTCCGATGCGCTCGAGTCGCTGGTCAATTTCGCCGGTGCGGTGCTCGCGATCGTCATGCTGACCGTGGCCGCGCGTCCCGAGGACGATGATCATCCGTATGGCCATGGCAAGGCGGAGTACTTCTCGAGTGGTGTCGAGGGCACGCTCATCCTGATCGCCGCGCTCGGCATCGCGGTAGCAGCGGTGATGCGGTTCATGGCGCCCCGTCCGCTCGAGCGGATCGGGCTCGGGCTCGCGGTGTCGGTCATCGCCGGGCTCGTCAATCTCGGCGTGGCGATCGTGTTGCTGCGCGCGGCGAAGCAGCACGAGTCAGTCACACTCGAGGCGAACGCCCATCACCTGCTCACCGACGTCTGGACGTCGGTCGGTGTGCTGGTTGGGGTCGGCGCGGTCGCGCTCACGGGGCTGCAGTGGCTGGACCCCGTCATGGCCCTGTTGGTGTCGGCCAACATCGTGCGCACCGGGTTCAAGATCATCCACCGTTCGGTGCACGGCCTCATGGACCGTGCCCTGTCGGCGCACGAGCAGGACGCGCTGCGCCGTGCCATGGCGCCCCACGTCGTCGAACCGGTGCAGGTGCACGCGCTGCGCTCGCGTCAGGCCGGCTCGCGCCGCTTCGTCTCGATGCATGTGCTCGTGCCCGGCGCCTGGACGGTGCAGCGCGGGCATGAACTGCTCGAGCTGATCGAGGCCGACATCCGGCGAGTGCTGCCGAACGCGAGCGTACTGACCCACCTCGAGTCGCTGGACGATCCGGCGTCCTGGGACGACGTCGCGCTGGATCGCGACAGCCCGCCCGCCGTGAACTCCTAGCGCATGCATGCCGCGGCCGCCGCGCCCCGTTTGGTGTCGCTGGCGACCGCCCTGCCCGGTCACTTGGTCGATCAGCACGAGTTGCGGGACATGGTCGCGCGGTTGTTCGCCGGCAGCGAAGCTGGGAGCGCGCGACTGCTGCGGGTGTTCGAGCACTCCGGCATCGAACACCGGCACCTCTGCATGCCGCTCGCCTGGTATTCCGAGGAGCGCACATTCGCGGAGCAGAACGCGCTCTACCTGACCCATGCACTGGCCCTGGGCGTGTCCGCCGCCACCGTGGCGCTCGAGCGCGCCGGGCTCGCCGCGCGCGACATCGACCACGTGCTGTTCGTCTCGAGCACCGGTATCGCCACCCCGAGCCTCGATGCCCGGTTGTCGCTGGCGCTCGGCTGCCGGAGCGACTGCAAGCGCACTCCGGTGTGGGGCCTGGGCTGTGCCGGCGGGGCAGCCGGGCTCGCGCGGGCGCGAGACCTGGCGCTCGCCGACCCGCGCGCGCGGGTGCTGCTCGTGGCGGTCGAACTCTGCAGCCTGACGTTCCGGCGAGAGGACCGCGACAAGCGCAACCTGGTTGCGGCGTCGCTGTTCGCCGACGGTGCCGCGGCGCTGATCGTTCAGGGTCCGGCCGCTGCGGACGCACCGGCGCGACCGTTCCGGCCGCTCGAATTGCTCGACTCCGAGAGCACGCTGTGGCCCGGCACACTGGGCGTGATGGGCTGGGACGTCACGAGCCGCGGGCTGCACGTGGTGTTCTCTCGCGACATCCCGAGCATCGTGCGCGAACATGTGCGCCCCGGCATCGACGTGTTCCTCGCACGGCATGCCCTGACGCTCGATCAGGTGCCGCATCTGGTTTCGCATCCGGGCGGCGCCAAGGTGCTGGCGGCCTACGCCGACGCGCTCGGGCGCAATCGCGAGTCGTTCGTTCACGCCTACGACGTGCTGCGCACATGCGGCAACATGTCGTCGCCGACCTGCATGTTCGTGCTCGAGCGGGCACTGGCGGCAGGCGGCATCGGCGCGGGTGAGCACGCATTGGTCTCGGCGCTCGGCCCCGGTTTCTCGGCGGAATACGTGCTCATGCGCGGCCGCCCGGAGTGACCATCGCCGTGCCCTGGGGACCGCTTGGTGCCTACCTTGCAGTGGTGATGCTCCAGCGTGTCGGCGAGCTCATGCTGTCGGCGCGCAACCTGACGCGGCTGCGCTCGCGGGGGGCGATCGAGGCGGGCGCCCGTCACTTCCCGCTGTTCGTGGTGCTGCACGCCGGCTACCTCGTGGCGCTCGTGTTCGAGGTGCTTGCGGGTGCCAGGCCGCCCGCCGCGTGGCCCGCCTGGCTCGCGCTGTGGCTCGCCGCACAGGTCCTGCGGGTCATGGCCATCGCCACGCTCGGCGAGCGCTGGAACGTGCGCATCGTCGTGCTCCCGGGCGAGCTGCCGGTGTCGCGCGGCATCTACCGGTGGCTGCCGCATCCCAACTACGTCGCGGTCTCGCTCGAGTTCGTCGCCGCACCGCTCATGTTCGGGGCGTGCTGGACCGCGCTCGGTGGCACGCTGCTCAACGCCGTGGCGATGGCCGTGCGGATCCCCGCCGAGGATCGCGCGCTCCGAGCAGCCGCGCGTGCCGGAGCGCCGGGCAACGAAAAACCCGGCGCCGAGTGATCGGCGCCGGGTTCTCGAGCCGTTTGCGGACTACCGGAAGCGGGCCTTGATGCTGCCCCACGTCGCCTTGGTGACCGGCGTCGGGTTGACCGATTCCATGAACAGCACGCAATCGTCGTAGTCCTGATCTGAACCGCCGCCGATGGGGACGTCTTCCCAGCACAGCCACCACTGACCGCTGTTGATGCCGGTGCCGCGATAGGCCAGAGCCTGCGTTGCGCCGCCGGCATTGCGGACATCCTGCGTGTAGAACGTGCCGCCCGGACCCGACAGATAGAAGCCGAAGTCCGTCTTGTCCGCGCCCAGATAGGTCGTCGAGCCCTGGATCGCCGCACTGGCGTCGAACAGGTTCACGATGACGCGCTGCGGGGAATTGCGGAACGAAGCCACCGCGAACCACTGGTTCGTGGCCGCGCCCGGGAACATCTGGTACAGGGGCGGAGCGACGGCGGAGGCATTGTAGAGACCGATCGTGTTCGCGGCGGCATTGCCCGCCAGCTCGACCTGGATCGTGAACGTCGAGTTGTTGGAGACCGTGGTCTGCCAACGCTGGGCGTCTTCCTGATCGGTGAGGACGTTGATGGTCTGCGGGATGCCGTTCAGATAGCCCTGCAGGGAACCGCCAAATACCGGCACCTGGGGTGCGCGCAGCGCGGCGGAAGCCGAACCGGCGAACGCGGCAAACGCCAGAAGTCCAGTGATCATCGTAGCGACACGCTTCATGTGCAGCCCTCCTCAGGTGATCTCATGCGATGTTCCCGGAACGCGGGGGTCTCAGGATGTGATGTGCTTACCACGGCTCCCGGGAGAGACGGGGTTCGCTCGTACCGGGCACATACGCTGGCTGAGGG
>JANMAX010000316.1:0-52123 GCA_031360075.1 bacterium | reverse complement strand
GCGGTTCGGTTGCTCACGGCACCTCAGGTTGCCCGTCCCCGCGCACCCCTGCATGCTCCCAGCCGCCCGGTTCCCGCACCCCGCCCTTCCCCCCGAGGCCTCGATGCCGTCCTCATTCCGCCACGCGCTCGCAGCGCTGCTCGCCGTCGCCCTGCATGTCACACCGGCCGCAGCCGCCAAGCGCGCGCTGTTCGACAACTTCCACGCCGAGACTGCGGGCAATGCCGACTGGATCATCGATGACAATGCACCGACGCCGTCACCGGCGCAGGGCGCGATCGTGCCCTCGACGCCGCGCACGTACTGGCTCGGTGCGATCTCGTCGTGGGGTGTCGACCTCGTGAAACGCGGCTTCACCGTGACCACCAACAATGCCGCCATCACGTACGGCAACGCCGGCAACCCGCTCGACCTCTCGAACTTCGACGTCTTCATCGTGCCCGAGCCCAACACGCTGTTCAGCGCTGCCGAGGGCACGGCGATCCTGGCCTTCGTGCGCAACGGCGGCGGATTGATCGCCGTGGGCGACCACGATATCTCGGACCGCAACAACGACGGCTTCGATTCGCCCAAGATCTGGAACGCCCTGGACCCCACGTTCCAGTTGGGCGTGCACTGGGGCAGCACCGGCGATGCCAACGCCAACATCGTGCAGACCTCGAGCAACGTGAACGCGGCGCCGTCCGACAGCATCACGCGCGGCCCCGAGGGCAACGTCGCAGCACTCGCGTTCCACAATGGCACGACGTTCACGATCCACCCCGAGGTCAATCCGACGGTGCGCGGTGAAGTCTGGATGGCGGCCGCGTCCCAGGCCGGCACCACCGGCATCATGGCGGCGTCCTCGCAATACGGCAGCGGCCGCGTGTTCTTCTGCGGCGACAGCTCACCCATCGACGACGGTTCGGCTCAGCCCGGCAACACCAACATCTTCGATGGCTGGGCGGAGGTCGCCGACAGCGTACTGTTCGTGAACGCGACGCTGTGGGCCACGCGTCGCGCCGCGCCAGCCGGCGACCTCACTGCGCCTTCCGTGACGATCACCTCGCCCAACGGCACTGAGGACTGGAAGGCCGGCTCGCAGCACGCACTCACGTGGACCGCGTCGGACAACGTCGCCGTGACCGCCGTGGACCTGGCGCTGTCATTCGACGGCGGCACGACCTACCCCAGCACCATCGCGACCGGGCTCGCGAACAGCGGCAGCTTCAGCTGGACCGTACCCGACACCGTGGGCGCCAGCATGCGCGTGCGCGCCACCGCACGGGACGCCGCGAACAACGCCACCTCCGATGCCAGCAACGCCAGCTTCACGATCTCGCGCTGGCAGGTACTCGCCTCGGCCGGCCCGGGCGGGAGCGTGTCCCCCAGTGGCACGATCCCACTGGCGCAGGGCGGCAGCGTCACCGTCAGCGTCACGGCGAGCGCCGGCTTCGGCATTGCCGACGTGCTGGTCGACGGCGCCTCGGTCGGCACCCCGGGCAGCTTCACGTTCAGCACCGTGTCGGCGAATCACACGCTCGCGGCCACGTTCGCCGATGTCCAGGCGCCGAGCGTCCAACTCACCGCGCCGCTCGGCGGCGAGACCTGGGAGGTGAACACTTCGCACGCCATCACCTGGACCGCGAGCGACAACGTGCAGGTGGACTCCGTGACCGTCGAGTGGTCGGCGCACGGCAGCAGCGGCCCGTGGCAAGCCATCGCGAACGCGCTGGCGAACACGGGCAGCTTCAATTGGCTCGTGCCCGCGGCCCCCACCGACAGCGCCCTCGTGCGCGTGACGGCGTTCGATCCCGCCGGCAACGCCACGCCGGCCGTGAGTGGAGCGCTGTTCACGATCTCCGCGAATGTCGGGGTGGGTGATCGCGGCCCGGCCGTGCTCGCGCTGGCGCGTCCGATGCCGAACCCGGCGCGCGGTGCGACGACGCTGCGGTTCGCGTTGCCCGCCGCGGGCAGCGTGCGGCTCGAGGTGCTCGACGTGACCGGCCGACGCGTATGGGGGTTGGCGCAGACGCTGCCCGCTGGCGCGCAGGCGTTCCGCTGGGACGGCCGCGACGCCTCCGGCCGCCCGCTCGGCGCCGGGCTCTACCTGGTTCGGCTCGCCACCCCATGGGGCGTCAAGAGCACGCGGCTGGCTTGGGTGAGGTGAGCTGACGCCGGCCCGCCGCATGTCCCGTGGACACCGCTGAATCCGGGCGGCCCGACGGCCGATAATCCAGGGGACCCGTGATGTTCCCACCAGGAGGTCCCTCATGCAGCGACGCATCCTGACCGCGGCACTCGTGCTGGCGGCCTTGGTCGTGCACGGCTGTGCTGGCCCGAGCAAGCTGGCAGAGAAGAGCCAGCAGAAGCTGGCGAGCGGCGACATGTGGCGCGCCTGGCAATTGGCGATACGCGCGCTCGACCGCGAGCCGCTGAACCCGAACGCACGCGCCGCGGCGCACGCCGCCGGACAGGCGATCTCGGGGGACTGGCAGCGCCGCATCCGCGCGCTCGCCGCGGTCGACAGCCTGCGTGCCGCTGAACAGGTGCTGGAGTTCGCGGGTTTCAGGGGCAACGCCGCCCACTACACCACGCTCACGATGACGCCGGAGTGGACGGACGACGAGCGCGCGCTGCGCCGCTCGGCCGCTCGCCGCAGCTACAGCCAGGGCCGTGAGGCCATGAGCGCGCACCGGCCCAAGCTGGCGTTTGAACGGTACCGTGACAGCGAACGCTTCGAGAACCCGTGGCGCGATGCCTCCAAGCTGGCCGATGCGGCCTACGAACAGGCGCTGACTCGTGTGGTGGTGATGCCGGTGACGTGCGCCTGGGGTGATGTCGGCGTCGGCCGCGACGTCGCCGACCACTGGCGGGATGCCGTCATGCACGAGCTCTCGCCACCGCACTCGCGCTTCACGCGCGTGCTCGGCGCTGACGCCATCGATTCGCGCATGACCGTGGCGCAGTTGGCGCACCTGCCGCGCGCCGATGCGCTGAAGCTGGCACGCAAGTCTGGCGCACAGCGCGTCGTGCTCGGCTCGCTGGGCCCGGTGACGTCGGAGACCCACCTCGAGTACTTCCGGGACACCGTCGCGCGCCGCATCGTGCAGAAGAGCGCCGCCGGTGAGAGCGAAGTGCACTGGGTCGAGGTGCCGATCGAGGTCGTGGCACGGTTGCGCGACGTGGCATTCGAGGTCGATCACGAAGTGGTCTCGACGCGCGACGGCAGCACCCTTGCGCACCAACGCACGCCACTCAAGACCCGCGCACGCGTGGTGTGGACCTCGTACGTGCCGGAAGGGGAGCTCGACCGCTACGCGCTCGTCTCGGACGCCGTGCGCGCGGCCGACCCCGAGCGCGCCAAAGCCATCGAAACGCGCTGGAAGGCGGCGTGCGGCGATGAGACCACGCTGCAGCAGGTGCTGGCCGCGAGCCGCGAGGCGAAGGCATCACGCGCCACAACCAGCGCACGCGGCACCGTGGCGCGATTCGCACTGGGCACGGCGTTCGTGTTCCTGCAGGAACTCCCGGGCGCTCAAGAACTGGCGCGCCTGGCCGCGCAGGGCGCCTGGCAGCCACTGGTGAGCGACCTTGCGCGCTTGGATGGCATCGACGACGTCGACCTGGGCGTGGCCGAGAGCGGCGACGAGCGGTAGTCGCCAAGCGACACACTGACGCCGGCGTGGAGAGTCCGACCATGCCGGCGTCGGTGTGTACTGGACGCGATACCTTAGCCGCAACGGGTTGGGCATTGCATGGAACTTGCGTGGCCCGGCGTGCAGTCGCCCCGCATGGGCCGCCCGATTCGCCGGGGCCGTCCACCCCCGCGTCGTGCCTGCCATGGCCGCCCGCGCGCAATGGTCCCTGCCCCCGCACACGGAACCACCATGCTCGCACGCGTGCGCACGGCAGCACTGTGGGGACTCGACGCGTTCCCGGTCGATTGCGAGATCGACGTCGGGCCGGGACTGCCGGGATTTGTCATGGTCGGGCTGCCCGACGCCACTGCGCGTGAGTCGCGCGAGCGCGTCTGGCCTGCGCTCCGCAATGCCGGGTTCTCACCACCCGACCGCCGCGTAACCGTGAACCTGGCCCCCGCCGATCGCCGGAAAGAGGGCGCCTCGGCCGATCTGGCGCTGGCGCTCGGATTGGTGGCCGCCACCGGCCAGGCCCCGTTGGAAAGGCTCGAGCGCACCGCGGCCATGGGCGAACTGGCACTGGACGGCGCCCTGCGCGGCACACGCGGAACGCTGGCGCTGGCCGAGAGCCTGTGGCGCGCCGGCGCACACACGCTGGTGTGCCCGGCCGAGGCCGCACCCGAAGCCGCCTTGGTCGATGGCCTGCAAGTGCTCGCGGTGAAGCACCTGGGGGAAGCGGTGGCGTGGCTGCGTGGCGAAGACCTGCCGCGCGCACTGCGGGCCTCCCCCGACGCACAGACCGGGCACGACGAGGACTTGTCGGACGTACGCGGCCAGGCCATCGCACGCCATGCACTCGAGATCGCCGCTGCGGGCGGACACCATGTGCTGCTGGTGGGCCCGCCGGGCTGCGGCAAGAGCATGCTGGCGCGGCGTCTCCCGGGACTCTTGCCACCGCTCGAGCACAGCGAGGCGCTGGTGGTGACAAGGTTGCACTCGGCGACCGGCCTGCGCTCGCCCGGCCGCGGACTCATGCGCTCACGGCCGTTCCGCGCGCCGCATCACTCGGTGTCACGTGCAGGTCTGGTGGGCGGCGGCAATCCGCCGCGGCCGGGCGAACTGTCGCTAGCGCATCGTGGCGTGCTGTTCATGGATGAGCTGTCGGAGTACCCACGCTCACTGCTCGACGCGCTACGCGAGCCGCTCGAGAACGGCGAAGTCGCGATCGCGCGTGCTGGTTCGCACGCGCGCTTCCCGGCGCGGCCACTCATTGTCGCGGCCATGAACCCCTGTCCCTGTGGCTGGCTGGGGCATCCGAAGCGCGGCTGCCGCTGCGGGCCGCGCGACCTGATGCGCTACACCGCGCGGGTCTCCGGGCCCATCCTCGATCGCCTCGACCTGCAGATCGAAGTCACGCCGCTCACGTCTGACGAACTGATGGCCGCCACGCCCGGCGAACCCTCTGACGCCGTGCGCACGCGCGTGCTCGCGGCACGCGCGGTGCAGCTACAACGCGGCTGGCTGAACGCGCAGATGCCGGCGCCGCTGTTGCGCGAGCACTGCGCACTCGATGCGCCCGGCCGCCAACTGGTCGCCGACGCCGTGGACCGCGGCGGCATGAGTGCCCGCGCCGTGCACCGCGCGCTGCGCGTGGCGCGCACCATCGCGGACCTCGCGGGTGAACCGCGCGTCGGCGCGCTACGACTGGCGGAGGCGCTGCAGTATCGGGCGTACGAGGCGCGGCACAGTCGCGAGGGGTGACGCGTATTGATACGAGGCAATCTTGCCTTCCAACTCAAGCTCGCGAGCCAGTCTATCAATGCGGACCCATCAAGTCGGTCGTCCCATCGAGTTTTCGCGGCTCGCTGCCTCTGGAGCCAACCTCAAGGGCTACCGACACCTACCCTTCGATTTCCACTCGCCTAGCCGAGTAATCCGGATTGTGCATTCACCCGGTGGCGGCGAACGCCGAACGTCAACGGCCCAGGTGGTGCGGCCGACTGCGACTCGGTCCCTCTGGGTCAGGTCTACGCAAGCCGTCGAGGAGTGGTCCGCTGTATCGAAGGTCCCCACCACTTCCACATCGAGACTGTCGTCAGACTGAGCGGAGACGAGGTACCGTCCGTAATGAACGATGCTCAACTCGAACAGCATCTGGGACCTGGCGCTGGAGTCAACAGTAGTGGGGTCACTCTGGTCTCCCCCCAGACCACCGGGCCACCGCCCGCAGCCAGGAATGTTGGCGACCGCGATACTGTCATTCTGCCGGTCGGCCCTTCCAGCGGGATCGACCAGGACGATGTCGCTCACGTTCCCACGAACGTACAAAAGCAAATGTCCTGCCGTCCCAGCCTGAGTGGCGGGCGGAGTTTCGACAAGCACAGCTACCAGCAAGCTAAGACACAAGCGCTTTCCTAGAACAACTCCGCTCGCCCTCATCGCGTCACCAGTAGGCGGCGCGTAAACACCTGCGCCCCTGTTCTCATTCGTACAAAATAGAGCCCTGCTCGTCCGCTCACGCTTCCCCCAGTTTCGGCGTCCCAGTGGATGACCTGTCGTCCTGCAGCAACTGGACCATTGAGAGGTACAGCAACAAGCCTTCCAGCGATGTCAAACAGTTCGATCGTTACGTTTCCCTGAACCGCCATGTCAGCCACCAACTCCACCTTACCGCGGCTTGGGTTCGGTCGTACCGTCAGCGCGGTTGGGAGTTGCTGAGTTCCGCCCCCGACACCAGCAGTCGTCAATGTGTCGATTCGCACGCTGGACGATGCGCCTTGCACGACGTGCACGCTGAACGTCACTGCTTCGCCGGTGCTCAGCGGATACTCTGCGTACGCTCGGGCGCAGTTGCCATCGGCATCGAGGGTTGAGGCACCCAGCCCAAAGGAAGCAGAGCCCTTGGCGACGACCTGCACTCGGTAGTCGCCGCCGGCGGCACCTGCAAGCTCAACGTACTCAACTGGCGCCTCAGCGGCCAGGCCATCGTCCAGACCGGCCCCATAGTCCGGCCAGGCATTCGCGCCCGGGAGATTGCCGTCGTATCCGCCGAGCGTGTCGTAGAAGTCCAATCCGCGACCCGAGGAATCAGTAATGCTGAGCCGGCCGCCCCCCTGGAGAACGAAGCTGACAGCCCCACCGCCGACCGCCGTCGAGTTGTAGTGGTTCGCTTCCAGCGGGACGCACGATCTCGCCGCCAAGAACGTGTTTCCGAAACTCGTAGGAGTTCCGCCCACCACGAAATTCTGGTTAAGTCGAGTCACGCCATCATGGCCCGGGTCGTTCAGGACGTAGGTGCCATTCGCAAAGTTGCCGCCAAAACTGGGTCGCCAGCCGCGCGCAAGGACGTAGTGGTGCGGCTCCTCCAACAGCACAGGAAGCGAAT
Organism: bacterium; assembly: GCA_031360075.1. Taxonomy (GTDB): domain Bacteria; phylum Eisenbacteria; class RBG-16-71-46; order RBG-16-71-46; family RBG-16-71-46; genus JAIOPA01. The sequence goes on along the minus strand of JANMAX010000316.1, from coordinate 45,118 downwards.
CCACCAGGGCGGTCTCCACGAGCGGCGGGATTGCCGGACTCGTCCCGATGAGCCTGACCAGGTGCCAAGGATGCCCACTACTCTTGGAGTACGCCTCGGCGGCCACATCTGTGTTGACGAGTCCATACCCGACGCCCGTCATGTTGCCTGTCAAGAGGCCCGAGCGGTGCCTGAGAACAATCGTAGCCTGCGAGGTTGTCGGACCGGTCACCAACGTCACGAGGGGACTTCGACGCTGAGTCCCAGGCGATTCGAAGAGCACCGTATCGCCGACAGACAACTTCACGCCGGGCCTAACCGTCCAGGTCACCGTCGACCCGAGGCTCTGGCCGTTCACCTGGTTGAGCGTGACAAGAGTTGTAGGCTCGAATCCATCGTGCAGCGCTAGGTACTTGTTCAGCCCCAAGACGGTAACGGTGTCGCCCAGGAACGAGTTAGCCATCGCCATGCAGCTCAGCATGCAACCCAGGGCCCGGATAGTGTTGTGCGCCCCGAACAGGGTGTCGCGCACGATGTACCCTCCATACGGCAAGCCCGCGTAGGCTGTCGCGAACTGAGTCTGAAGCCCAAGGCTGCCACCATGACGGTTTCTGACTTCGAATGAAGGCCACAGGCCGATCCCGCTCAGGTAGCTCTGGCACCCGGTGAAACCAGACGGAGCACAATTGTTGTGCACGATGGCAAGCTCACTGATGCGTATCGCACTAACGAGCTTGGAGCGCTTGCTCGGCGGCAGTTGCACCTCTTGCGCGTCGTAGAACGCCCCACCGCTAGCGTACAACTGGGCATTCAGCGGATCGTCGGGCTGAAGCACGAAGTACGGAATGGGCCCGGCGATCGGGCATGAGAGCGAGCCGTCCTTGGAATTGCGCACCTGCCGCCCGACGCGAAGCGTATCGACGACCGAATCACCGTCTGCGAATCGTGTTCTGACCGAGACGATAGGAAGGTTGTTGTCGTCGAATGCCCCCGTGCCCCTGAGGACCCCCTTGCCCATCTGCAGCAGGCCAATCGATGTGGCGTACTGAGGCGGCGAGATGTTGTACTCGACATAGCTGGGACAACACGCGACACCGGCGTTGAACTCGATGCAATCGCTCGGCGTGCTCCTGAGCACGGCCATCGTGTCGCCTCCGGCGGGGCGTGGAATCAGCAGCGAGTCGGTGGTCAAAGCTGAAGGGAGAGGTAATCCAATATGCGCAACGTTCACTGTAGCGCTTTGATCGGCCCAGAGGGCGAGCGTGCGAATCGCTCCGGCGGCGTTGGTTGGGCGCGGCAACTGGCTGGAAATCGACAATGCCAATGCGGGAGCAGTCGCCACGTCCTGCGGTGAAACCGAAGAGCGTCCGTCTGCCATCGAGACGGTCAGATCGTATGGAGTCGCCGACTGGCCGGGCGCCACGGTTGCGGCAATCTCATCAGGGGAAAGCACGATGACGCGACTGGCCTCCACGCGGCTCGTGGAGTTGCTAAGCGACACGTGCGACCCGGGAAGAAATCCCGATCCACGGACTCGCAACATGGTTTCCGTGGCCGGCACCACAATCGCGGGGGAGATGGCGGTCGCCTCCAACGAGGCAGCCTGAGACGATCCGATCGTGGCCGGTAGCTGCACCGCGAGGGTGTCGACATCGCCATTCGAGTCCTCGATACGAACCTGTGCCGTAAAGATCGCGGGTGGAAGAATCGGGCAGCCGGCGGCAGTCACGATCCAGGAGACGCAGTGCCGTGCGGTGCTGCCTGGCGGGAATGAAATGCTCCACCACTCGTTGGTCGGCTCTCCGTGGAACTCGCCAGTCGTCGGCATTTCGCTCGTGCTGCCGCAAGTCCCCCCTGGCGAGGCCGGGAGCAAGCCGTAGCACGCACCCGTCGGGTCGGTGGGAAACCACTGAACCACGGCGGCGAGGGCGCGTACGTTTGGTGCTCCGGACAGGGAAAGAAACAGGGGGAACGAGTCGGAAGGAGGAGATGCAATATTCAGCACCACGCCGGCCTCGTCCCAACTCAATCGCGCTGTTCCCCCTGCGTTATTGCCTGCCGAACTCGTTGTCGCAGAAGCGGCGAGGAGCAGCGAGCCCAACGCGATGATCGCAAGTCGACGAATCTGATCCGTCATTCGACTATCCCACTGAGAGCTGCCGCGAGGTACGAGGTTCAATGCAATGCGCTCGTGCTCATCGGAAAGGACAGGTCGAGCACGCATGATCGCACTGGTGCGCGACGGGGGAGCGCAAGGGGCAGAGTAGGCGCCTCCCCCCCCCCCTGGCGCAAGTCCAATCTCATTCTTCGAAGTTATCCTTTGGTCACCGGTTTGGAGCCCGGCCCCGCGCCAGCAAGCCCTCAATGAGCGCCACGACGCGGGCGCTGGTCTTTCGCCGATTCGCTTCGATATCGAGGATGGTCCCCTCATTGATGCCCACCCTGACACCGAGCTCCGCCTGCGTCAGTCCATGCTTGCGTCGGTAGGCCCGAAGTCGGCCGCCGAGCGTGGCCGCGGTCGGCGTCGGGTCGAGCCCCAGGAACTCCACGACGAGCGGCCGGTGCCGGATCGAGGGCTGACAGCGTCCCAGCTCCCATCCGGCGACCGTCTCGCGGGTGACCCGCCAGCGCTCGGCGAGGATTCGTTGCGGCAGGCTGAGATCGAGCCTTCGACGACGGAGCTGTTCACCGAGTGTCACCGGATTCTTCGGGTAACCCCTTGGGAACACGGAGGGTCTGGGCGCCTTGAGCCGCAGGCTGGTAAAAGGCAACGCAACGGTGCCCGTGCGGCTGGCTCGGGCATCCCAAGCGCGGCTGCCGCTGCGGCCCGCGCGACCTGATGCGCTACACGGCGCGTGTCTCGGGACCGATCCTCGACCGGCTCGACCTGCAGATCGAGGTCACGCCGCTGACTTCAGAAGAGCTGATGGCGTCGGCTCCCGGCGAGCCGTCTGATGCCGTTCGCACGCGCGTGCTCGCCGCGCGCGCCGTGCAGTTGCAGCGCGGCTGGCTGAACGCGCAGATGCCAGCACCCCTGCTGCGCGAGCACTGCGCACTCGACGCGCCCGGACGCCAACTGGTCGCCGACGCTGTGGACCGCGGCGGCATGAGCGCGCGCGCCGTGCACCGCGCGATGCGCGTGGCGCGCACGATCGCGGACCTGGCGGGCGAGCCGCGGGTGGGCGCGCTACGACTGGCGGAGGCGCTGCAGTACCGGGCGTACGAGGCACGGCACGCTTCCGAAGCATGAATGCCCTGCCCGCGCTGATTCCCCGCCTCGTGCTCCCGAATCAAGGGAGAAGCGCGAAGCGCTGGACGAAGCTCTGCCCCCGGATCGAGAGCCGCGCGAAGTACACCCCCGCGGCCCCCACGGCATCCCAGCGCGCCCGGTGCTCACCCGGCGGCTGAAGTCCGCCCGTCAGCACCGCGCGCCTTCGGCCCAAGAGGTCGAAGATCTCGAGTCGCACCTCGGCCGACTGTGCCAGCGAATAGTGGAGTTCCGCGCCTCCGGCGTGCACCTGCGGCGCGTACAGGCCATCCGCCGCCGACACCGCCAGCGCTGCGGGACCGCCCACCTCACATCCGAGCGAGTTGTAGCGCTGACCATCGTCCACGCATGTCAGCGACGCGGCATCGTGCGGCACGCACACGTTTACCTGGCCGGGACTTGTTCCGCCACAGCCGTCCGTCGCGATGAAGTCCACCCTGTACATGCGGCCGTTTCCGGAGCCCGCACGCTCCCAACGCACCCGCGCCTGCCCGCCCACGATGAGAGCATCCGGACAGTGAGGCCCGCCGGAGCCCGCGGTCCCGTGCGGACCGCCCATGAACCCGCTCCCCACCGGTTCGTCCTGCGTGATCCCCGTCACCGCGATGCTCACTGCGTCACCTTCGGGATCGCTCACGCCCGCGATCGAGATGTCCGCCCAACCGTGATTCCGAGCCCCCGGGCCCGTCACCACCGCGCGGGCGTTGCCCGTGATCGGCCCCCGGTTGGGCCTCTGCTCGTTCTCGACCAGTGTGACCTTGGTGAAGTAGTACTCGTTGTTCCGAGTGAGCGCGAAGAGCTGCTGCGGGCTCCGGCTCGCCCGGTCCACGAGGACGAGCCCGCCCGGTCCATACGAATCCTCGAGTGGCCCTCGGAAACTGCCGTCACCATTGCTCAAGTAGACGTGGAATGCCTGGATGCCGTAGTCAATGAGATCATCCTTGCCGTCGCCGTTGATATCCCCCAGGGCCGGGAATGTCGGGTAGACTCGCAGATTCAGTGCCAGGCGCTGATAACTCCGCCCTCCCAGACTGCGGTAGACGACTTCTCGGGCTTCCGGGTTGGCGAACAGGTCGAGCCGCCCGTCCCCATCGATGTCTCCATAGAGCAGCGAGTAGATCGTCCCGGAGCTCTCGAGCACCGGGCCCATCGTGAATGTCCCATCGCCGCTGCCCCAGTACACCGACATGCCTCCGTTCTCCCTGGCGACGACCATGTCCAGGTGGCCGTCGCCGTCCAGGTCCTTGAGCCTCACCTGGGCGGCGGTTATCCCCAGCTCGGTCGCGGGGCGGAACGTCCCGTCGCCGTTCCCACGCAGGAGCAGTGCGGGGCCCTCCGGCCGGTTGCCGGGCACGCTGTACCAGCGGATCCCGACCACGTCCACTTTGCCGTCCCCATCCACATCCCCCGCGTCGAATCCGCTCAGACGACTGTCGAAGTACTGGATCGGCATCTCCCAGTCGAACGTCCCATCCCCATTGCCGAGATACAGCATGGGATCTCCGTCCAGCACGTCGAGGTTCCCGTCACCGTTGATGTCGACGAACGCGTGCCCAAAGCCGTAGTAGCCCGGCGCGCCCAGGATCGGACCGAGGCTCCCGTCGGCCTGCCTGACAACGATCTGCAGGCCGTCGTCTCCCATGGAGGCGATGTCCGCGATCCCATCCCGGTTGAAGTCGACCAGCTCTGCCATCACCGGCCGGTCACTCATGTACACGCTCGGGTTGCGGCGGATGATGTCGTGCTCGTCCCCCGGATGCACCGCCACCGCCCCATCGATCGGTCCAGCGCCCCAGTACTGGCGTCCCGCGGCCACCACGTCCAGGCGACCGTCGCCGTCGATGTCGACCACCACCGCCGCCGTCGGGTAGGACACCGAGCGCCGGTACAGGACTTCTTCTCCCGGCTGATTGCTCAGTGTGACCCAGTCGTCCCGGCCGTCCCCATCGAGATCCGCGAGCATGACCCAGTGCGGTCCATAGTGAACCGCGTCCAGCAGGAGATCGGGGCCGGCGCCCGGTTCGTTGGTCGGCCACAACGCACTGGGAACACTCGCCGGACGCTCCGGCAGGGGCTCGCCGCCCGAGTCCTGAACCTGCCAGGATGCGCCGCTGAGCAGGGGTGGCATCCACGGCTCGTGCCTCGTTTCGCCGCTGGGCACTTGGCGGCGCGCGACGGCTGGCGGTCGCGGCTCCTCCGGACCCGAGGGCAACTCGGCGGCGAGCCCGCCATACGGGTCTTGAAAGGTTCCATCTCCGCGGCCGAGCAGGACGCCACCGCAGCCCGGGTAGCTTTCCACTCCCACGATATCGACGTGACCGTCGCCGTTGATATCGCCGACTGCCCCCCACTTGGTGCAGCAGTGATACGGGTAGAAGGTCCATGATGGGCTGAAGGTTCCGTCGCCAGGGTTCAGCCAGATGTAGCCCCCACATCCAACAACGGCCATGTCCAGAGCCCCGTCCTCGTTGAAGTCCCCGAGATGGATCGCATCCACTGGATAGGGCAACGTATGCACGTGGTCTACATCCAGCCCTTTGAGGAACAGGAACGTCACGTCGAGCTTGGCCGTCCTGGACGCCAGCGCGATGTCGCACGAGCCGTCCCGGTTGAGATCTCCAAGCGCCAGGAACGTACCGGCATAGGGGTAGGTAGCGCCGGTCCGGAATCCTCCCCGGCCGTCACCCACCAGTACGACAGTGCCGAAGTCCCCGGTGGCGACCAGGTCGAGATGCCCGTCGGCGTTCATGTCCTTGGGCTCCACCCAGTAGGCGGCCGCCCCCATCGGGATCTCGCCTCCGGGCCGGAGGTGAAAGCCGCCCGCACCGAACAGCAACGTGAGCGAACGGCCATCCGCGTTCGCGGTCACGACGTCGGGTCGGCCGTCCTCGTTCCAGTCTCCAGTCGCCACGGACACCGGCTTGGCGCCCACGCTGAACGTGTAGTACTCGGGATGGAGCTCAAAGCCCGGCTCGCACTCGGCGAGTGAGCGCGTCGAACTCACGAGCGCGCACGATGTCATGGCCACGGCCAGCCACGACCACCTGGAACTCGACATCCGGCGGGGTGAGTTCATGGAGTGCCTCGATCCGGATCAGATCCGGAAAGTGGCTCGCGCCAGGCTCTGCGACGTTCGAGCCCACCGTTCGAGTGCAGTCTTCTCATCCGCAGAAGAACGGCGGGTTGTGCGGCGGGGGCGGTCCTGGAGTCGCCGTTACCGGGCCCACGATCGTCGAGCGCGGGCCGTTGGTCCCGATCGACCTCACAGCGAAGTAGTAGGTCTGGGTGTCATCTAGCCCGCTCACCACCAGGGTCTGGAGTGAACCGGGCGCGAGCGGCGACGGTGGCACTACAAATGCCTGATCGTAGAAGCTTTCGGGCGTGATCTCGCCTGTCGTATTGTACCGGATATCGTACCCAGCGACTTGCCCCGATGCGGGGTCCAGCATGTCGTCCTTCGGAGCCGTCCATCGGAGCGTGATCGCACACCCCTGCGTGGACTCAGCGGTCAGGCCGCTGACCGCTGCCGGCGTGGGCCGGGTGTCGATGACGTAGGCTTTCCGCCAATCGTTCGGAGCGTAGTCGCTTACGCCCTGCGTCCAGCGCCGCCAGTTCGACGCGAACAGGATGCGCCGGCCATCCGGCGACGGGCTGGGGTGCATCTCGGCGCGGTAACACTCGTAGCCGAGAGCGCTCGACCAGGCACTGTGACTCCAGGTGAAGCGCTTGACCGCCTTGGGGACGGTCGCGCTCCTGTCCAGGCTCCAGGCCACGACTTCACCCATCATCCGCGTGTTTCCGGTTGGCAAATCACCCGGTGTCTTGTCGTAGCTCGCGAAGACCCAGGAGGTCTGCCCGCTCACATTGCGTGCGGAAACGTGGGCACCCGACCGCTCCCTTGAGCCCACTTCAAGGCGGCCCGCGCTTACGTGCCGCACCGATCCGTCTTGAAGGAGTGAACCAGGGGTCAGCTTCACCACGACAACGCGGCCCGAGTCCTCGGCGAAAGGTTCCAAGCCGCCCGGGAATTCACAGGAACCAAAAACGCGGCAATCGTCGAAGCCAACGATGTACTCCTCGTCTCCGTAAGTCAGATGGTCGGCGTGCTTAAGAGGCATGATCCAGCCGTTCGCGTCGAGTGCCAGCGCACCGTCGTAACACGACGGAGGTGCCACGTGCATCGTGTGCGGGGATCCCAGAGCTGGCATGGCAGATTGTTCAGTCAGCTTCCAGTCGATGTCGAAGATGCGGTGAATGTCATTGCCATACGCCACGTCGAGGAATGTACCCTTGCTCGACACCGTCACGTGGCCAACATTGCAGCTCGTTGGACAAGACAGCCCACACGGCTGCGGCAACGGTGATGCAGCACTGATTCGCCGCCTAGGATACGGGTCCGGTATCGACGGGTCCATGTCAACCAGGACCACGTTATCTCCGGCGACGTTGAGGAGGGTGATGAATCGGCCGTCGTTGCTGGGGGCGCCTTCGCCGGGTCCGATGCCCGCCACTTGAAACGGGAGCGTCCAGGTGCGCGCGATAGCGCCATTCCAGACGTTCACCCACTGCAGCAGAGAGCGATTGTGGGCAGCGTCCTCCGGCGACCCGAGCGAGTCCCTTACGACGATCATGTAGTCCGCCCGTGAGGTCGACGGGTGCCACACCAACTCTTTGGCGTCAGTGATCGCGGTGAACTGGCCGATGTTCTGGGGGATGTACGTGTTCCCGTCCAGAAACAGCTTCTTCGGCTCTGCGGGGCCGTTGTAGCCGTTGAACCCACCGGACGTCTTCGGGCAGTGTACACCATCCACCGCTGCCACGCAGTCGTTGCACATGCCATTCTCGATGTAGAGGAGCGAGCCGGTGGCGTTCCATGAAGAGCGGCTTGAGTACTGGTGCCGCCCGTCCTTTCCCCAGACGGACGGGCTCAAGTGGGTGATGGATGCGCCCGCATCGCCGGTGATCCGGGTGAGGACCGCGTTCCAAGTGGTCGCGCCCGCTCCGGTCTCCACCGAGGTCGGAATCAGATACTGGGGCCTGGACGGGTAGGGGTAGGTCCCCTCAGCCTGCGGGTACCTGGTGACCTTGTCGCCCGAAGCGTGTGGGGCGAATGGTGCTTGCGCCCAGGCAATGGCCGCGTTAAGGCAAACGACCAGCCCGACCAGCGACAGGAATCGGATGAACACGGCAGACTCCTGAGCAGGTCGCAGAAGTGGCGTCGCCGACAAGCCATGACCGGAAGGCGCTCGCGAAACGCGCCATCGCGTGGCGAGAGCTTTGCGCGGCGGGGACTCGTGTACAAGGTTCGCGCGGTTCACTTGAGCACCGTCAGCGGCACCACGCGAGAGCCAGCCGAGCTGGTGAGGCGTGCGAAGTACACTCCTGGGTGGACCCGTTCGCCATCCCTGCGGGTCAGGTCCCAGCGGAAGCTGCCGCGCTGTGCGCGCACGACGGGACTCGCGTCCAGCACGAGAGCTCCGCTCACGTCATAGATCGCGAGGTGGCAGGAGATTGGTCCGGGCAGGTCGAATCTGATCGTCGCCGCTTCGACCAGGGGATTTGGGTTCGCGAAGAGAGCGAGGCGAGTGGGAAGTGCCTCACCCATCTCACCCGACGGCATGGGTGATATCGACTGAGTGACGTCGGCGGCCCCAAACGCCATGGCGCTATTCAGAATCACGCAGCCGCGAGAAGTAAGAGTGTCGCTCGCTCCCGAGGAATCCAGCGCCCGGACGTCGGTCACCAGGAACCGCGGGGACGCCGTCGAGTCGCAGCTCGTCCCGGTGATCCAGTAGATCAGGTGCTGGGGTGAAGCTGGCGCGGAAGCGAAGAGCACGGTCCAGACGTAGCTTGAGTCCTCGAGGCTCGTGCCAACCGGCAGCGCCCGGAGGCTGTCGCACGCGACTGCTTTTCCCGCCGGCTTCAAGCGGAAACAATCCCCTCCCGGATCGTACGGAGTCCAACTCACGTGGATCACGAGCTGCCGAAGATCGGGCGCGTCATACACGGCGAGACAGAGGGGGAAGCCCGATGGCGAGGACCGCAAGGCATTCGCGTCCCACGCCAACTCGACCGATGCACCCGCGTTGTTCCCAGCCTGTACGCATGGGACGAAGGCCATCAAACACACCGAGCAAGTCATCACCCTCAAGAGTCGCAACATGCACGTGACCTCCCGTCCTCTTCAATCATCCCTTCTCAGAAATCGATTGTCCTTGATTCGCTCAGAGGCGCGCAGTGGTCCCTTGTGCGCAGTCGGCCACTGGCGACCCAGGAGGCTCTACCGGCAACGGTATGTGGGGAGCCGGACGGTCAATCTCACGGGGGCCCATGTGCTCCTCCAGGAGCTTCGGCTCGCCGCCCATGGCGGCCTCCTGGGCACGGGCGCAAACCACGAAGCTGCGGCTCGCGAAGTCGCTCCCCTGAGGCGTGGCCATGAGGCCACCCCTGAATGCGGCTCGTTCCGGCGTCCAACGTGAAGCGCCCGCATGCTTGAGCTGGACTCGGTCACGCGAGACTCATTGGGTCACGACGGAGGGGTGGCAGGCGCAACCGGGGCCGCCCTCCTTGGCGCAAGTCCAACCTCGATACTCGGCGAGCTACTTCGGTACACTCGGATCTTGCAGGGCCTGCTCCAACAGGCGCACGACGGCGCTCCTGACTCGCGCACTTGGGGACCGCCGCCCGGCTTCGAGATCGGCGACGGTCCCGGCGTCGAGCCGGAGCCGAACCGCCATTTCGCCCTGGGTGAGACCGAACCGGCGGCGGACGGACCTGAGCCCTTCGGGGATCGCGCTTCGGGTGGCAGTTGGGTCCATACCCAGGAAGGCAATCACGAGTGGCCCGTGGCGAATCGAGGGCTCGTACCGACCGAGTTCCCACCCAGCGACGGTCTCGCGGGTGACCCGCCAGCGGCCTGCCAGGGTTCGTTGCGATAGGCCCAGGTCGAGCCGACGGCGGCGGATGTGGTCGCCAAGCGTGACGAGCGAAGTCGGGTAACCTCTTGGCAACGCAGGCGCTCTTCGTCCAGCGAGGCGGAGATTGCAGAAAGGCAACGCAACCCTGTCCGTGTGGCTGGCTGGGCCACCCGAAGCGCGGGTGCAAGTGCGGACCGCGTGACCTGGCGCGCTACGCGGCGCGCGTGTCGGGGCCGATCTTAGATCGGTTGGATCTCCAGATCGAAGTGATGGCGCTCACTTCGGATGAGCTGATGGCGGCGGCGCCGGGCGAGTGCTCCTCAAATGTGCGCTCGCGGGTGCTCGCTGCCCGTGGACTACAACGCGCTCGCGGCTGGCTCAACTCGCAGATGCCGGCGCCATTGCTGCGCGAGCACTGCGCACTGGATGCAGCAGGGCGAGAACTGGTCGCCGACGCCGTCGACCGCGGCGGCATGAGCGCGCGCGCCGTTCACCGTGCGCTGCGCGTGGCGCGGACGATCGCGGACCTGTGCGGGGAACAGCACGTCGGAGCGCTGCGGCTCGCCGAGGCGCTGCAGTATCGGGCGTATGAGGCGAGACACAGCGGCGAAGTATGAATAGCCTCCGGGCACGTGCACACTTATCTCACGATCACCATCTTCCTCGTTGCTCTGAGCGAACCAGCTTCTAGACAGTAGAGGTAGCATCCCGCCCGTAGACCATCGGTGCGAACGCTGACCTGATGCGGGCCGGCGGATTGGAATACGTCCGATAGAACCCTTGCGCTTCGACGGCCCTGCAAGTCAAACAGGGTGAGGCTTACCGGCGCGCCGGCTGGCAGTGAGTACCGCACTACCGTGGAGCTGGTCGCGGGGTTCGGGGCGCTCTGCGCAAGCAGGAGGCGAATCGAGACAGGCGGCGGTAGCGCGCCACTCGGCCGGATCGCCGCTAGTGCCACCTGGGGCCACTGTCCCATACGCCCGAACGCCCCCCCCACGTAGATACTGCCGCCGCTCTCGGCAAGCGCCCATACCGGTCCGTCGGGGTGCGGGTATTCGTGTCGCACAGCGCCCGTCTTGGCGTCCAGCGCCGCGAAGTACTCGCGGGACTCCCCCGACACCCCGGAGAAGAATCCGCCTGCGAAGAGGGTGCTGTCCTTGGCGACAAGGGCTCGAACGCGACCGTCCCCATTTGGGCCGAAGGCATCAGGGTCCCACGGCAACACGGAGCCGGCTCGATCGACGGCGGCGAGGAAATTGCGTGGAAGCCCACCTACTGTGTTGAACAAGCCTCCGACATAGATGGTTCCGTCAAGCAGGGCAATCGCATTCACGATTCCGTCGGTCGGGGGGTTCCAGGGGGTAGCCGCGCCGGTCAACGGATCGACGGCGGCGAGTGATCCACGAGGCTTGCCGCCCATGACGAGAAAGTCCCCCCCGACATAGATCGCCGTGTCACTGACAGCCAGGCAGTGTACGTCGCCTCCTGCATCGGGAGTCCACAATGTCGCACGGCCGGTCGAGGTATCGATTGCAGCGAGGCCGGTTAGGAAACGGCCACCGATTCGCCTGAATAGCCCCGCGGCGATCACCGCGTCGCCCATCGGAGCCATGGACCAAACTGCTCCATCTGCACTCGGGTTCCACGACGTGGCTTCGCCGGTCACGGGATCCAACGCAGCGATTCCCGAACGGAACTGGCCGCCCACCGACCCGAAATAGCCGCCAACGTAGATCTTGCCGCCGTGAACGAGAAGGCTCCTCACGTAGTCGTCGGGATGAGGGTCCCAATCGGTGACTCGTCCCGTCTGCTCATCGATCGCGGCGAGGCCGGGGCGGAGCACCCAGTCGCGCACCGACGTGAACCAACCCCCGACGTAGATGACACCACCCTGCAAGCTCAGCGCGAACACGAAATCGTTGGTCAGTGGGTCCCATTCCAGCTTGGTTGCGTTCCGCGAGTTGAGCGCCGACGCCTGCCCACATGGCTCGCCGCCAATCGAATCGCATGGCCCCGCGACGAAGAGCGTGTCCCCCGAGCACGCGAGCGAGAAGAACTCCGGCCCCAGCCTCGTGTCGCGGAATGGGCGCGCATTCCAATCCGTCGCTCGCCCGCTCGCAACGTCTATCTGCGCCAGCGATTGGCGAGCTTGACGACCGATATGCGTGAATGACCCGGCGACGAACAATGACTCCCCACTGAATAGCATGGCGTTGACGTGCGGGCCGAAATCCAACGAGGAGGGCGGTTGGCGGTCGACGAGCGCATTCCACGCGTGCACCGCGCCGGTGGAAGCCCCGACTGCGACGATGCAACGATGCGTATCGGCGTTTGCGGTCCAGAAGTAACCGCCGATGAACAGGGTCGTGTCGTGCATCGCCAGCGCGCTGACGCGATCGTCGAGATTCACCGCCCACGGCGTGGGCACTCCGCTGGCCAAGTCCACCGCGGCGACGCGCGCACGCGGCTGACCCGCGAGGACCGTGAACCATCCGCCCACGTACAGCGTCGACCCGCTTGCCGCGAGTGACATCACGCGGTCGTTCGCATCGCACGTCCAGGGCAAGGGCCTGCTGCTCGATGGACCTAGCGCGGCCAAGTGTGCCCTCGGCTGGCCCCCGACGAGCTTGAAATCCCCGCCCACGTAGACGGTCCCGCCGGCGAGTGCGATCGCCGACACCTGTTGGTCCGGATCCGGAGCCCACGCAGCCACGCTCCCATCCGCGAGGATGTGGGCGAGATTCGCCCGCGGCTGCCCGCCGACATAGGAGAACAGGCCGCCGATGTACCACCCGCCCTGCCCGTCGGCGACTACCGTGTAGACCCGGCCGACGACGCGAGGATAGTTCGCGAGCGGGGCCGCAGAATGAGAGTCGCACGGCACTCCTCCGCCCGTCGACGGCCCAATGTACCGGAAGCTACCGCCGAGGTAGAGGGTATGCCCCAGCTTGCCGATGGCGAGCAGCGTGGAACCTGGATTAAGACACCATAGCGTAGAGTCCACCACTTGGGCGTGCGCGGATCCGTGGACGGCGACCACCAGCCCCAGCCAGACGTACAGTGCCCGTATTACTATCGAGCCGCGGTACGTCGCTGGGCTTGCCTTGCTCCGACCAACTGGCGCCGTCTGAGCCATTCCGCTCACAGCCAGCCCCGGCCGGTCGATGTGTCGCACTCCACGTGCATCGCGTGCCTATCGGAGGATCGGAACACGAACCACCATGGCCCGGTTCGAACCCGTCAGCCGAGCGAAGTACATGCCCGCCGAGACGCGCTCGCCATCGTCCTTGCGGCAGTCCCACGCGAACTCATGGCGCCCCTGCGTGGCGCGACCGTCACTGAGGTTGCGGACTCGCCGTCCCAGGAGATCGTAGATCATGAGCTTCGGGATTATCGCGTTTGCGGACTCGAGGACGAAGCGCACGAGGTCGGCCCGCGGACGAAACTCAGTTAGATAGAAGCGTAGGTCTCCTCCGTCGGGCTGATCGCCCACACTTGCATTCGTGGGATGCACGAAGAAGAACCGCTGCGCCACCGGATCCCAGTGCATCCGAGTGATGCCGATGCCCGTCGGTCCGACGTAGGAGGCAAAGAAGTGGACCGGACCGATCTGGAGATGCTCGGCTGCCTGCCATCCGATCACGCTCGCATCATTGCCGGTGTAGTAGTAGAGCGAATCGAGCCCAGGCCAGGCAGAGGCGGCGATGTCTGTGACGCTGTCCCCGGGCACTTGGGTCAAGAAGTACGTCGACTTGCGGCCCAAATTATCGTAGTTCGCGTTCGCGACGAACATACGCCACGCCCCCGTGAGCGAGTCCCTTACCATCAGTGGCGATTCGAGCGCTCCAGTGATGAATGGCATGTGGGTATGGTCGGTCGCGAAGAACTTGCCACCATCATCCCACTGATTCAGCGTGCCAGCTCGATTCCTGGCGACACCGATCGCGTAGTGGGGGAACAGGACGCCGTCCTCGCCCGCATTGAACAAGAGGTAGCGACCCGGGTATTTCACCTCGTCGGGGTCCGGCATGACGAAGGCATCGCGAAAGCTGGTTCTTCCCGAGACTTCGTGGCCGACCTTGTCCGCCCAGCCCGCGTTGGCCGCCGTGTAGATCGGCGTTGTCCTGCGCGTCCAACTGATGTTGGTGGTGCCGAGCATCGGCGTGGTGGCGTAGCCGATGCTCTGGTTCCCCAGCGCATCCACACCCGTATAGAACATATACGTCAGGTTGCCGATCTGCTGGATCGACGGCGCCCAGACCTTTGCGGCGTCCCAGCCCTGGCCACTTGGGCGGAAGGCGTTCAAATCCACCTTCCAAGGTGCGCCGAGCGTGTCGCACCAGGCGTGGGCGATGATGCTGTCTGCAGAATTGGCGATCTTGACCCGGATGTAGAACAGGTGGAACGCGCCCTTCCAAGGATGGGCCGGGTTCGTCGGGTCGGGGACCGCGTTGTAGTAGAACGCGAAATCGTGGCAATAGACGCCTGGATCCGGGTCCCGGTACAGGATGGTGTCGGACGTCGCGCTGACAACGACGAGCGCGCTCGAGTTGTCGGCCGGCAGATCCTCCACACTGATCCCAGAGGGACTCACCACCTTGACCACCGCGCTGGGCAGCTTGGCGGGCACATCAGCGCTCGCGGTGAGTCGCTTCGGACTTTTCGATTGGACGACCAACGGAACACTCCAGAGTCCATCCGCGGCCCCGACCGTCACCGAATCGACGTCGGCCAGACCGGCACCGACCGCCGTGACCTCGAGGGATGCGGTTGCGTGGTTGCTGGTCGTTCGGAGAAGCGCGGGAGGGAAATTGCCTTCGACCCCACCATTGTACACGACCTCATTCGACTCGATGACGGAATCTGGATCGGCCGGGGACAGGGCCACGACCTTGAGCCTCCCCTTGCTCCCTGCAAGGAGGTCGATAGTGTAGAACGCAACGGTGGCGCGGATGCTCTCGGACGAACAGAGGTGCGCCGTCGTCTGGTTCGCGGCGCTGTCCGCCGGCGTGGACGGCGGGTCGACAGAGGAGACCTTGGCCGTGTCGACCTGGCAGGCCGTCAGCGAGTCGGGTGCGACGATGTGAATGCCCGAGGAATCCGAAACGCCAATGAGCTTCCACCACACAGGGAGTACTCCCTCGCTGGAATCCGCCTGGACCCTGAGCACCACTCGCGTGTTGGTGCTGAAGTCCAGCGCCGCGGACCCGCCGCTCCATCGCAGTTGGAGGGCCGACGATTGTCGCGGAGCTGCCAGTTGCAACAGGAGCATGAGAGCTGCCAAGGCAACACGATGCGAGTTGAGACGCGCCGGTGAGATCATGCGTGCATCCCCCCAATCGAGATACTGGTTCAACGACATCGGAGCCTGCGGTGGAGGTGTGGCGGCCCATCGGCCCAAACCAGCAAGCGTCGCTTCGCTCATCGCGCTCACCGAACTTCCGCGGAGGGTTACGCCAAGCACCGAGGCGTGTGCACGGCGATTGGCATGCCGCGGCCACTCCAGGTTTCTACATCCGCGAGAGTTCAATGAAATCAGATCGCGCGCCTCGGGAATGCCTTCACGAGGACGCGCTTGCGTGATGGACACGACAGGGGGTCGCGCACGTGGAGAGTAGGCATGTGCCCCCCCCCCCCTGGCGCAAGTCCAATCTCGTTCGCCGGCATGGTCCATTGGTAGCCGCGGTGTTGACTACCGGCGCCTGAGCAGCCGTTCGACGACTGCGCTCACGCGGGCGCTCGGCGTTCTCCGCCCGGACTCAAGGTCGAGGACCGTTCCAGCATCGATCCCGAGCTGGGCGGCCAGCTCGGTTTGCTTCAATCCGAACCTCCGACGGTGGGCAAGGATGCGGTCGGCAAGGACGAATCCGGTCGGCGTGGGGTCGTCCCCCAGGAACGCGAGGACGAGCGGCCAGTGCCGGATAGCGGGCTGACAGCGCCCCAGTTCCCATCCGGCGACCGTCTCGCGGGTGACCCGCCAGCGCTCGGCGAGGATTCGTTGCGGGAGCCCGAGATCGAGTCTTCGGCGTCGGACGTATTCGCCGAGCGTCGTTGGATTCTGCGGGTAACCCCTTGGGAACACGCGCGGTTTGGCGACGTTGAGCCGCAAGCTGGTAAAAGGCAACGCAACGCTGCCCGTGCGGCTGGCTCGGACATCCCAAACGCGGCTGCCGCTGCGGGCCGCGCGACCTGATGCGCTACACGGCACGGGTGAGCGGGCCGATCCTCGATCGTCTGGACCTGCAGATCGAGGTGACGCCGCTCACGTCGGACGAACTCATGGCCGCCGCCCCCGGCGAGCCGTCGGACGCCGTGCGCACGCGTGTGCTCGCCGCGCGCGCCGTGCAGTTGCAGCGCAGCTGGCTGAATGCGCAGATGCCCGCGCCACTGTTGCGCGAGCACTGTGCGCTGGACGCGCCCGGCCGCCAACTGGTCGCCGACGCCGTGGACCGCGGCGGCATGAGTGCGCGCGCCGTGCACCGCGCGATGCGCGTGGCGCGCACCATCGCGGACCTCGCGGGCGAGCCGCGTGTGGGTGCGCTAAGGCTGGCGGAGGCGCTGCAGTACCGGGCGTACGAGGCGAGGCACAGTCGCGAGGGGTGACGCGTATTGACACTCGGCAATCTGGCAAACCACCATCAGAAGCTCACGAGGCACGTTATCAAAGCAGACTCGTCGGATTGGACATCCTATCGAGATTTCGCGGCCCGTTTCTTCTTGACGAGGGGGGCGATGCGGACGGCGCATTCGCCCTTGGGAGGAGCGCGTCGCACATGAATTGCCCAACCATGACGCCCCGGGCCGACCGTATAAGTCCTGGCTAGATCGATGCAGCCGGATGTGCTCTGAGGCTCGGGCTCAAATGTGGCCGAGACCGTCACCTCCACCACGCTATCGGCTCGAACGCATACGACGTATCGACCGTACTGGACGCTGCTCAGCTCAAACATCATGAGCACATTTGCTGAAGAGTCGGCGCTCGGCGAGTCCTCCTCGCCCGTCTTTATCCCGCCAGGCCACCGCGAGCAGCCCGGAATGCCTTCCTTCGAAACTTCGTCGTCGTCCCGATCGGTCCTTCCGAGCGGATCAACCAGGGCAATGTCGCTCACGTTTCCCCGCACGTATAGAATCAGGTGCCCGACAGTAGCTGCATGGGCCACGCACGGGAGCGACAGCATGAGGCCTAGCGCTGCTACCGGGACGAAGCGAGCGCAGTTGCGACGTGTGGGCTGCAGTGCATTCATCTGGTCATCATCAGTCGACGGGTGAAGACCTGATGCCCGGTCTTCATTCGAACAAAATCGAGCCCAGCTCGAGCGTTCATGCTCCCTCCGTTGTAAGCGTCTCACTGGACGACTTGTTGACCCACAGCGACCGGACCGTTGCATGGCTGTGCAATAAGCCTTCCAGCCACGTCGTACGCCTCGATCTTCAAACGACCTGTTTCGGCCATCTCCGCGACCAACTCCACCTTGCCGCGGCTCGGGTTGGGCCGCACAAGCAATCCTGTGTGGTAGGCGATAGACACGTCACTGACTCCGGTGGTTGCAAGGGTGTCGATTCGCACGATGGCAGTTGCCCCCTGCACGACATGGACGTTGAACGTCGCCGATTGGCCGTTCCGAAGCGGATACGCCGCGTAGGCTCGCGGGCCGATTCCGTTGGCGTCGTAGGTCGACGCGCCCAGCCCGAATGTGGCGGTGGCACCAGCCAAGACCACGACGGCGTTCGGAAGCCCGCCTCCGGCGCGAGCACCAGCTGTTCGCAGGCGGCCCTGTGGTCGCCGTCCGTTGGGCGGCTGAACCTGCCCGGCCAGTCGAGGATGGCTCGCCCGCACGAACGTCCCACCGGCCTGAAGTCTGGCCGCGAAGTCCCGCACGGTGTAAGTTCACGCTCCACCACCTGTCCGGGTGCGGCACGCTGCATGTGCGCACCTTACGATTGCGAGTCCGTCGCCCATGAGTGCTCTGCCATGGCTGGAACATCCAGCCACGCTGGTCTGGCTCGGCAAGCCGGAGCAGCCGGCCATGTTGCGCATCGTCGTGCATGACGCGGGTGCTCGCACCCGCCGCGCTGTGCGCACGTGGCTCGCGGCCTGGGGTCTCGCCGTCGCCGCGGTGTTCCTGCCCGTGCTGCACTTCGTGCTCGTGCCGTTGCTGCTGCTGGGCGGGCCCTGGCTCGCACTGCAACGGCTGCGCGAACGCGTCAGCGTCATCGACGTGCGCGGCATCTGCCCGGGATGTGGCGTGGCACAGGAACAACTTCTGCGCAGTGCCGCAAGCGCGCGGCTCGAGTTCCGCTGCGATGCCTGCCGTCGTTCCATCGGCGTGATGCTGCCGGCGGAACTGCTGGCGCACTGAACGGCCGGCGCGCTCACGACAGCCGCGTGGGCTCTGTCGCACCGGAGCGCACCGCGCGCGGCGCGACCGCACGATTGCCGCGCTCAGCTCGCGGCGGCCTCGCCCAGCACCTGCTCCATGCGCGCCAGACCCTGCTCGATCGCCTTCATCGACACCGCGCCCACCGACATGCGGAACCAGCCGTCCTCATGCGGCAGTGCGAATGCCTGGAACGGCACCACGGCGATGCCGGCCTCATCGAGCAGCAGTTTGCGGATGTCCTCGTTGGTCTTGAGCTGCCGCCCGCGCACGGTAATGCCGAGCGGGAAGCGCACCGACAGGTAGAGCGTACCTTCCGGCTCCACCGATTCGACATCGATGCCCTTGGCGCGCATGCGTGCGAAGCCCTCGTGCAGCGCACGCAGCCGCATGCCAAGCCGCTCCGCCATCTGGCCGCGGAACTCGTGGAACGCCGCGGCATCCGTGATGAACGCCGCGCTCGCCACCTGCTCCGGCTTGGGCGCCCACGCGCCAACATGCCCGATCAGGTCGCTCATGCGCTGCGTGACGGCCGGGTGCGCGAGCCCCCAGCCCACTCGCAGCCCGGTCGCCGCGAGCGACTTGCTGATCGCATCGACGAGCACCGTATAGGGCGCCACCTCGGGCACGAGCGACGGCGGCGTCAGCGGCAGTCCGGTGTCGAACGTCGTGGCCCAGTACACCATGTCGTACATGATGAACAGCGGGCGCTGGCCGGTGCCCTCGCGACGCCTGTTCTCGTCGACCACCATGCGGCTGATGGCGGCGAGGGCCTCGGGCTTCATGCCGGTGCCGGTGGGGTTCAGCGGCGAGCTCAGCGCCAGCAACCTCGCCTCGGACAGCACGGCGGCGACCTGTTCAGGCGTCGGGTGGAACTGGTTCGCGCGCTTCACCTCGAGGGGCACACCACGCGCGCCGGTCATGTAGATGTAGTGGTTGTTGTTCCACGACGGCACCGGGAACGCCACGACATCGCCGGCATCCACCAGCGTCTTGTAGGTGGCATAGATCAACGGCCGTGCACCGCTGGCGATGATCACCGACTCGACCGGGTAGTCCAGCTGCATCTCGCGCTGGTAGAACGCGACCACCGCCTTGCGCAGCTCGGGCATGCCGTTGGACGGCGGATAGTTCGAGTGCCCGGCGTCGAGCGCGGCCTTCACGCCATCGGCCAGCTTCTTCGGGAGCGGGAACTCCTTGGGATCGAAGTCGCCCACGGTGAGGTTGCAGATGTCGCGCCCGCCCGCGATGGCGGCGCGCACTTCGCCGGCGATGCGCAGCACCTCGGAACCGACCAGTCCCTGGGCGAGTCGCGACAGCGAACGATCCGTGATGGGCGCGGCGGCGAGTCCGAGATCCGTGGGCGTGCGCAAGGCGGGTCCTCTGTGGAAGAAGGTAGGGCGCGACGCGGGGACCGGGCAGGGACCCGGCCGCCGGCATCCTAGCCGGGTTCAGGGAATCACGCACCGCAGCAGCGGCACCACCGGCCCACCCGCCCCATGCCTCACGGTGTAGAGTGCGGGACTCATGCGGACCCTCTCCCGTTCACTGACGACGGACGCTTGGCTCGCTGTCGCGGTGCTATTGTCCCGGCTGCCGTTCCTCGGCCCCGGCGCAGGCAACGACAACGACGGCTGGTTCCTGGTGAACGCCGCGCGTGAGATGGCGGCCACCGGCCGCTACACGACGTCGAGATTCCCGGGCTACCCCATCCAGGAATGGCTCGCCTCGTGCGTCGCGCGCGCCGGCGGCGGGCCGCCGGCCATGAACCTACTGAGCGCGCTCGCCGCCGCCGCCTGCGCATTCGTGTTCGCGCGGCTGCTGCGCCGGCTGGGCGCGCGCGACGTCGTGCTCGCCGCGGCTGCGCTGGTGTGCGTGCCGGCGGCCTACGTGGCGAGCGTGTCAGCCATGGACTACCTGTTCGCCGTGGCGTTCGTGCTCGCGGCCGCACATGCCCGCGTCAGTGGTCGCAGCGCACTCGCGGGGCTGTGGCTCGGGCTCGCGATCGGCACCCGCCTCACCTCGGCCGCCCTGCTACCCGCGATCCTGCTGCTCCCGCCGCCGCGGCCGGAGCGCGGCTCTCCCCGCGCCGCGGTGTTCCTTGCCGGCATCGCGATCGCACTGGGCGCGCTGTGCTACCTGCCCGCGTACGGCCGCTATGGCTGGGGCTTCATGCGCTTCGTCGACCCGCTCGGCACCGGCAACTCACCGCTCGATTTCGTCACTGGGATCTTCCACCTGGACCGGCTGCCGTTCCCGCCGGCGCTCATCGTGGGCCAGGCCACGGCCCTGCTGTGGGGCATCCCGGGCACGCTGGTGTTGGTCGCGGCGCTCCTCGCGGGCGCCTTCGCCACACGAACACCGCGATCACGTGCCGCCGGTGGCGCGCTCCCCGCCGCGTCACGCGCCTACGACTCGGCGCCCGCGCGTGTGCTGCTGGCCGCTGGCGCCGCGATCGCCACCGAGCTCGTGCTCTACCTGCGGCTGCCGCTCGATGAGGGCTACCTGCTGCCAGCGGTGCCGTTCACCCTGCTGCTCGCCGCGGCTGTGAGCCCGCGAAGCTGGTTCCGTGCGGCGTGCATCGCCATGCTCGTGTCGCCGTTCGTGCTGGGCGTCGATGTCGTGCCGCCCAAGAAGGGCATCGCCCCTGCGACTCGCTCGGCGTATGCAATCGGGCGTGCTGCCGGCGCCTACACCGTGGTGCTCGATCCATTGCGCGGACCGCTGTTGCAGGACCACGACAAACGCCTGCGTGCCGCTGCGGTGGTGTCGCGCGTCATCGCCGCGCGCGACACCATGCCCGCTGGCGTGCTGCTGTTCGCCGGCGTGCTGTGCGCCGAACTGACCGACCGGCTGCCACAGGACCGCGCGCACCCGTGGTACACGGACTACCTGCTCGAGGCCGACCTGCGCGCCGCGCTGGCGGCGGGCCGCGCAGTGCGGCTCCTGCCCGGGGTGCGCGACCGCGTGAGGCGGCTCGCGGGCTACGATCCGCTGAGCACCGGCGCCCGCGAGCTGTTCCCGGACGACGAGTAGCACGGGTGGCGCCGCCACCCAACGGCGCTCGCCACGCGGTCGCCCGACTCCGCAGGTCCCACGCGCCCGGCCGGGAGCCTGCGCAACGCTGTCCACGGCGTGCCCGAGTTCCCGGCTGCCCCATGCGAACGGGCAGTTCGAGGCGCACAACGGATTGCCCATCAGTGAGTTATCAGGAAGCGAGTCGGCGGACCATGTCCGCGCATGGACTGGTTCTCGAAGTGGTGCGCACAGACGCTTGCGGAGATCCAACGTCGAGTGGCACCAGCCCCACCGGCCGAACGAGCGCCTTGGGGCCATGGGTCGCCGAAAAACAGGGGCCACGCCTGACGTTCTCCGGTAATAGTATTAACTTCTCATTGACAGTCCGTGCCGGATGTAAATAAGTTTCACAGTGGCGTGCCCAGTGCTGGAGGCACCCGTGTCCCCCCGTTCCTGCAGGAGGATGAGATGAAGCGTTTGGTCTCGAAGGTGCTGTTGGCGGTTGCGGCGCTCGCGCTGCTCGCCGCCGGGTGCTCCAAGAAGCCCGCTGGACTCACGGCTCCCGTTTCTGGCGACGGGCTGGCGCCGGTCGTCAGCGCCGCGGGCAAGGTCGTTCCCGGGTCGTACATCGTCGTGTACAAAGATGCCCCGCTTTCCGCTGTGGATGCCCTGACCAACGAGCTCGCGAACCGCCACGGCTTCCTGGCCCGCTTCCGCTACAGAAACACCGTGCGCGGTTTCGCGGCCACGCTCACCCCATCCGCCGTGCGCATGTTGCGCGGTGATCCGCGCGTCGCCTACATCGAGGAAAATCAGGAAGTCCACGCCAACGTCACGCAGACCGGCGCCACCTGGGGCATTGACCGAATCGACCAGACCAGCCTGCCGCTGTCGGGCGACTACACTTACACGGCCACCGGCACGGGTATCGATGCGTACATCATCGATACGGGCATCCGCTTCACGCACTCGCAGTTTGGCGGCCGTGCGGTCACCGGCTTCGACGCGGTCACTTCGGGCGGCACCGCTGCCGACCAGAACGGTCACGGCACCCACGTCGCCGGCACCGTCGGCGGCAGCACTTACGGCGTGGCGAAGAACGTCCGCCTGATCGCGGTGCGCGTGCTCGACGCCTCGGGCTCGGGCACTACTGCTGGCGTCATCGCCGGCATCGACTGGGTCACGGGCAACCACACCACCAACCCGGCCGTCGCCAACATGTCGTTGGGCGGCGGCGCCTCCTCCACGCTCGACGCAGCCGTGGTCAACTCGATCAACGATGGCGTCACGTACTGCATCGCCGCGGGCAACTCGGCCGCCGACGCCTCGACGCAGTCGCCCGCGCGTGTCGCTGCAGCCATCACGGTGGCGGCATCGGACATCACCGACGGTTTCGCATCGTTCTCGAACTTCGGTGCCGGCGTCGACATCATCGCGCCGGGCGTGAACATCACGTCGTCGTGGTTCACGTCCGACGTCGCGACCAACACGATCTCGGGCACGTCGATGGCGGCCCCGCACGTTTGCGGTGCGGCAGCGCTGTACCTCGAAGGCAACCCGACGGCTTCGCCCGCGACGGTGGCGAGTGCGCTCGTCGCGGCCTCGACGCCGGACAAGATCAGTTCGGTGCCGTCCGGCACGGCGAACCGCCTGTTGTTCACCACCCAGGGCTCAGCCCCGCCGCCGCCGCCCCCGGGAGTGCCGCCGGTGCCGACGCTCGTGTCACCGGCCGACGGCGCCACGAATATTTCGCGCACCAACGCCGTGCTGACTTGGACGTCGGTGGCGGGTGCCACCAACTACCGGCTGCAGGTCTCCACGAGCAGCACGTTCAGCGCGCTGGTGTTCGACAACGCCACGCTCACGAGCACATCGATCTCGCTGTCGGGGCTGGGGAGCCGCGTGACGTACTTCTGGCGTGTCAGCGCCTCGAACACAGCGGGTTCGAGCGTGTTCTCGGCGTCTCGTCAGTTCCGCTCCGCGAAGTAACTCCCGAAGCGCCGTCGCTCGCGGCCGGATACGAGTGACACGAACGGCGCCCTGTACACGAGGGCGCCGTTCGTTTGTTTCGCTCGGAGCGGGACTCGGATGGCGTCCCAGAAGCCGTGTGGATGCCTCGACGGCCGTCTTCGCCCAGCCGGCTGACGCGCCAAGCCGTCCTCGAGCACCTCGAGCAAGAGGAAACCGCAACACGGTGGGGCCGGCGTCGAACAACACCGAGCCCGGCTGGCGCTCGGGCACGACCGCGTCGCGGTCGATGGCACGGGCCAGTGCGCGGTCGGACCGCTCGGGACCGGGAACGAGCCGTGCCAGGTGTGACGAGATCACGGGAACAGGGTCAGCGGGCATAGCTGGCGGATGTCCCCCTGCACGCGGGCCTGCTGGCGGCTGGGGAAACCGCCCCGGCGCGAGTTATAGTGGCAGGATGACCGCCGTCGGCATGAGCGTCGCCAGAAAAGAAGGTCTCTCCCGGGCCACCGGAGCGGCGCGCTACATTGATGACCTGCGCTTCCCCGGCATGCTGCACGGGCGCACCATCCGCTCGACGGTGGCGCGTGGCCGGCTGACCGGATGGTGCTGGATTTCGACGCCACCGGTTTCACCGTCGTCGACCACCGCGACATCCCGGGACGGAACGTCATCGCGCTCATCCAGGACGACCAGCCCTGCTTGGTCACAGACGAGATCCGGCACTTCGCCGAGCCCGTGCTGCTGCTCGCGCACGAGGACCGTGGCACGCTGTTCTCGGCGCCCGTCACGCTCCAGGTCGAAGCGGGCACAGCGGTGCTGGACGCGGGCGCCTCGCAACACGTCTTCAAGCACATCAAGATCGAGAAGGGCAACCTGGCGCGCGGGTTCGAACGCGCCGACGTCATCGTCGAGGGCACCTACACGACCGGCGCCCAGGAGCATGTCTACATCGAGACGAACGGCGTCATCGCGGTGCCCGAGGGCGAAGGCGGCATGGCACTGTATGGTTCGCTGCAGTGTCCGTACTACGTGCACAAGGCGCTCAAGGTCCTGCTCGGCGACGCGGTCAAGGCGCTGCGCGTCATCCAGGTCGAGACCGGTGGCGGCTTCGGCGGCAAGGAGGACTACCCGTCCATCATCGCCGCCCATGCCTGCCTGCTGGCGCTGAAGAGCGGCCGCCCGGTCAAGATCGTCTACGACCGGCACGAGGACATGATCGCCACCACCAAGCGGCATCCCGCCGTCGTGCGGCACCGCACCGGCGTGACGCACGCCGGCAGGCTGACGGCCATCGAAGTCGACGTGCTCATGGACGGCGGCGCTTACTGCACGCTGTCGCCGGTCGTGTTGTCGCGCGGCGTCATCCACGCCGCGGGCCCCTACCGGTGTGCGAACACGCGCATCGAGGGCCGCGTCGTGGCCACGAACACCCCGCCCAACGGCGCGTTCCGCGGTTTCGGCGCACCACAGACGCTGTTCGCGATGGAAGTGCACATGGACCGCATCGCTGAAGCGCTCGGCCTCGATCCGGTCACGTTGCGCTTGCGCAATGCCCTGAAGCCGGGCGACACGACCGCGACCGGACAGAAGCTGGGCGAGGACTCCAGCGCGCTGCAAGTGCTCAAGGAGGCCGTGCGCCGCACGCGCTTCAAGCGCAAGCGCGCGCAGTGGGCCGGCACCGGGCGCGGCATCGGGCTGGCGCTGTTCTACCACGGCGCCGGCTTCACGGGCTCGGGCGAGGTCATGCTGGGCTCACGCGCCGGCCTCGAGACCACCGCTCAGGGCGTGCGCATCCTCGTGGCCAACACCGAGATCGGCCAGGGCACGCGCACCATGCTGGCGCAGATCGTCGCGGATGGCGTCGGGGTTCCGTACGAGCAGGTCGAGGTGTCGCCCGCCGACACGTCCAAGGTGCCGGACTCGGGGCCCACGGTGGCATCGCGCACATGCATGGTGGTCGGCGGCCTGCTCACGCGTGCCGCCGCGCGCCTGCGCGACCAACTCGCGGGAGTATCGCCCGCCGAGCACCATGCCCGCCACGGCCGGCTGCACGTCGAGGAACAATACGCCGCGCCAGAAGGACGGCGCTGGGACGATGCCACCTATCGTGGCGACGCTTATGCCACGTTCGCGTGGGGCTGTGACGTCGCCGAGATCGAAGTCGATCCGGTGACGCACGAGACCCGGGTCACGAAGTTCACCGCGGTCCAGGAGTTCGGCCGCCCCATCCATCCCGCGATGGCGCGCGGCCAGATCGAAGGGGGTTCGGCGCAGGGACTGGGCTGGGCCTTGCTCGAGAACGTCGTCATGCGCGATGGCGCGATGCTCAATGCACAGCTCACGAACTATGTCATCCCGACCACACTCGACACGCCGCCCATGGACATCGTGATGCTCGAGAACCACTACGCCGGCGGCCCGTTCGGCGCCAAGGGCATGGGTGAGCTGCCCATCGACGGGCCGGCCCCGGCAGTGGTCAACGCACTGCGGCACGCCGGGCTTGACGTGCGCTCGATTCCAGCGACGCCCGAGCTGGTGGCGAAGGCAATCCGGCTGGCCCCGTCGCTCATCGCGCCGCGCGCCACGACCTCCGCGCGGCCCGGCCCCGCGTCTCCCGGAGCCCCGACGCCATGAACTTCACGCTCAACGGGCAGCCGCACGAACTCGACGCGCACCCGCTCAAGCGCCTGCTCGATGTCCTGCGCGAGGACCTGTCGCTCACCGGCACGAAGGAAGGCTGCGGCGAAGGGGAGTGCGGCGCGTGCACCGTGCTGATCGACGGCGCACCGGTGTGCTCGTGCCTGGTCCCGTGCGCTCAGGCCGAAGGCTGTGAAGTCGTCACGATCGAGGGCCTCTCGGGCGACCATCCGTTGCAGCGCGCCATGCTGCGCGAAGTCGGCGCACAATGCGGCATCTGCACACCGGGGGTGGTCATGGCCGCGCTCGCACTCGTGGAATCCGCGAAGCAGCCATCGCTCGCCAGGATGCGCGAGGCCCTCGCGGGCAACCTGTGCCGGTGCACTGGCTACGAAGCCATCCATCGCGCCGTGCTCGCCGCGCATGCCGAAAGGCACGCCCAGTGAGGACGGACACGCGGGGCTGGACGCTGCGCCGCGCGCGCACGCTGGCGGGCGCGATCGACATCATGCGCTCGGAACCCGGCACCGTGCCGCTCGCCGGCTGCACCGACGTCTATGTCGCACTGGAGTTCGGCGGCCGGCCGGGCACGCGCTTCCTGGACCTGTCGCCGCTTAAGGCACTGCACCGCATCACGCTCAAGGACGACATGCTGTCGATCGGCGCGCTCGCCACGTTCACCGAAGTGCAGGCCTCGCGGCTCGTGCGCCAGCGCCTGCCGATGCTCGTCGAGGCCGCGCGCCTGGTGGGTGGCATCCAGATCCAGAACCGCGGCAGCATCGGCGGCAACATCGCCAATGGCTCGCCCGCAGGCGACTCGCTGCCCGTGCTCGCGGCTGCCGACGCGGTGGTCGTGCTGCATGGCCCCGAGGGCGATCGCCGGGTGCCATTCAACCACTTTTACACGGGCTACCGGACCAGTGTGCGCCGCGCCGATGAACTCATCGTGGCGGTGGAAGTGCCGCCCGTGCAAGGCCGGCAATGGTTCCGCAAGGTCGGCACGCGTGCCGCGCAGGCGATCTCCAAGGTCGTGTTCGCGGGCGTGCGCGCCGCTGCGCCACGGCTGGCGCTCGGCAGCGTCGCCGCCACGGTCGTTCGTCTGCCGCGCACCGAGGCGGCCCTGGCCGCCGGGCAGCCGCTGGAATCCGCACTCGGGCTGCTCGCGGGCGAGATCGCGCCCATCGACGATGTGCGCTCGACCGCCGCATACCGTCGCGAAGTGGCGGCGAACCTCGTCCGTCAGTTCTGGGACGCCACCGCCTGAACCACCGCTGCGCCACCATCCGCCCCGCATGGCTCCGGCAGCGCGGCGAACCAGAAGCTCGCGACATCCAGAGGTGACCTGCATCGTGAACACGCTCGCGCTGCGTTCGAATCGCGTCCTGACTCCCGCCGGCCTGTGCCCTGCGACGCTCGAGATCCGCGCCGGGCGCATCGTCGCGATCCATGCGCACGACGCCCCGCCCGCCGGCCTGCCGCTGCACGAAGCCGGCGACGCCGTGGTCATGCCGGGGCTGGTCGATACGCACGTGCATGTCAACGAGCCCGGGCGCACCGCCTGGGAGGGCTTCGCGAGCGCGACCCGTGCAGCCGCGGCGGGCGGGGTGACGACGTTTGCCGACATGCCACTCAACAGCATCCCCGCCACCGTGAGCCGCAACGCGCTCAGCGCCAAGCGCGCGGCCGCGAACGGCCAGTGCGCGGTCGACGTCGGATTCCTTGGCGGTGTGGTGCCCGGCAGGACGCTCGAGTTGGCCGGCATGCACGAAGCGGGCGTGCTGGGCTTCAAGTGCTTCCTGGTGCCCTCGGGCGTCGACGAGTTCCCCGCGGTCGCCGAACACGACCTGGCCCTGGCCCTCGCTCGGCTCGCTCCGCTCGGTGCGGTGCTCATGGCGCACGCCGAACTGCCCGGCCCCATCGCCGCGGTCGCCTCGCCGGTGAGCACGCGCCGCTTCGCGGCCTGGGCGGCAACCCGGCCCGTGAGCGCGGAGACCTCTGCGATCGAACTGCTCGTGCGGCTGGCCGAGCAGCACCGGGCGCGCGTGCACATCGTGCACGTCTCGAGTGCCGCGGCGGTGCCGCTGATCGCGGCGGCGCGCGCGCGCGGCGTGCGGATCACCGCCGAAACCTGTCCGCACTACCTGACGTTCACCGCCGACGACGTCGCGGATGGCGCCACCGCGTTCAAGTGCGCCCCCCCGCTGCGCGGCCACGCCGATCGCGACGCGCTGTGGGCAGCACTCGTGGACGGCACGCTCGACCAAGTGGTCTCCGACCACTCGCCCGCACCGCCCGCGCTCAAGGCCATCGACAGCGGCGACTTCGTGGCGGCGTGGGGCGGTATCGCCTCGCTGCAACTGGGGCTGCCCGTGGTGTGGACCGGCATGCGCGAACGCGGACTGCCACTCGAGTGGCTCGCGCGCTGGATGTGCGGGGCACCCGCGCGCTTGGTGGGGCTCGCGCACCGCAAGGGCTCGCTCGCACCCGGGCACGACGCCGACCTCGTCATCTGGACACCGGAGCAGGAGTTCACGGTGGAGCCCGCACACCTCCTGCACCGCCACCCGCTCACCCCTTACGCCGGCCGCAGACTTTTTGGTGTCGTCCACGCCACCTACCTGCGTGGTGAACGTGTGTTCGCGCAGGGTGCCGGTGTCACCGGCACACACGGACAGTTGCTCTACCGGGAGATCGCCAACGTATGAGCGAACCTGCATTCACCGACCTGATCGACCTCGCCGCCGCACGCCTGGGCAGCACGGTGTTGCTGGCGAACGACGAGTTCTTCGCCCCGAAAGAAGCACTGCTCAAGGCCACCGCCGCCGAATGGCGTGAACACGACTACACCGACCGCGGCAAGTGGATGGACGGCTGGGAGACGCGCCGACGGCGCACCCCCGGCCACGACTGGTGCCTGATCCGCCTGGGGCTCGCCGGCGTCGTCCGCGGCGTCGTCGTGGACACGGCGTTCTTCCGTGGCAACTTCCCCGAGCACTGCACACTCGAGGGCTGTGCGCTCGAAGGCGTGCCGGATCCCGAGGCACTGGCGGCCGACGCGAGTATCCGCTGGCACTCCCTGGTGCCGCGCTCAGCGCTAGCGGGTGACACGCGCAACGCGTTCGCGGTGACCTGTGCCGAGCGCACCACGCACCTGCGCTTCAGCATCTTCCCGGATGGCGGCGTCGCCCGGCTGCGCGTGCATGGCGAAGCGCGGCCCGCACCCGAGGTGTTCAAGCCCGGCCGGATGCTGGACCTGGCAGCCGTGGAGAACGGCGGCTATGTGGAGTGCTGCAGCGACATGTTCTTCGGCCACCGCCAGAACCTGATCCTACCCGGCCGCTCGACGCACATGGGAGACGGCTGGGAGACGCGTCGCCGGCGCGGCCCGGGACACGACTGGAGCATCGTTCGACTGGCCGTGCGCGGCACACTCGAACGCATCGAACTCGACACCGATCACTTCAAGGGCAACGCGCCCGGCACGGCGATGCTGGAATACTGCGATGCGGCGGGTGCCACGCCCGGCGCGCTGGCTTCGCAAGTGCAGTGGCAGCCGTTGCACGCGCAGACGGCGCTGCAACCGCACGCCCGGCACGCCTGGGACCTCGCCGCCCCGGTCCGCGCGACGCACGTACGGCTCAACATCTATCCCGACGGCGGCGTCGCCCGCCTGCGGCTGTTCGGCACGGCCGCTTGAGCACACCATGACGTTCGCCGCACTCGAGGCGCTGTCCGACAACGACGCACGCCAGACGCTCACCGCCTGCTGCGGCGCGCGGGCATGGGTCGAAGGCATGCTCGCGGCCCGCCCATGGCGGGACCGCGACGCGCTGCTCGCGCTGGCCGACCGCTGCTGGGCCGCGCTCCCGCCGGCCGATGTCGCGCACGCGGTCGCCCACCACCCGCGGCTCGGGGAGGCGCGGGCCGCGGCTGCTCTGAACGCGCTCGCCAGCCAGTGGTCGGCCGGCGAGCAGTCCGGTGCGACGGCGGCGGATGACCCGACGCGGCGCGCACTCGTGGCGGGAAATGCCGAGTACGAAGCGCGCTTCGGGCACACGTTCATCCTGTGCGCGAGCGGCCGCTCGGCGGCCGACATGCTCGCCACGCTGCGTGCGCGGCTGGCGAACGATGCCGCGACCGAACTGCGGATCACCGCGGCTGAACTGCACAAGATCACGCGGCTGCGGCTCGAGCGGCTGCTCGCGGACGACTGAAGCGCGGGCCGGCTTATCGAGCGCTCCCGGCGGGCGTGTCCGGCACGGGTCGCACTCGCGGCACGCCGCAGTGTAAGCTGGCGCACGTGAACCCAATCGCCAACCACATCAGCACGCACGTGCTCGACCTGGCTTCGGGTGCGCCCGCGGCCGGCGTGGGCGTGACGCTCGAGCGCGCCGAGGGCGAGCAGTGGACAGCGCAAGGCCGCGCCACGACCGACGCCGATGGCCGGGTCCGCGATGCGTTCGCGCCGCTCACCGCCGCCGGCCGCTACCGGCTGACGTTCGCGACCGGGGCGTACTTCGCGGCGCGCGGCGCGGCCAGCTTCCACCCGCAGGTCGTGGTGGTGTTCGAGGTTCGCGACGCCGGCCAGCATCATCACGTGCCGCTGCTGCTGTCACCGTTCGGCTACTCGACCTACCGCGGCAGCTGAAGCGCCGCGAGCGCGCGCAGGACGCTCAAGGCCGAGCGCGAGCCTTCACGATCGCCGCGAACGACCGCCCGCGGATCTCGTCCACGGTGAGACCCGAGCGCCGCACCGCTTCGTCTTCGCTGATCGCCCCGGACTGCACCCCGCGCAGGAAGTAGTTGAGCAGGCCCTGGCCGGTGGCCGCGTCATCGAACACGTCACCCACGAGCGTGGCCTGCGCCAGCTTCGAGACGAAGTTCCGCAGCCGGTCGCTGGCGGGCTCGAGGCCGGCCAGGAAGAACTCGAACACCGCGGCATAGCGTGACACCAGTTGCGCCGGGTGCAGGTCCCAGCCTTGGTAGAAGCCCCCGGCGAGCGAATGCCGCACGTCGTCGGCGTGCAGCCGCCATGCGGCATGCACACTGGCGCGGTTCTCGGCGCGTTGGCCCTGGGACAAGTCACGGCCCCCGGCCGCGGTGTGCAGGCCGACGGGCAGGATCGCGGTCGAGCCATCCGACAGCCACACGCCCGTGCCCGCGAACGACACCTGCATGGCCTGCTTGGCGTGATCGCACGCCGGATGCCGCATACGCTGGTGCGCCGCGGTGATGCCGAGCGCGGCGGTGTAGTCGTAGGTCCCGAAGTGCGCCGCCTGCAGCCGGCCGGCCGCGGCCGCGATCATGCGCGGCATCATGCAGCTGCCGTCGGCATCGATGACGTTCTGCGGCGTCTCGATCATGGCCTCGAAGCGCAACTCACCGGCGCCGATGCCCAGTTCGCATTCGAGCGCCTCGAGCAACCCGGCGAACACTCGCACCTGCTCGAGCGCCGTGATCTTCGGGCACGTGATGATGAAGTTCGCGGGCAGCTTTCCGGCCGACTCGAGCACGGTGGCGAGGAACAGCCGCAGCGTGCGCAGGCTGCGCGCGCGCAGTTCCTCGGTGAGCGGCTTGACCCGGATGCCGATGCACCCGGGCAGCGTGCCGGCCGCGTGCCCCTTGGCGACTTCGCGAGCCGCCGCCACGACATCCCGGTCCTCGTCGGCATCGGGACGCGTGCCGTAGCCGTCCTCGAAGTCGATGCGGAAGTCCTCGACCGGCTCGCGCACGAGCTTGTCCTGGACACGCGTGTACACCGCCTCCGCGAGCGCACCCAGTCCGAGCGCGCGATCGAGGGCCGCCGCATCGGGTGCGTACTCGCTCAGCGCGCGGCGCGCGACCTCGCCGAGCCGGCCCGCCGTCTCGGCGCGGAACAGGTGGCCGCCACCATAGACGACGTGCACCGGCTGGCGGCGCGGCGGGTCGCCGGGGTGGCTTGCCATGAACGCCAGATTGGCCGGATGCAGCGTGTCGAGCAGTTCGGTCAGCAGGGCGGGCGGTGTCGGGTCGATCATGGGGAGGTCTCGCTGTGTTGGGGCCACGAGCCGTGTGGCACGCTCGCTGGCTGGCGATCCGGGCAGGGGTGAAACCTGATCTGCCCGGCACAGCCTGCATGACGGGCGAGCGGCGCATGATGCCACGCCACCAAGCCCGGCGTCATACCCGCACCCACTGACCTCAGACCCGGCCGGCCGGATGAGCGTGTCCCCATGAACGCCCGTGACGGGGCGTGCTCGCCACCCCCCCACACGCCACCGTGCTGCCAGAACTGTGCAGCTGGCCCCAGCGGACCGCGCTCATGTGGTCTGCGTCTTCGGGCAAACGCCCGCATCCATAACAAACGCCGGCAGCCGTTGATGGTTCGCCTTGGCTTCCCCCCGGAGAACCTTCATGAGGATAGCTGTCGTCGGCACCGGGATCGCCGGACTTGCCGCCGCTGCCCGCCTGCACCCGGATCACGACCTGACGCTGTACGAGGCGGCGCCGCATGCCGGCGGGCATGCGTGTACGGTCGATGTGCCGGACGACGCCATCCACGCGACCCTGAACGAACCGCCCGCCCGAGAACTCCTGAAGCTCGGCGCACAGGCCAGCGCGTCCGCGTCGGCGCGCGCAGCCGGGTTCGCGGATCGTATCAAGATCGGCGAACCGAGCCCGTCCGCGCGCAGTCATGCCGCGGACCTCGGCTTCATGGTGTGGAACCACCACACCTACCCGGGCTTGAGGCGCATGTTCGAACGGCTCGGCGTCGAGACCGCCGCGACCTCGATGGGTTTCTCGGTGAGCGATGCGGCGAGCGGACTCGAATATGCCGGCGAATCGCTCGACGGCGTGTTCGCCCAGCGCCGCAACCTGTTGCGCCCGGCATTCTGGCGCATGCTGCTCGACATCACGCGCTTCAATCGCGACGCCGTGGCGTGGTGCAGTGCCCGGCACGCCGGTTCGACCTTGGGCCAGCTGCTCGCGGCCGAACGCTTCCCGCGTGAGTTCCGCGACCAATACCTGATCCCCATGGGCGCCGCGATCTGGTCGGCGAGTGAATCCGACATGCTGGCGTTCCCAGCGGCGTTCTTCGTGCGCTTCCTGCACCACCACGGCATGCTCGCACCGCCCTCGCGCCAGTTCCGCTGGCGTGTGGTCACCGGGGGCGCGCGGCGCTATGTCGCCGCGCTCACGCAGCCGTTCGCCGGCCGCATCCGGCTGTCCTCACCCGTCCAGCGCGTGCAACGCGTGCCGGGCGGCGTCGAAGTCGCCGCGGCCAGCGGCCGCGAGCAGTTCGACGAAGTCGTCCTCGCGCTGCACGCCGACCAGGCCCTGGCCCTGCTCGCCGAGCCCACGCCGCTCGAACATGAAGCACTGTCGGCGTTCCCCTACCGCCGCAACACCGCGGTGCTGCACACCGACTTCTCGCTGCTGCCGCGGCGCCGGCGCGCGTGGGCGAGTTGGAACTACCACGTGCCCGCCGATCGGGGCGCCCCGGTGGCGGTCACTTACGACCTGTCGCGCCTCCAGAACCTGCGCACCGCGACCCCGCTGCTGCTCACGCTCAACGACGGCGGCCGCGTCGGCCCCGGCCGCGTGCTGTTGCGCACCACGTTCGAGCACCCGGCGTTCACGCGCGCCTCGGTCGCGATGCAGGCACGGCACGCCGAGATCAGCGGCCGCGACCGCATTCACTTCTGCGGTGCCTACTGGCGCAATGGTTTCCACGAGGACGGCCTGGTGAGCGGCGAGGGCGTGGCCCGCGCCATCCTGTCGCGCCCGCGATCCGCCGGCGCGCCACTCGCCACAGCCGTGGGGAGTGCGGCGTGAACAGCGCGCTCTACACCGGGCACGTCCGGCATGAACGGCGCACGCCGGTGCGTCACGCCTTCCGCTGGCCGCTCTACATGCTCTACCTGGACCTCGATGAGGTGACGCAGGCCTGCCGGCCGTGGCCGTTGCTGTCGCGCTGGCCCGCGCTGCTGTGGTTCCGCCGTGCTGACTACTCGGGCGATCCGCGCCAGCCGCTCGCTGAATCGATCCGCGCGCTCGTGCACGAGCGGCTCGGGTTCCGGCCCGCGGGCGCGGTGCGGTTGCTGACTCATCCGCGCACGTTCGGCCTGGCGTTCAATCCGGTGAGTTTTTACTACTGCTTCGCGGCCGGCGGCGAACGGCTCGAGGCCATCGTCGCCGAGATCAACAACACGCCGTGGAACCAGCGCCACTGCTACGTGTTCGACGCGCGCACGGGCGCACTACGCTTCAAGGTCCCCAAGGCGTTCCATGTCTCGCCGTTCATCGGCATGCGGCTCTCGCACGAGTTCCGTTTCACCGTGCCGGGCAGCACGCTAGCGGTGGCCGCGGCGAACCACGGCGAGGACAGTGCGGGCTTCACCGCCGCCTTGGTACTCGAACGCCGCGCGCTCGGAACACGGGCGCTGCTCGGGACCATCGCCCGTCACCCGGCCATGACGCTGCTGGTGCTGGCCGGAATCTACGCGCACGCGCTGCTGCTGTGGTGGAAGCGCGTCCCCTACCATCCGCATCCGGGCGACGCCAAGGACCCGCCGCCAGCGCCGGCCCCGGGAGCGCCCCGATGACGACGCTCCTGAAACCGGTGAGCGACCGGCGCGCGAGTGACCGCCCGGCCAGCGCCAGGCACGGCAGCGCGGCACCGTCGCTGAGCGTACGGCTGGCCCGCGACGGCGTTCTCGCCAAGCTGGCAGATGTTCGTGGCGGCCGCATCATGCTGCAGGAAGGCGCTCGCGAGCACGCGCTGGGGACCGTCGGCGCGGGCGATGCGCATGACGCGGCCGGACTCACCGCGAGTATCGCCGTGCACGACCCGCGCTTCTGGCTCGAGATCGCCACCGGAGGCGCGCTGGGCGCAGCCGAGTCCTTCGCTCGCGGCGAGTGGGACACGGACGACCTGACCACGCTCGTGCGCATCCTGGCGCGCGATCGCGACGCGCTGTGCGGTCTGGAGCGCGGGCT
The DNA here is from genome assembly GCA_031360075.1 of bacterium. Lineage (GTDB taxonomy): Bacteria > Eisenbacteria > RBG-16-71-46 > RBG-16-71-46 > RBG-16-71-46 > JAIOPA01. The sequence continues at coordinate 9,971 of JANMAX010000316.1, read as the reverse complement.
CGCACGCCTGCGCTCGCCCGCCCTGCGTATCCTGCATGCGCTGCAGGGGAACACGCGGCACGGCAGCCGGCGGAACATCGCCGCGCACTACGACCTCGGCAACGACTTCTTCGCACTGTTCCTGGACCCGACGCGCATGTACTCGTGCGCACTGTGGCCGCACGCCGATGCCACGCTCGAACAAGCCGCCGCGCACAAGCTCGACGTGGTCTGCGACAAGCTGGGACTGCGACCCGGTCACGAAGTGCTCGAGATCGGTACGGGCTGGGGCGGGTTCGCGCTGCACGCCGCACGCCGCGGCGCGCGCGTCACGACCACGACCATCAGCCGCGAGCAGGCGGCGTTCGCGCGCGCAGCGTTCGAGCGGGCGGGACTCGCGGACCGCATCACGCTGCTCGAATCGGACTACCGCGACCTGCCTGCCGCCGGCAAGCGCTACGACCGCCTCGTCAGCATCGAGATGATCGAGGCTGTGGGCTACGACCATCTGGACGAGTACTTCTCGGTCATCGATCGTACGCTGGCGCCCGATGGTCTGGCACTGCTGCAGGCCATCACCATCCCGGATCACGCCGAGAAGACCTATCGCGCCAACGTCGACTTCATCCAGAAGCACATCTTCCCGGGCAGCGCGCTGCCGTCGCTGCGCGCCATCACCGCCGCGGCCGGGGCCACCGCCCTGCGCATCGACCACGCCGAGGACCTGGCACCGCACTACGCGCGCACGCTGCGCGAGTGGCGCACGCGCTTCGAGTCGCACGCCGGTGACCTCGCGGCGATGGGCTTTGACGACACGTTCCGCCGGCTGTGGCAGTGGTACTTCTGCTATTGCGAGGCTGGCTTCCTCGAGCGCACGGTGGGCCTGCTGCAGGTGGTGCTCGCCGGGCCGCGGTCCGGCGCCGGCATCGAGCGCCCGGCGTACAGGAGTGGTTCGTGACGCACGCCCGGATGCCGCCTCTTCCGGATCTGGCTTGAGCCCAGCGCTGGCGCTGGTCGGCGGTCTGGGCTTGGCTGCTGTCGTGTTCACGCTGGTCTGGCTCGCGAGCCTGCGCGCGCGCGACGTGAGTCTCGTCGATCGCTTCTGGGGGCCGGGCTTCGCGCTGCTGGCACTCGCATGGCCGCTGGCCATGCACGCGGCCAACCCGCGCGCCGGGCTGGTGGCGGTGCTCGTGGCGGTCTGGGGCATGCGGCTCGGCTGGCACATCCAGCGCCGCAACCGTGGCCACGCGGAGGACGCGCGCTACGCCGCGATGCGCGCCCGTTCGCCCGGCACGTTCGCGTGGAGCAGCCTCGCGACGGTGTTCATGCTGCAGGCCGTGCTGCAGTGGATCGTGGCGTGGCCGCTGTGGGCGATCGCACGGCCGGGGGCCGGCACGCTCGGCGCGGTGGACGCCATCGCGCTGCTGGTGTGGGTGGTCGGCTTCGCGTTCGAGGCGGTCGGCGACGCGCAATTGGCGGCGTGGAAGCGCGACGCGGCGAACCACGGCCGCATCATGGATCGCGGTCTGTGGGCATGGACGCGCCATCCCAACTACTTCGGTGATGCCTGCGTGTGGTGGGCGTTCGCACTGTTCGCCGCCGCGGCACACGCGCCGTGGTGGGTGTACGCCGGGCCCGCGCTCATGACACTGCTGCTGGCGCGCGTCTCGGGTGTCGGCCTGCTGGAATCCACGATGCGCCAGCGGCCAGGCTGGGACGCGTATGCCCGCCGCACGAGCGCGTTCCTGCCGTGGCCGCCCCGGCGCGAACGCTGAGGTCGCGCCCCGCGTGGCCCACCGCGGTCCAGGATCGCCGGCGCTGGACCCGGTGCAGCGGCCGGCCTGGCCGGCGTTCGGTTGGCGGCGGCGGTCGTCGCGGGATCACAACAACTGCCGCGCGCGGAACGACACCGTGCCGCGCGTCGCCACGATAACGTGATCGAGCACGCCGATGCCGACCAGTTCGCCGACCTCAAGCAACCGGCGGGTGATCGACAGGTCCTCCTCGCTCGGCTCGGGGTCGCCGCTCGGGTGGTTGTGCACCAACACGACACTCGCGGCCGAGTGCAGGATGGCGGGCAGGAATACCTCGCGCGGGTGCACGATCGAGGCGTTCAACGACCCGATGCTGACCGTCTCGCGCCGCTCCAGTTCATGGCGGGCGTTCAGCAGCAACACGACAAAGTGCTCGCGCTTGGCGCGGGGCAGGTCGCGGACATGCGCCAGGACGTCCTCGGGGCCCCGGATCGGGGCCCTGCACGCGGGCGGTGCCGCGGCCCGGCGCCCCAGTTCGAACGCCGCCACCAGCGCTGCGGCACGCGCCGGGCCGACGCCGGCGACGCCGAGCCAACGCGGCAGCGGCCAATGCGCCAGTTCGGACGGGTGACGGCGCGCCAGTTGCCGTCCCATGCGCAGCGCGCTCCGGCCAGCCACGCCCGAACCGAGGACCAGCGCCAGCAGTTCGGCATCCGACAATGTCCCGGGGCCGTGCTCCCGGAGCCGCTCGCGCGGCCGCAGCGCCCGCGACAGGGCCCTGCCCGACTCGACCGCCATCGTCTCCGGAGGCGTCAGCTCGTCCATGGGCATACCGCTCACTCCCCGGGGGCGGATCTGGCGCCTTCGCATGCGGCCTCAGCGCTGCCATAATGGACGGCCTGCCCGCTCCGCGGGTTTTGTGGCCGCCCCGTTCACCCGGCCGGGTCCGCGCTGCTCGCGCGACCCCCCAGCCTCTGGAGATCCGCTGCATGCGTCGTGCCATCGTGTTCCTGATCCTGCTGGTGACCACCGCCGCCCTCGCCGCGGCCATCGCCCACGCCGCCGCCATGACGTTCAACGGCATCGGTCTCGTCGACTACACGCGTAAACCGGACTTCAAGGTCGGCGACTGGGTTCGCTACCACATGTCGAGCAAGAGCGAGCTCGGGGTCACCGAGGCGTATGACGTCACGCTCGTGATCGCTGGCGAAGAGGACTTCTGGGGCGACCCGGGATTCTGGATCGAGAGCTGGATCGATTATCCCGGCCGGCCGCCCGAGACCCAAGCCTCGCTCATGTCGTACGAGAGCTTCGGCGACACGGCCGCGACCCAGCGGCTGCAGCTCTACATGCGCAAGGTCGTCAGCACGCTGAATGACGATGGCACGCCTCGCATGGAGATCAACAAACCGGCCGCCTCCATGCTCAAGACGCGGCGTGAGGTGAAGAACCCCGTGCGCTGGACCCGCGACACGCTCGGCGTCGACACCGTGCAGACTCCGCGGGGCATCATGAAGACGCGGAAGATCATGCTGAAGCAAGGCACCGGCAGCACGCAGGCGGTCGGCGACAGCTCGATCTACCAGGAACTGCGCGAGGAACGCACCAGCTTCTTCACGGACGAAGTGCCGATCACGCATCTCGCCCGCGAGGACATCATGACGCTTGCGGCCCGCAAGGCGTGGCTCATCGGCCGCTCGGGCGATGCGACCGCGCTCACCACGCGCGACCGCGGGTTCGGCAGCGCCCGGTTGGTCGACTTCGGGCACGGCTACAAGGGCCGGATCGTCCCCGTGAGCCTGCAGCGCAGCATCGCTGAACAGCAGGCCGCCGAACGTGCCGCATCACGCCCGCCGGCCCGGCGCCGCACGGCCTCGGGCGGCAAGCGCTAGCGCCGACACCGGCTTCGTGACGACGGCCCGGCGCATCCGAGCGCCGGGCAGTCGTCGTTTCAACAAGCGCCCCACGTCACGTGCGGCGCCTGTTGTGCCAGCGCCCGCCGGCGCGGCGGCCCGGCGGCAGCTCAGTCGAACAGCCCGTGCACGTAGGCCTCGGCGTCGAACGGCTGCCAGTCGTCAGGGCCCTCACCCAGGCCGACGAGGCTCACCGGCAGCGCCAGCTCGCCGGCGATTGCCAGCACGACGCCGCCACGCGACGTGCCATCGAGCTTGGTGACCGCGAGGCTCGTCACCGGCGTGATCTTGGTGAACTCGCGCGCCTGCGCCAAGCCGTTCAGCCCCTGCGTACCGTCGAGCACGAGCAGCACGTGGTGCGGCGCACCCGGCACCAGCCGCGCGCACACGCGCGACACCTTGTCGAGCTCGGCCATCAGGTTGTGCTTGGTGTGCAGCCGGCCGGCGGTATCGATGAGCACGATGTCGGTACTGCGCGCCTTGGCGGCAGCGAGCCCGTCGTGCACCACCGCAGCCGGGTCGGTGCCGTCAGCGCGCGCGCGCACGACCTCGACACCGGCACGGCCAGCCCAGACTTCGAGTTGTTCGGCGGCGGCGGCCCGGAACGTGTCAGCGGCCACCAGCAGCGTGCGCTTGCCGGCGCGCGCGTAGCTCGCGGCCAGCTTGCCGGCGAACGTCGTCTTGCCGACGCCGTTGACGCCGATGAGCAGCGCTACCCACGGCTTCTCGGGACCCGGCTCGAACGTCGCGCGCGCGCCCGACACCAGTTGCAGCGCGGCGGCTTCGAGTGCGCCACGCAGATCGAGCGAGCCGTCCTGGGCCAGGCGCTTCCTGGCGTCGGCGATCAGGCGATCGGTGGTCGCCGGGCCAACATCGGCGGCGAGCAGCGCCTCCTCGAGCGCGACGACGGTGGCGGCATCGACCGTGCGCCGGCCCAAGGCTGCGCCCACCACGCCTGTGAACGCCTCGCGCGTGCGTTCGAGCCCGCGCCGGAACTTGTCCCAGAGATTCATGGCCAGATAGGCCCGCGCGCGGCACCAGCTGGACGAGCCAGCCCGTACCGCGCGCGAGAGCGTCCTTTCGTGCTTACGACGACATCAGTAGCGACTCATCAGGAACGAGGCCGTCACCGACGACGCCGTCACCTACGACACCGTCGCTTCGGCCGGCTGTTCGCGGCGCGACGAGTGACTGACGTCGACGCCGTCCAGGTTCACCGAGACGAGCTTCGAGACCCCCAGCTCCTGCATGGTGACACCGTAGATGCAACCTGCGGACTCCATGGTCTTCTTGTTGTGCGTGATGACCACGAACTGCGTCCGATCGCCAAAGCGCTGCAGCAGCCGCAGGAAGCGCTCGACGTTGGCATCGTCCAGCGGCGCATCGACTTCGTCCAGCAGGCAGAACGGGCTCGGCTTGACCAGGTAGATCGCGAACAACAGCGCGATCGCGGTCAGGGCGCGCTCACCGCTCGACATGAGCGTGATGCTCTGCAAGTGCTTGCCTCGCGGCTTGGCCGCGATCTCGATCTCGGCCTCCATCGGGTCTTCGCCCAGCAGCCGCAGCTCGCAATCGCCACCCTCGAACAGAGTCTGGAAGATGTCCTTGAAGTTCTTCTGCACCTTCGCGAACGTCTCGGTGAACAGCTCGGCGGCCGTGATGTTGATCTTCTCGATGGCCTCGAGCAGCTGTGTCCGGGCCTGCAGGATGTCCTCACGCTGCTGCGTCAGGAACGTGAAGCGCTCCTTCTTCTTGCTGTACTCGTCCAGCGCCAGCAGGTTCACCGGACCCAGCGCGCGCAACGTCGTGCGGGACGACTCGAGCTTGCCCGGCGCTTCCTCGGGCGTGACTCCTTCGGGCAGCTCGCGCGGCTCGAACGTCTCGGGCTCGATCTCGTACTCGCTGCGCAGACGCTCGAACGTGCGGTCGAGTTCGGCACGCGCCTGCACCCGGTCGAGCTCCAGCATGTGCAGCCGCTCGCCGAGCTCCTGCTGCTGGAAGCGGCGGTCGCGGGCCTGGTCATCGAGCACGCGCACTTCTTCCTTGAGCGCGTTGAAGCCCTTTTGCAGATTGACGACGCGATCGCGCTGCGAGCCCTCGGACTCGAGCAGCCCGGTGAGCCCGGCCGCCAGTCCCGAGACCTGCGCCTCGATCTCGTCGATCGAACCGCGGTGCTGCATGGCTTCCGCATCACGCGCGGTGATCCCGCTGGTGAGTTCCTGCACAGTCTGTTCCAGCCGTGCCCACTGCGTCTCGAGCTCGCCCGCCGAGCGCGACAGCTGCAACAGCGCCTCGCGTGCGGCCTGCGCGCGCTGCGACGCTTCGTCGCGGCTCTGCTCCAGCGTCTGCACCGCGCCATCGGTCTCGGCCAGCTGCGCACGGACCACGTCGAGCTCGCCCTGGAACGCGGCCAGTTCGGCCTCGGCTTCGGCCAGCGTGCGCGCCAGCGTCTCCATCTCGAGTGCGATGCCATCCAGTTCGCGCACCCGTTCGCCCGCTTCGCTGGCGGCGAACGTGCGCTCGCGCTCGAGGCCGGCCAGTTCGCGCACCTGCGATTCGAGGGCCGTGCGCGTCTCGTCGACCAGCCAGCGCGCATGATCGCGCTGCTCGATCGCCAGGCGGCGCGCTTCGTCTTCGGCGTCGCGCTGCGATTGCAGACCCTCGATCGTCAGTCCCAGCTCGGTGAGCCGGCCCGACAGGTCACGGATCTCGGCTTCACGGTGCAGCAGGCCGCCGGCCGTCTTGCCGGCGCCGGCGCGCACGCGGCCGCGCTCCCACACCTCGCCATCGATGCTCACGAAGCGCAGCCCGGCCGGCGACTCGTGCGCCAGCATGGCCGCCAGTTCGCGCGACTCCACCACCACGACCGAACCCAGCAGGCGCTCGGCCAGCTGGCGGAAGCGCGGCTCGCAGCGCACCAGGTCCGAGGCGCGTCCGATGACACCGTTCACCGCCGGGACGTCCGGCAGCGCGCGCTCGGACAGCGCCGACAGGTCGACCAGCGTGGCGCGGCCCCCTTCGGGCCGGCGCAGGCGTTCGATCGAGGGATCGACCGCGGCGCGATCCTCCACCAGCACGAACGACGCGGCCTCGCCGAGCGAAGCCTCGAGCGCGTCCAGGTAGGCGGTCGGCACTTCGAGCACGTCGGCGACGACGCCGACCAGGCCCGGCAGCGACTCGCGTTCGGCGAGCAGCGACTTCACGCCCTCGGACACGCCCTCGAAGTTGGCCTTCAGTTCGAGCAGGGTCTGCAAGCGCGAATCGGCGCCGGCCGAGTCCTGGCGCATCTTGGACAGGTACATATCGGCTTCGTGGATGCGGCCTTCCACGGCGCGGATGCCATCTTCACTCGCCGCGAGTTCGCCGCGCGCGCCAGCCAGGGACTCGTCCAGTTCGGTGCGGCGCACCTCGCCCTCGGCCTTGCCGCGCTCCAGGTCGGCGACGCGCTCGAGCAGTTCGGCGCGGCGCGTCTCGGCCGCGGTGCTGCGTTCGGTGAGCGACACCTGGCGGTCGCGGATGCGCTCGCAGGTGCCCTTCTTGTCGGCCTCGACCGAGAACAAGTCGAGCGACAGCTGCTTGTGCTCGGCGGCCTTGGAGCGGCCGGCACGAAGTTCCTGTTCGACCTGTTCGAGCGCGGCCTCGGCCTGCTCGGACTCGATGTGCGACGACTCGCGGCGCTCGCGCGTCGCCTGCAGCGTGAGCTGGACCTCCTGCTCACGCGCCTTGGTCTCGTCCAGACGCTCGCGCATGCGGCGCGCATCCAGCTCGGCCTCTTCGGCGCGGCGCAGCAACCCGGAGGCGCGCTCGCGCAGCAGCACGACCTGATGCTCGGCCGCCACACGCGCCTCTTCACGGTCCTTGAGGCCGCCCTGGGCGGTGAGCAGTTCGCGCTCGAGTTCGAGCAGCGCCAGCTTGCGGTCGGTGAGCGTGGCCTCAAGCAGGTCGAGCTGGGCGGTGATGCCTTCGCGGCGCGTGGCCTCCTCCTGCCACTCGTCCTTGGCCTTCGCCTCGCGCAGCTTGAGCGCCTCGATGCTGCCGCCGGTGAGCGCCAGGTCGAGGTCGCGGACTTCGTCACGCAGGCGCTGGTAGCGGCGCGCCTTGCCCACCTGGCGGGCCAGCGAGCGCAGCTCGCGCTCGATCTCGAATACGATGTCGTTCAGGCGCGTGAGATCGGCCTCGGTGGCATCGAGCTTGTTGAGCGCTTCCTTCTTGCGCTGCTTGTACTTGGTGATGCCGGCCGCTTCCTCGAACAGGAAGCGGCGGTGGCCGGTGGTGTCCGACAGGATGTTGTCGACCATGGCGCGCTCGATCACCGAGTAGGCATGGCTGCCCATGCCGGTGTCGAAGAACAGGTCGCGGATGTCGCGCAGGCGGCACGGCGTCTTGTTGAGGAAGTACTCACTCACACCGGAGCGGAACACGCGGCGCGAGATGGTGACCTCGGAGAACTCCGTCGGCAGGATGCCGGCATCGTTCTTGAACGTCAGGTGCACTTCGGCCATGCCGAGCGGCTTGCGCGTTGGGCAGCCGCCGAAGATGACGTCTTCCATCGAGTCGCCACGCAGCTGCTTGGCGGACTGCTCGCCCAGCACCCAGCGGATGGCGTCGGAGACGTTGGTCTTGCCGCAGCCGTTCGGACCGATGACGCCCGTGATGCCGTCACCGAACAGCAGGTCGGTGCGGTCGCAGAACGACTTGAACCCCTGGATCTCGAGCTTGTAGAGGAACATCCATGCACTCCACAGGTGCACGGGCAGCGGCCGAGCCGGGGACGGAAAGCCGACGCCACAGGCGGCGCCTGCGCGCAGTCGGTCCGTCCAAGGCTGGACCACTCCCGAGCACCGGTCGCGGGGAGTCAGCCCGCGGTTCAGTGTCCGAGGCGAGACCTCGGGTGTCATTCAAGGCTGCGTGAGCGCTGTCTCGTACGGCTTATCCCAACGGGCACAGGCGTTTAGCCGTTTTCGACCACCCGAGCCCGAGGGCTCGTGCGTGTGGCGGCCGGATAGCTGGCGAAGTGCGTCTGGGGCTGGGTCTGCCGCCACGCAAAGTAGAGCCTCAGAGGGGTCGGGTCAACGGAAATGGCGGGGTTTGGCGGGGGCCTGACGTGGGCTGAAGCCAGGGGGAGGACTCAGCCGGGAGGCCTGGGCGCCAGATCTCTTCAGACCGGCGAGTGCGCATCCCGGTAGGCCGAGCGCACCGCGCGGCTGCTCGCGACCCTCGGTACGGCCTGACCCCGCATCTCGATCCGGGCCGGTTCAGCTCCAGACCCGCGGGAAGGAAGCTTCCAAGAATCCCTTCACGCGGCCTTGAAGCAACTCGACTCGAGCAAGAAGCTCATGGACCTCGCGTTCGTCAACCACCCCGGCGGCTTCGTAGCTGAACTCGTTTCGAAGGCGTCGGCACCGATCGAAGTAGCGCGCGTCGCCGACCGATTCCTTACCGGGCAGGGCAAACGACAGGGCTTCGAACGTGGTTCGATGGTGTCCCAGGCCTTTGACGCGATGCCCCGAGCACGCGATGGCCGCCGTGGCGACAATCAGCGCGGCCTCGTACGCGCACCCAAAGCGCGTATCTGGAGAAATCGCCTCAACCCTTGCGTCGGCGAGGTTGCGCTCGATCACCGCCCGCAGCGCCGCGAGTTCCTCGGCGCTGGTCTTGTGGCGCTCGGCGCGTCCCTGCTCCAACAACTTCGTCCAGCTCATCCTGCGTTCCTACGACAAAGAGCTTCGGTTTGTCCAGCAGCGAGCTGAGGAAGTGGTTCTTCGCGGCCAGCTTCTCGCCCAAGCTCTTGCGGGAGTAGAGGACGGCGTTAACGGGGCGCCCTAGAGTCTCCTCCGCCCGGTGAAGGGACGGTGTCAGCTCGCTGAGCGTCACGTCCCCCACGACCAACAGGTCCACGTCACTAGAGGGGCGCTCTGAGCCACTGGCCATCGAGCCGTAGACGAACGCCACGATGATCTTCCCCGAGAAAGCCGCCAGGGCCGTTCGCACGATGTCGAGCAGGCCGTGGCTCTTTCGAAGCAGGCTTCGAAGTTCAGGAATGAGCGGGTTTTCCGGATCCGCTTCGTAGAGGACTTCTCGGCCGCGCTTGGTGACCTTGAGCAACCCGGTGCGGGCCATGGCCTGCAACGGGCGCTGCAGGCTCGAAGGCGACACGCTGAGTTTTCGCGCCAGCTCGACTCGGTACATCGGCCGCGCTTCGCGCACGAGCAGCTCCGCCAGAATGAGCTGGCGAAGCACTGGGACGACGGCATCGAGGGAGGGTGAGTGACGCATTACGCGTCAGTATCGACCGAATGCGCGTCAGGTGCAAGCCCCGACCCGG
>JANMAX010000235.1:0-2243 GCA_031360075.1 bacterium | reverse complement strand
CCACCGAGATGTTCATCACCAGATACAATCTTACCCTACCCGCCGCTCTGCCGCTATCCACGACGTCTCCTCGCTGTCATGGATCGGGGGCTCCTCCTACGTGGGCGGTTGGTTCTCCGGCATCGCGGGAGTGCCAAGGGCGCACATTGCAGAGCTGGACCCCATGACCGGACTCGCCACGGGATGGGACCCGGGGGCCGACAGCTTCATCGACTGCCTCGCGGTACAGGACACGACGGTGTACGCGGCCGGGTTGATGAGACGCCTGGGTGGCGAGGCGCGTGCCGGCCTCGGGGCTGTGTCCCGGAGGACGGGCGCGGCAACGGCCTTCCGCGCCGATGTCGATGGCGAGCCACGGCAGGTCGTCGTGCGCAAGGGCGTGGTCTACGCCGGTGGCTACTTCTTTCACGTCGGAGATCAGGTCCGCCACCATCTGGCAGCGATGACGGCCGACGATGGCCGGGTGCTGGACTGGGTCCCCGACCCGGACGGCGACATCTTCTCGCTGGCCGCCGATGACCGACGGATCTACCCGGGAGGAGGGTTCGTGCGGATGGGCACTACAGCAGTGAGTCTGGTGGCAGCGCTGAGCTTGGCGAGCATCGGACAGACCCCGGGCGGCGCGAATACGGCCGGCAGCATCGCGGCGCTCGATGTGACGAACCCCTGTCGCACAGGTGGAGTGGTGCACTTCGCTCTCCGGCACTCGGCGGAGGTGGGGCTTTCACTGTTCGACGTGATGGGTCGGCGGGTGCGCACGCTCCTGGAGGGGTCGCCACGGTTGGCGGGGGACCACGAGGTGAGCGTGAGCACGACGGGGCTGCGGCCGGGTTGCTACTTCGTCCGACTGAGTGCGGGCGGCGAGGCCCGTGCGCGCACGATCACGCTGCTACCGTAGGCAGCGCCCGACGCCAGCACGGAACCGGTGCCACCGCCCACGGCGAGCACACCGCGCATGCGGTTCGTGGGTGTCACCAACCCCTGCCGCGCCGACGGCGTCGTACATTTCACGCTGGATAGCTCGGCCGTCGTGGATCTCGACGTCTACGACACGCAGGGCCGCCATGTGCAGCGACTGCTCGAGCGTTCACCCCAAGCGCCGGGCGAGCACGAGCTGCCCGTGGACACGCGCGGTTGGACTCCGGGGTTCTACTTCTACCGGCTCTCGGGCGGCTCCGACAGGGCCACGAAGAAGATGGTGGTGCTGCCCTGACGATGGAGCGGCGTGGGTCAACGTTGTGTTGCTCTGTTGGATGTCGGTCATCAGTGACCCGGTCAGCCCCTGAGGCGGTTCGAGTCCCGCGACCAGTCGGCGTGATTCCCTGAGCCCCGGAGCCTCCCTGCGGCCCCGAGATGAGCGTGGCTCGCCCGCCTGCCCCCCGATCGTACGGCCCGTTCTGCTAGACTCGCTCCACTCGAGCCCCGCTCCCGGGGCCTTCGCATAGCCTGCCGTGCCGGCTGCTGTCCGGTCCGTGCGGGTACTCGAACGCCGCCTCAACCGTGAAGCTTCCCAGCCGGCCGCACACTCGCCGGCTTCGCGCGGACGCCGTGGTCCGCCATAGAGGTAGGTCATGTCGGAGATCATCCAGGTCTCCCTGCGCGGTTCGCGCCGGGAGTTCTTCCTGAACTCGCGCAGCCTGTGGCTGCGGTTGCGCGACCGGGTCGTGGTGCAGGGCGAGCATGGCGAAGGCATCGCCACGGTGCTGCTCAAGGACCCTATGCTCGTGGCCCTGAAGAAGCCCGGCAACATCACGCGTGAGATCATCCGCAAGGCCGAGGAAGAAGACCTCGACCAGGAAGACCACAACCGCGCGCTCGAGGAAGAGGCTTACGAATACTGCCGCCAGCGCATCGACCTGCGCGACCTCAAGATGGAGCTGTCCGAGGTCGAAGTCGCGTTCCGACGCAATCGCATGACGTTCTTCTTCACCGCCGAGCAGCGCGTCGACTTCCGCGAGTTGGTGAAGGACCTGGCGAGCCGGTTCCAGACGCGCATCGAGTTGCGCCAGATCGGCGTGCGCGACCAGGCCAAGCGGGTGGATGGCTGCGGGCCGTGCGGGCGGGCGTTCTGCTGCTCGACCTGGATGAAGAGCTTCCATCCGGTCACGCTCAAGATGGCGCGCGAGCAGCAGCTGTCGCTCAGCCCGGGCAAGATCTCCGGCGCCTGCGGGCGTCTCATGTGCTGCCTGGCCTACGAGCTCACGAAGTACCGCGACAGCGCCGAAAAGCTGCCGCCCGTGGGG
>JANMAX010000228.1:0-3828 GCA_031360075.1 bacterium | reverse complement strand
TCGAGGTCGAACTGCTCGGCGAGGATCCGGCTGGTCCCGCGACAGGAACTGCGGCAATTTGCGCTCACCCTCTGGGTGCTCCTTCCGTGGAGTGGGTCTTGGCTTCGACACCAAACCTTGTGCCACGGAGGGAGTTTCCTTATCACCGCGATTCTCGCGGCTCATCCGCACTTCTCAACCGGCTGCGCCCCGCCGCCAAGACTCACGCCCAGTGAGCACCCCTGCGAAATCCGGGTTCAGTCGGGCCGGGCCGCCGCTTCGCGCATGCGCTCCTCGAGCGTGCGGAACCCCGGCTGCAGCGGCAGGGCGCCCATGCTGAGCGCGAGCACCGCACCCGAGAGCGTGACCACGAGCCAAGGTTCGACCGCCACCGCGATCCAGCCCGCGACGGCAGTGCCGACCGGGAACGCGCTCTGTGAGATGAACCGCCGCGTCGCCAGCGCGCGCGCCAGCATGTGGGGCGGCGTCAGGCTCTGCCACAGCGTGTAGATGCCGGTGTTGAGCGGCGCGATCAGCAGCTCGCCCACGAACATGCCGAGCGCCAGTCCCCCGACCGTGGTTGCCAGCCCGGCGATCATCTGGCCCACACCGAGCACCGCGATGCACGCGACGACCATGGGAATCCGGTGCTTGTTGCGCAGCCCGACGGTGCTGATGGCGACGCCGCCCAGAACGCCGCCCAGGCCGCCGGCGGTGTTGACCAGTGCGAGCACGGCCTCGAACGACAGGTGCCGCGCCGCGGCATCGGCATGCACGCGGTCGCGGGCGAGCAGCGGCAGCGACAACAACAGTGGTGCGAACGTGAAGTTGGTGACCCCACCGATGGCGGTGAGCGCCAGGAACGGGCGGCGCGACAGGATCCAGCGGAAGCCGGCGCGAACGTCATCGAGCAGGTTGTTGCCGTGCTCGGAAGCGTGCAGCGTCACGGCGGGGAACCGCAGCGCGCCAGCCACGATGCCGGTGGCGGTGAGCGCCAGTGCGAGCGCCGGCTTCTGGGCGGGATCCGGATAGAGGTCGCGCACCAGCCAGACGTTGACCGCGAACTGCGAGATCATGGTGCCGAACAGCGACAGCGTCTGCGAGCCCCACAGTGCGAGGAACGCGGGGAAGCGCGCTTCGTGCTTGGCGGGTTCGGCGCTCACACCACGGCCGGCCGCCCCGCCCACGTGCGGCGTGTGCGCGTCACCCCGAAGCCTTCGGAGCGGTAGAGCGCGAGTGCGCTGCCGTTCTCGCCGTCCACGAGCAGCGTCACCGGCTGTGAGCTCTCGCGCTGCAGCCAGCCGACGCCCCAGCGCAAGAGCTGCCGGCCCAGGCCAATGCCGCGCGCGGCGCGCACCGTGCCGAGTGTGCCGACCTCGCCGCGCGTCTCGTGGAGTTCGTCGCGGCAGAAGCCGACGGGCTTGCCGTCGCGACAGGCGAGCAGCACGCCGTCGGCGCGGAAGCCGGGCTGCTTCACCAGCTCGCGCGTGTGTTCGATCGGCGCCGCGACGTAGCGGTAGTGCTCGGCGAACGAGTCGTTGTAGGCGTCGGTCCAGTCCTGGAGCATGGCGTCACTGCCATCGAGGACGCGCACCGTGACGCCGGCGGGCCACACCGGCTCGGGCACGGGGCCGCGCGGCCGCTCCATGAGCCACATCCAGCGCTCACCCGTGTAGCCGAGCGCGGCGGTGAAGCCCTCCGCGCCCGTGTCGGGCTGCCACGCGGAGATCACCAGTTCGTGCACGGGCCCCGTTGCAAGCAGGTGAGTGGTGATCGCGTCGTGCAGCGCCCGCCCGATGCCGCGGCGCCGGAAGCGCGGCAGCACCGCGCCGCGCAGCACGGCCCAGCGCGCGGGCGGGCCCGGCAGCACGATCGCGTAGGCGAAGCCCGCGGGTTCGCCACCCACGAACGCCAGGCGCACGCCATCCAGCGGCGTGAATGGATCGCCCAGCATGTGTTCGATGCCGTCCGGGCCGCTGAACTTGTCGTACTGCTCGACCACCCCGGGCGCGGCCACGACCGCCGCGAGCGTGCCGCGGTCGGCGGGCGTGTAGGGGCGCAGCGTGAGATCGCTGGGAACGAGCATGGCGCGAAAATAAGTGAGCGGCGGCCGCTGTGCACGCAGTCCTGCCCGCCTGCGCACGGGCGTGGCGGTCGGGGCGCCCGGCGCGTCGGCCGCCGGCTCGCCGTGTGCCCCCGGCTGCGCCGTGCGGACGTTCGTCGTGGCGCGCGGGGCATGGCCGGCGGCTTTGACCCTTGCACGCCTGCCGCCTAACCTGCCCTGCATGTCCGCCACCGCGTTCGCCCTTGACCCGTTGCAGGCCATCGTCGGCCGCTTCGCCGGGCGCCGGCTGCTCGTGCTCGGCGACCTCATGCTTGACCACTACTTATGGGGCCGCTGCGAGCGCATCTCACCCGAAGCGCCGGTGCCCGTCGTCGAGGTCAGCAAGGAGACCAGTTCGCTCGGAGGGGCCGGCAACGTGGCCGCGAACCTGGCGGCACTCGGTGCCGCACCGGTCCTGGTCGGGCTCGTGGGGGACGATTCGCGCGCGCAGCAGCTGTTCGATGCGTTCAGCGCCCGCGGCGTCGAGACGCGCACCGTGGTGCGTGACGGCACGCGGCCGACCACGATGAAGACGCGCATCATCGCGCACTCGCAGCAGGTGGTGCGCGCCGACTGGGAGTCGCGCGCCGACGTCACCGGTGCCGCGCTCGAGGCACTGCTCGCCACGCTCGAGCGCGAGATCCCGCGCTGCGACGGCATGATCGTCAGCGACTATGGCAAAGGCGTGATCACCAAGCCGGTGCTGGAGTTCGCCATCCCGCTCGCACGTGCGCGGAAGATCCCCATCAGCGTGGATCCCAAGGAGAGCCACCTCGAGTCGTATCGCGGGGTGAGCATCGTGACGCCCAACCAGCTCGAGGCCGGCTACATGATGGGGCAGCGCATCACCGACGAAACCAGCCTGATGAACGTCGGCTGGGGACTGCAGAAGCGGCTCGACGCCGAGTGCGCGCTGGTGACGCGCGGCGCCGATGGCATGAGCTTGTTCGAGAGGTCGGGGCGCTACACGCATCTGCCGACTGTCGCGCGTGAGGTGTTCGACGTCACCGGCGCGGGCGACACCGTGGTGAGCGTGGTCGCGGTCGCGCTCGCCGCCGGTGCGGACTATCCCGAGGCGTGTTATCTCGCCAATCACGCCGCCGGCGTGGTGATTCGCGAGGTCGGCACGGCGACGTGTACCCCGGAGCAGTTGCGCGCATCGCTGGCCGGTGCGCTGGCGTGAGCGAACCGCTCGCACTGCCTGCCGAGGCGCGCACCAAGCTGCAGTTGTGGCATGCCGCCCAGGCGCGCGTCGTGTTCACGAACGGCGTCTACGACCTGCTGCACCGCGGGCACGTCGAGTATCTGGAAGAAGCGCGTGCGCTCGGCGACCGACTGGTGGTGGGCATGAACACCGACGCCTCGGTGCGCAGACTGAAGGGCCCGTCGCGGCCGATCATGGCCCAGGACGACCGCGCCACGGTCCTCCGCGCGCTGGCATGCGTCGACCTGGTGGTGCTGTTCGATGACGACACACCGCTGCGGCTGATCGAGGCCGTCCAGCCCGACGTGCTCGTGAAGGGCGGCGACTATGCGGTGGCCGAAATCGTCGGGCGCGAGGTGGTCGAGGCGAAGGGCGGCCTGGTGACGACCATCGCGCTGCGTGAGGGCTTGGCCACCAGCGAGATCGTGCGGCGGATCCGCGAGGGCAAGGGCGCCTAGTGTCTCGTCCCCGAAGTCCGGTACATGCCTCGGCGGCCCCCGTGTCCGCGGGGAGGGTTGCTCCACCACGCCGGATCACCCGG
>JANMAX010000204.1:0-18099 GCA_031360075.1 bacterium | reverse complement strand
TCGACGAGCGGACGGCCATCGTCGCGGTCTCCATGGTGCTGTTCCGCACGTCGCAACTGCTCGACCTGGCGCCGATCGTGCGCCGTGCGCGTGAAGTGGGGGCGATCACGCTGATCGACGCCTACCAGGCCGTTGGCGTCGTGAACGTGGACGTACAGGCTCTGGGTTGCGACCTGCTCGTGGGCGGTTCGATCAAGTGGCTGTGCGGTGGGCCGGGCACCGGCTACCTGTACGCCAGCCCGCGCGTGCACGCGCAGCTGCGCCCCGCGATCACGGGCTGGTTCGGGCACGAGCAGCCGTTCGCGTTCGACTCGGGACCCCAGCGCCTGCACGCGGGCGAGCGCCGGTTCTGGAACGGCACGCCGTGCATCCCCGCCTATTGCGCCGCGCGGGCGGGTTTCGGCATCGCCGCCGAGATCGGCGGCGATGCCATCCGCGACAAGTCACTGCGGCTCACGGGCCGCATCTTGACGCTGGCCGACGAGTACGGTTTCACGGTCGGCTCGCCGCGCGAGCCCGAGCGCCGTGGTGGCACGGTGTGCCTGGACGTGCCGAACGCCGAGCGCGTCTGCGCGCGCTTGCTGGCCGGCGACGTGCTGCTGGATTTCCGGCCAGGAGTCGGCATCCGGCTCGCTCCGCATTACTACACACGCGACGACGAGGTCGACGAGGTCATGTCGCGCGTGCGCGCCGCGGTCGACGCCGAGGCCGAGGGCTAGTGGCGGGTCGCACGGAGTGCTGGCATGCGGTAACCTCCGTTTGAACGGAACACAGCGGGAGCACGCAGTCCTGATGCGTGCCCGCCACCTTTGACCCCCGCGGCCCGTGCGGCGACTCCGCACGGATGCCGCCCGTGACCTGCCGCTGAGAGCGCCCGCGCGAGGAGTTGCCATGGAGACGGCCACCGCAGAAGCCACCCCGCTCAAGATCGTCCGTGACCCCAAGGTGTACCTGGTCGGACGCCAGGTCACCGATGACAGCGCGATCTCCACGTTCCTCGCCGATGAGGGCGTGACCTGGCAGACCGATACCGAGGTCGGCGCCGAGCGCCTGGCCGAGATCGCCGGGCGTGTGTGCTACATGAGCTATGGCAAGGGCCGCAAGACCAACCAGGAGTTCCTGGGCCACATCATCGACGTCGGCCACGGCAGCGTGCTCGAGCACGGTGTGTGGAGCTTCGTGGTCACGGGCGTGTCGCGCTCGTTCACGCACGAGTTGATCCGGCACCGGCACTTCTCCTACTCGCAACTGTCTCAGCGCTACGTCGACGAGAGCGACTCCGACTATGTCGAGCCGGACGTCATCGCCGCGGACCCCGAACTGCATAAGGTCTGGAGCGAGGCCGTGAACGCCGCGCGCAGCGCCTACGTGCTGCTGGTGACCGGGCTCGAGAAGCGCTTCAGCGACGAGTCTGACAGGACGCTGCGCCGCAAGATGGCGCGGCAAGCGGCGCGCTCCGTGCTGCCGAACGCCACCGAGACCAAGATCTTCTTCACCGGCAATGCGCGCGCGCTGCGGCATTTCATCGAGTTGCGCGGCAGCGAGCACGCCGAAGTCGAGATCCGCAAGGTCGCCGTGGCGGTGCTGGAGATCATGCGCAAGGAAGCCCCGAACGTGTTCGCCGATTACACGCTCGAGCCGCTCGCGGACGGCACGTTCGCCACCCGGACCGCGCACCCCAAGGTGTGAGTGCCGTGTGAGCGCGCTGCCCGGCAACGAGCACGCCGTGGTGCGGCGGCCGGTCATGCGTGTGACCGGCCGTTCGCGTGAGCACTTCGACGACGCGCTGGCGGTGGAGCGCGCACTCGAGATGCGCATTGACGGGCAGTCGGTCAGCGTAACGCTGCGCACACCGGGGCACGACCGCGAGCTGGCGCTGGGATTCCTGGCCAGCGAGGGCATCATCACGGACGCCTCCGACATCACCGAGACGCGGCCGGAGGCCGCGAGCTGTGGTGACGCGGCCGACGTGCTGGACCTGTCGCTGCGAGCCGGCCACGTGCTCGACTGGAGCAAGCTCGAACGGCACTTCGCGTCCACCTCGGCCTGCGGGCTGTGTGGCCGTGCGCATCTGGACGCCATGCGCACGGGTCTGGTGCCGGTGGCGGAGGGACCGCGCCTCGATGTTGCCAAGCTGCTCGATCTGTCCGCACGTGTGCGCGGCGATCAAGCGGCGTTCACCGAGACCGGCGGGCTGCACGCCGCGGTGTGGTGCGACGCCGCGCTCGAACCGTGCGTCCTGCGCGAGGATGTTGGCCGGCACAACGCCGTCGACAAGGTGTGCGGCTGGTTGCTCGAACAGCGCCGCCGCCCGGTGGGCGAGGGCCTGCTGTGGGTGAGCGGGCGCGCTGGGGCTGAACTGGTGCTGAAGGCCGCGCGCGCCGGGATCCCGGCAATGGCCTCGGTCGGCGCGCCTTCATCGCTGGCGGTCGAACTCGCCGAAGCCGCGAACCTGACGCTCATCGGGTTCCTGCGCGATGGACGGATGAACGTCTACTGTCATGCCATGAGGTTCCAGGGAGCCTGACCGGAGGCGCGCGGGCCAGGTGCCGTGTTTCGATCTTCAGGTCAAGGGCGACACATGGAACCAGCGCGGGCAGGGCGAATCGTCGGGCGCGATCGGCCGGGAGGACTGGTGACGGCTGCACTGATGGCGCTGGCGGGCATGCGACGGGGGCAGGCGTCGCGCTCGAGGCGTGCCCCCGTCGATCGGGTCTGCGACTCGCGCGAACGGCTCAGTGCGCCGCATTGGAATGCTTCGGCCGGGCGTTCCAGATCGTCAGGCACAGGATGAGTCCGATGATCGCGACCGGCAGCATCGCGCCGGGCCAGACGCTCCACGCCGACGGAGCCTTCGCCGCATCGCCCACGGGCAGCGCCTTGCCGAAGTAGAACGCCTGCGCGCTCGAGCCCAGGTAGACGAAGCCGTCGATGATGCCGGTGACGACGCCGGCGTTCTTGGTGCCACCGAAGTCGGCCGACGCCGTGCCCGACAGCATGCCATGCACGCCGATCACGCACAGCGACATGAAAACCACCGCCCAGGCCAGCATGGGGTGGCCAAGCGTGAACATCGCGAGCACGGTGCCCGCCAGCAAGCCGCCGTAGAGCACGGCTGAGACCGGGCCGCGCCGGCTGCCGAAGACGTGGTCCGAGATCACTCCGGCGAACACGCCGCCGAGGATGCCCGCGATGCAAAGCAGCATGCCCCAGTTCTCGTACACGAAGCCGGTCTCGCCGATGGCCTTGGCGTACAGGCGGTACTGCTTCATGACCGACTGGCGCAGGAATCCGGAGCAGAACTCGATCGCGACGATCACCCAGATGACACGCTGCGAGAACATGGTCCGCGCGACCTGGGCGAGGGTCATGCGTCCGACCTGACCCGAAGTGGCATCGCCGGTGTCGAAGTCCTTGAAGCCGGCATCGGCCGGCGAGTCCTTGACCAGGAAGAACGTCACCAGGACGCAGGCGCCGAGCACGGCGCTCGGGCCCCAGAACGCCATCGAGTAGCCGAATGCCCGCTCGAGCATCAGGGACCAGTCGTACGAGAAATACAGCCCGAGCGAGATCAGGATGCCGAACAGCCCGCCCAGCACGCCGCGCTCCCGGACGTGGAACCACGGCGCGTTCACCTTGACGATGCTGACGGCGCCGAAGCTCTGGAAGTACATGTTGACGGCATTCAGGATGAGCAGGGAGTGCTTGATCGACCCGCCGTCGGCGCTCGGAGCGACATGCTGGAATGCCAGCGCCATGCCCATATTGACGAGTGCTGAGCCGGCGGTCGCGAGCAGCATGGTGGCACGACCACCGAAACGGTCGGTGAGCGGCCCGTTGATGAGGAAGCCGAGCCCATAGACCATGGCGCCGAGGCCATCGATCTCGTTGAACGCGGCCCTGGGCAGGATGCCGGCCTTGTCGAGCTCGCCCGCGATCGCCGACAGATTGTAACGGCCGAAGTACAGGAATGCGTAAGTGAGGCCGAGCGGCACCCAGTTGAGGATGCGGCGGCGCTCGAACTCGGGCGAGTGGCCGAGGGCGACCTTGGGCAGGCGGCGCACCACGATGGCGACCGCAACGAGCAGTCCGAGGATCGGGAGGAACTTCTCCAACCAGACCGGCATCCAAGCCTCCGATGAAGTATTGCCGCGAGCACAGGTTGCCGACGGACATCTTACCGGGGCCGCGCGTAGCGTCGCGGGCCTCGCCCGGCTGGCGACGCGCGCCGACGATGGGGCGACTCCGGCAGGGGGCTGACTCGGCCCGGCCCAGTCAGCGGCCGAGACTGGAGCAAAGCCCGTGCGACCCCTGCGGGTCAAGCTGGCCCGCGCACGGTCCTGCCGATCGCGCCCGGGAGCGCCGCGCGATCATGGCCCGGCGTCCGAGCCGGACCACGGCTCAGGGCCCCCGGCGGACGCTCACGCCCCCAATCGCTCCTTCAGGAGCCGCGCACGCGAGCGTGACACCGGCACCTCGGTGCGTGCGCCGTCGTCCAGTTGCAATCGCCAGGTGCCGGCGAAGCCGGGGCGGAGCGCGGCCGCGTGGTCGAGGTTGGCGATCGCCGAGCGATGCACGCGTACGAACTTGCCCGGCTCGAGCCGGCGTTCGAGCTCGTCGAGCGTGAAGTTGACGTAGTGCCGCGCCGTGCCCGTGGCCGCGAACACCAGCTTGTCCTCGGCGCCGAACCACAGCACGTCGTCGGCCTTCACGATCAGCTGCTTTTGCCCGAGGCGCACCGTGAAGCGCTCGAGCCGTGCATTCGAGCTGTCGCGACCTTCGGCACCGCCGCGCGCGGTGCCGACCGTGCTGAGCAGCTGCTGGAGCTGCAGCAATTGGTGCGCGAGATCTTCCGGCTTCGCCAGTGACGCACGGGCGTGCTCGATGGCCGCCGCCAGCCGCTCGGGCCGGAACGGCTTCAACAGGTAGTCCACCGCGTGCTGTTCGAACGCGCGCACGGCGTAGTGGTCGAACGCGGTCACGAACACGATGGCCGGGCGGTGGCGCACGCGCCCGATGAGCGCGAAGCCATCATCGCCGGGCATCTGGACGTCGAGCATGACGATGTCGGGCTTGAGCGAGTCCACGAGTGGCGCCGCCTCGGCGACCGAGCCCGCTTCACCCACCACGACCGTGTCCGTGATGCCGCCGAGCATGCGTCTGAGGCGCGTGCGCGCCAGGACTTCGTCGTCAACCACCAGGATACGCAGGGGAGCGCTCACGTGCGGGCCCGGGCGGGAGGGGAAGCGGCGCCGGGTGCGCCTCCTGCGGTGGCCTCGATCTCGGCTGCGGAACAGCCCGGATCGCCCACTCCCACAGGTGCGACGCTCACCGGCACCGGGTGCAGCGGCAGCGTGATGCGGATCCGCGTGCCCATGCCGGGCGCCGTTTCGAGCGCGAACGCGTGTCCGGGGCCGCCCAGACGCAAGCGCTCGCGCACCGACTCCAGGCCGACGCCATTGCCGTGCACGCGGCCGCCCGGTGTGAAGCCCGGGCCGTCGTCGGAAATCTCGGCGGTGAGTGTCTCGCCGCCCGGATTCCGCCGCACGCGGATCGTGACCGTGCCGCCCTCGGAGCGCGGCCCCACGGCATAGCGCACGGCGTTCTCCACGAGCGGCTGGAACAGCAGCCCGGGGACCGGGACGTCGTCGAGTCCGGTCTCGATGTCCTCCACCACGCGCAGGCGGTCGCCGAATCGCACGCGCTCGATGGCGAGCAACGAGCGCAGGAACTCGAGTTCGTCGGCCAGGCGCGTATGCTCGCGGCCGCTCGCGGTGAGGGCATGGCGGAACACGTCTGCGAGCCGGGTGGTGACGTCCTCGGCGGCGTCGGGGTTCTCGCGGATCAGCGCGGCGATGGTGTTGAGCGTGTTGAACAGGAAGTGCGGGTTCACCTGGGCGCGCAGCGCGCGCAGTTCCGCGCGCTCGAGCTCGCCGTGCATGCGCTCCAGCGCCACCGCGCGGCTCACCGCCTGCCGGTAGAAGATGCGCGCGAAGATGATACCGCCCACCAGCAGCGAGAACGCCACCGCGAACATGCCCGATACGAGCCAGGCGCGTGGTGAGCCCATGAACCCGCGCATCAGGAAGCGGTCCACGAGGAACGCCGCCAGGTAGGAGGCGGTCACCGAGACGGCCATATAGACCGAGGCATCGAGCAGCCACGGCTGGCGGCTTCCGCTGGTTCGCTGGCGCAGCCTCGGCATGAGCAGGTACTCCGCCGCGACCGTTGCGCTCCGGATGACCACCGCGAACACCAGCGACACGATGTACGCCCCGCGGTAGCTGGCCCAGCCGGCGCCATAGAGCGTGCCGAAGAACAGCGCGAACGGTACCGCCCACAGCACCGGCGCGAAGAGCAGCGAGACGAGCAGGTTCGAGCGCTGGCGGGGCGGGACCGGGGGCACGGGGCGGTGGCTCATGTGACGATTCCAGCGGATTCCGTGCGCGCGCGCCACGGTGGGAGTGACGAACGGTCGTTCTGGCACGATGAACGGCCGCCGCACCGGCCGGAGCGGCTGGCCTCGTGCGGTCGGCCGGTGCACGCCCGGGTGCGAGGTTCCGGGCGGGAGCGGGGGCGGCTCAAGCGGCCGGCGCTCCCGCGGTTCACGGCGCCAGCCGTTCGCGCTTCCAGCGGCCTGCATGCCGCGTGTAGGACAGGCGGTCGTGCAGCCGGCTCGGCTGGCCCTGCCAGAACTCGATGTGACGGGGCGTCACGCGATAGCCGCCCCAATGCGGCGGACGCGGCACCGGCTTGCCCTCGAAGCGTGCGGTGATGCGTGCGAGGCGTTCGGAGAGCGCGGCGCGCGATGGGAGCGCGCGGCTCTGCGGCGATGCCCACGCTCCCAGTTGCGCACCGCGCGGGCGGAGCGCGAAGTAGGCGTCGGCTTCGCGTGCGCTCACGGGGGCGGCCGTGCCCTCGATGCGGATCTGGCGCGAGAGTTCGGGCCACCACAACACCAGTGCGGCATCGGAGCGGCGCGCCAGCTCACGGCCCTTGGCACTGGAGCGATTGGTGTAGAACGTCAGGCCTCTCGCATCGGCGTCCTTCAACAGCACCATGCGGGCGCGCGGCCGGCCCCTGCCGTCCACCGTGGCGAGCGTCATGGCATCGGGCTCGAGGTTGCCGCACTTGAGAGCGGCTTTTAACCAGCGGTGGAACAGCGCCATGGGTTCGGACGGCGCTCGGGACTCGAGCAGCGAGGCGGCCGGGTAGTCGCGGCGGACACGGGCGAGGGACATGCCGCGAGACTAGCGGACTGCCGTGCGTGCAGGCGAATGCATGCCGCCGAGCACCGCGGCGCCACGTCCCTGCAGGGGGGCGCGAGCGGTGCGCCGGGCCGCGGTGGGCGGGGAGCCGGTCGCGATCGGCGCAAGGATGTTCCCGACTGCCGGCGACGGCCGCGTCA
Source organism: bacterium (assembly GCA_031360075.1). GTDB lineage: Bacteria > Eisenbacteria > RBG-16-71-46 > RBG-16-71-46 > RBG-16-71-46 > JAIOPA01. The sequence continues at coordinate 10,691 of JANMAX010000204.1, read as the reverse complement.
GGCGGCCTTGCCGGGGCCGTCGGCGATCGCGACCGCTCCGGGGAAGCGCAGTGTGAACACGCTGCCGCGGCCTTCCTCGCCATCGACCAGCAGCCGGCCGCCGTGCGACTCGACGACGCGGCGCACGAGCGCCAGCCCGAAACCCATGCCCGCGACGTTGAACTCGAGCCCATGCGCCGTGTGGTGGTGCTTCGAGTCGTGCTTCACGAACGAGTCGTCGAACAGCCGGCGCCGGGCCTCCGCCGACAGGCCGATGCCGGTGTCGCGCACCTCGATCACGAACTCCTCGGTATGCGATGTGGCGCGCACCGTCACCGACCCGCCGTCGGGCGTGAACCGGATGCCGTTGCGGACCAGCGCGTCCACGGCCTGAATCACCTGACCGCGATCGACGATAGCGAAGCGCACGTCAGGGTGGACCTCGAGCGACAGCGACACGCGCCGATCGGAGGCCGCGCCGCCGGCTTCGCGCAGGGCCTCACCGAGCATGGGTTCGACCTCGGTCACGGCGGGCGCAGGCACGGCGTCGGCGTCGTCGGCCTGCGCCATGCGGGTGGCCGAGATGGCGATCTTCTCGAGCGTCGTGCAAGCGCGAGCGATGGCGTCCAGGGAGCTGATGTACCGGGGGTCGCCGGGACGGACGAGGCCGCCGCGCAACAGGTCCTCCCAGCCGCGGATGATGCTGATCGGAGTGCGCAGTTCGTGCGACGCGACCGAGATGAACTCGCTCTTGGCACGGGCGACTTCCTGCAGGCTGCGCACGTAGGTGCGCTGGCGTTTGCGCATGTCGTCGAACCGGGTGGCGAGATAGCCCATCTCGTCGCGCCGGTCGCGGTCGATGGGGGATTCGAAGTCGCCCTCCTCCATGGCCGAGGCCGCGGTCACGAGTTGCCGGATGGGCCGCGTGATGTGTCCGGCGATGAACGTGGTGGCCAGCGCGACCGCGGCCAGCAGCAGCAGGCCGAGTTCCACCAGATGTCCGCGCACCGATTGCAGGAACGCCGTTTCGGCGCCCAACGAACGCTGCAGCACGTAGACCTGGCGTGTCCCCTCGGCGGCCATGGGCAGTGGCCGTGCGTATGCGATCCAGCCATCGTCGCGGACCGGCTTGTCGAGCATGACGGACGAGACCACGGCGACGCGCCGGGCGACTTCGCGCTCCTCGCCCACGCCAAGCGTCGTGCGAGTGATGTGGCGGTCGTAGATGAACGACACCTGACTGCCGGTGAGTTCGCGCAGGCGCGCCGCCATCCCGCCCGAGAGCTCCCGGCCGAGCAGCAGCGCCCCCACGACGCGGCCATCGGCCACGATCGGTGTGCTGACGAGCAGCACGTGCACGCCTCGCTGGGCGACCGCGCGGCGCTCGCCACGCCCTTCGAGCACCGAGTTCACGAACCGGTCGCGCACGGCGGCCTGCACCGGGATGCGGCCGACGCTGGTGACCATCTCGCCGCGATGGTCGATGATCTCGAAGACGTCGGGTTGGGCGAGGCGGTGGAAGTCCTGCGCGACGCCGGCGACGGTGGCGCGATACTCGCGGTCGTTGCGGGAGTGCGGCAACGCCAGCACCGAGAAGAACCGCGGGTCGCGCACGACCACCGCTCCGGTCACCTCGAGTTCGGTGGCGCTGGCCGACAGCATGTTCTCGAACACACCCGCCGCGCGCCTCAGGTCATCGGCGAGCGCCTGTTCGCTGCGCTGCGAGACGCCGCGGTCCACGAGCCACAGGGCGGCACCGGCGAGCGCGAGCAGCGGCAGTGCCGTCAGCGTGAGGATCTTCCAGCGCAGCCCGAGGCGCACCATCAGAAGCGGACCTCCAGAGCGACGGGACGAAGTTCTCGGTGGGTGAGGGACCCCCGGGTTATCGACCGGTACCCGCCCGACCATCACCGCTGCGGGCTCCTCGGGGGAGCGCCGGCTGGCGCGGCGCCAAGCGCAGCGCGGGAGCGCCCCCGCACGGCCCGTCGCACGCCATGAGTCTCACCGGAGCGGGCCCGAACAGCCATGAGCCCGGCGCCCGTGCAGCGCCATTGCAGGATTTTGCAGCACCGTCTAAAGCCAACAGCCCGAGGTGGTTACCTCGGGCTGTTCGAGTGATTTCACGTCCAGTTCGGGGTCAGCGGTAGGCGGGCAATCCGGTCACGGCCTCACCCAGCACGAGCGTATGGATGTTATGCGTGCCCTCGTAAGTGATGACCGACTCGAGGTTGCACATGTGCCGCATCACCGGGTACTCGGCGGTGATGCCGTTGGCCCCGAGGATGTCGCGGGCCTCGCGCGCGATGCTGAGTGCGATCGAGCAGTTGTTGCGCTTGGCGAGCGAGACCTGCTCGGGCTTCAAGGTGCCGCGCTCCTTGATGCGCCCCAGCTGGATGCACACCAGCTGCGCCTTCGTGATCTCGGTGAGCATCTCGGCGAGCTTGGCCTGCACCAGTTGGAACTGGCCGATGGGTTTGCCGAACATGATGCGTGTCTTGGAGTACTCGGCGGCGGAGTGCATGCACGCCATGGCGGCGCCCACGACGCCGAACGCGATCCCGAAGCGCGCCTGCGTCAGGCAGCCGAGCGGACCCTTGAGGCCTTCGACGTTCGGCAACAGGTTCTCGTCGGGCACGAAGACGTCCTGCAGGATCAGCTCGCTTGTCACCGAAGCGCGCAGCGAGTGTTTGCGCTTCTGCTCGGGTGCCGAGAAGCCCTTGGCCTTGGTGTCGACGATGAAGCCGCGGATGACCTCGCGGTTCTTCTCGTCACTGTGCAGCTTGGCCCACACGATGGCGATGTCCGACACGGTGCCGTTCGTGATCCACATCTTGGCGCCGTTCAGGATGTAACCGCCGTCGACTTTCCTGGCTCGCGTCAGCATGCCGCCGGGATCGCTGCCGAAGTCGGGTTCGGTCAAGCCGAAGCAGCCGATCAGCTCGCCCTTGGCGAGCTTGGGCAGGTACTTCATGCGCTGCGCCTCGTTGCCATACTCGAAGATCGGGAACATCACGAGCGAGCCCTGCACGCTCGCGAATGACCTCAGGCCGGAATCCCCGCGCTCGAGTTCCTGCATCGCGAGGCCGTACGCCACCGCCGACACGCCCGCGCAGCCGTACTTCTCTGGCAGCGTGGCCCCCAGCAGGCCCATCTCGGCGACTTCGGGGATGATGTCCTTGGGGAAGTACGCCTTCTCGTAGGCGTCCTCGATCACCGGCAGGAAGCGGTCCTCGACCCAGGCGCGAACGTGGTCGCGGATCTGGATCTCGTCCTCCTGCAGCAGGGAGTCGATCTCGTAGAAGTCCACACCGGTGAAGCGGGCCATGACGGTGCTCCTGGAGGATGAGAAAGCGCGCACGGGGCGCGCTGAAACGGTCTTGGAGTGGATGGCGAGACCAGTATAGGCGGCGCTCCGGAGGCTCACAAACCCACGGCGGAGGGTGGCCGGAATGCGGCACGGTCCGCATGACGCCGGTTTTCCGCCGGCCAGCGGCCACCCGTTCGCGCACGTTCCGGCGAGAGGCGCCGGGCGCTTCCGAGCCGTTGCGGCACGGGGCCCGGCGGGCGTAGGGTCGCGCGCACATGCGGCCCGATCCCTCCATCCCGAAGGAGCTGTCATGCTTCGCTCCCGTCCTGCGCTCTCTGTGTGGTTCGCCGCGGTGCTGCTCGTGAGCGCGGCCGCCCCAGAGTTCGAGGCTCACGCCGGTACCCCCGGCACCGGCCGTGGCACGGCGACGCGTTCGGTGGTCTATGGCCGCCACGGCATGGTGGCATGCGCGCAGCCGCTCGCCGCCCAGGCCGCGCTCGAGGTCTTGAAGGCCGGCGGCAGCGCCGTCGATGCCGCCATCGCGGCCAACTCGTGCCTCGGTCTCATGGAGCCCACCGCCAACGGTATCGGTGGCGATCTGTTCGCCATCGTCTGGGATCCCAGGACGAAGAAGCTCCATGGACTCAATGCCTGCGGGCGCTCGCCACTCGGCTTGAAGGCAGAGCAGATCCCGGCCGAGGCCGACGGCACCATCCCGCTCTATTCGCCTTACTCCTGGAGTGTGCCGGGTTGTGTCGACGGCTGGGCGGAACTGCACCGCAAGTTCGGCAAGCTGCCGCTGAAGCGGGACCTCGCACCGGCGATCGCGTTCGCCACCGAGGGCTTCCCGCTCTCGCCGGTCATCGCGGGTGACTGGGGCCGCTCGGTCGCGCGGTTCAAGGACAAGCCCGGCTTCGCCGACGTTTTCATGCCGGGTGGCCGCGCGCCGCTCGAAGGCGAGATCTTCAAGAACCCCGCGCTGGCCAAGTCGCTGCAGCAGATCGCCGACCAGGGCCGCGACGCCTACTACAAGGGCGCGATCGCAGCGGAGTTCGTGAAGTTCTCCAAACAGAATGGCGGCTTCTTCACGCTCGAGGACTTCGCCCGGCACAAGTCGGAATGGGTCGAGCCGGTGAGCACCGACTACCGTGGCTACACCGTGTGGGAGCTCCCGCCGCCGGGGCAGGGTATCGCGGCGCTGCAACTGCTGAACCTGCTCGAGCCGTTCGACTTGAAGTCCATGGGGCGCGACTCGCCCGACTTCTGGCACGTGTTCACCGAAGCCAAGAAGGTCGCGTTCGCCGACCGCGCGCGCTACTACGCCGATCCCGACTTCGTGAAGATCCCCGTCACCGCGCTGATCTCGAAGGACTATGCCAAGACCCGGTTGCCGCTCATTCACATGGACAAGGCGGCCGACACCGACCTGCCCGGCGAGCCGGCGGCGCTGAACCGCCGCGAGACCACCTACCTGTGCACCGCCGACGCCAGCGGCATGATGGTGTCGCTCATCCAGAGCAACTACACCGGGTTCGGCAGCGGGTATTGCATCCCCGCGCTCGGCTTCGGCATCCAGGATCGCGGCAACCTGTTCGACCTGAAGCCCGGCCGCCCCAACTCGTATGCGCCGGGCAAGCGGCCGTTCCACACCATCATCCCGGCGTTCATGACCAAGGACGGCGCACCGCTCATGGCATTCGGCCTCATGGGCGGCGACATGCAGCCGCAAGGGCACGCGCAGATCGTCGTCAATCTCGTCGATTTCGGCATGAACCTGCAGGAGGCTGGAGACGCGATCCGCTTCCATCACACCGGTTCGACCGAGCCCACGGGCACGGTCATGACCGATGGCGGCATGTTGCACATCGAGGACGGCCTGCCGCAGTCCGTCCTGGACGAGCTCAGGCGCCGCGGGCACAAGATGGAGAGCGAGGCGGTGGGCGCCTATGGTGGCTATCAGGCGATCTGGCGCGATGTGAAGTCCGGCGTGTACTCGGGAGCGACGGAGCGCCGCAAGGATGGCTGCGCGCTCGGCTACTGAGCGCGTGACCATCCGGCACGGCGGCGTGCCGCCCGAGCGTACGCCAGCGCCGGGCGCGGTCCGCCGCTCGCGGCGGCGACCGGGCCTGTGTTCGGGCCGGCGCGGGCAGCGCATCACCACGGGCTGCCTCGTCGCGCTCGCGCTCGCAGCGGCACGGCCCGCGCACGCTTCGCCCGCCACGCAAGTGGCCGCGCACTCCTGGGTGGGGGTGAGCAGCGAGCACATCGACGTGCTCACCGATGCAGGCCGCGAGGTCGGCGAGCGCATCGCGACGCGGCTCGAGGACCTGCGCACGGTCTTGTCCATGGCCGCACCCGCACTGGTCGCCGATGTCGCGCCGGTGCAGATCATCCTGTTTCGCGACGCCACACTCGCCGCCGGTTATTCACCGCGCTGGAAGGGACAGCGAGACCAGGTCTCGGGCTTCTTCCAGAGTGCGCCCGACCGCGGCCGCTTGCTGTTCGCCGACGATCGCACGCGCACGCCGGCGATCGCGCAGCATGAGTACATCCACGCGCTGCTCGACGCCGCCATGCCGGGCGTGCCGCTGTGGCTCAATGAGGGTCTGGCCGAGTACTTCAGCACGTTCGCCGCCGAGGGTGACCACGCGCAGGCCGGCGCGCCCGTGCCGATGCACCTGGATTGGCTTGCCGGCCATGCCCTCATGCCGCTCGCGGAACTGCTGGCGGTCACGCAGGGCAGTTCCGCCTACCACGAGGGCGACCGCCGCGGCACGTTCTACGCGCAGTCGTGGCTGCTCACGCACATGATCCTGTCCGGCACGGGCGACGACCTGCGTAAACTCGAGGCCGTGCTGGTGTCGGCGCGCGATGGCGAACCGTTCGCGCGGGCGTTCGCGCGCGAGTTCGGGGACGAGGTCGCCCTGCGCGATCGGCTGCACGCCTATGTCGAGCGCGAGCGCTTCGCGGTGCGCGAGTGGCGGCTCGCGCGGCCCTTGGGCTACCGCGCGACGCGGCTGCGCCTGCGAGTGCCGGCCGCCGAGGTGCTGGGCTCGCTCGGCATCGCGCTGTTGGCGCGCTCCACGCCCGAACGCGAGGCCGCCGAGGAGCATCTGCAACTGGCGGTCGCGAGTGGCACGAATGACCCCTCCGGCTGCGCGGGACTGGGCTGGCTGGCGCTCCTGCGCGGCGAGCGCGCGACGGCGCGGGGCTGGTTCGAACGCGCGCTCGAACGCGAACCGGTCTCGGTGTCGGCGGTGAAAGTGCTGGCGTCGCAGATGCTGCTCGCCGTGGGCGATCAGGACGATGCCGCGGCGCGTGCATCCACCGCCCGTTTCGTGCGCGCCGCGCTCGAGCGCGCCCGCAAGGTGGATCGCGACGACCCCGAACTGGGCATGCTCCTGGCGCGTTCGTGGGTGGTGGCGCCCGGTGCGGACGCCTCGCCCGGGTGGGCGTACGCCGAGGCCGCGGCGGCGGCACTTCCCGGGCGGCCCGACGTCCAGCTCGACCGGCTGGCGCTCGCCGCGCTCACCGGCCGCATCGACGAGGCGCAGCGCACGTTCGACCGCATGTTCCGCGACACGCCCGACCGCGATCTGTTGCGCAGCGCGCGCCGGGCGTTGCTCCTGGGCGCGGTGCACGAAGCCAACATTCACCTGCGCGAGCAGGACACCGCCGCGGCTGAAGCGCGACTGCGCGCGGCGCGCGACCAGGTCGCGGACGATCCGCAACTCGTGATCGAGGCCGAGCGATTCCTGCGGCAAGTCACGAAGGCGCGTGCCGAGGCTGCAGCCGAGTCCGATCGGGTCGGCCGCGAGAACGCCGCCATCGCGCATTTCAACGCCGGCGTCGATGAAGCTGCGGCACAGCGCTGGGCCGCGGCAGCCGATGAGTTCCGCAAGGCCGCCTCCGGCTCGGCCCGCGTCACGTTCAGGAAGGACGCCCTGCGCATGGCGATGCGCATGGACATGCGCGCGCGTGGTGCGCGTGCGCTCGCCATGGCGCGCGCCGGCGATCTCGATGGCGCGCTCGCCATTTTCGCCGCCATGGACCGCACGTCGATGTCGGATGACGACCGGCGCTGGCTCGATCGCCATGTGGCCGAGCTCAAGCGCGTCCGCGGGCGCTGAGACGCCGCATGAGAGGGCAACGGGGCGGGGCCCGCGCCGACGCGCCGGCCGAGAGCGCCCTCACGAAGGCGGTGAAGGGCAGCCGGAACGGCACCCACCGCGCCTCCTCCGCCCGCGCCGGACGGGGGCGGGCACGGTTGGCGTGGTGGGGAAGGCTCCATTAGATTATCGGGGATTCTCCACCCGCCCATCCGGGAGATCCCCTCCATGGCCTCCGTCAAGCCTGTCACCACCACCACCCGCTGGGGCGGTTTGAGCCTCGAGGAACTCGTCGGGCTCTACCGCACCATGTACACGTCGCGCCGTACGGACGACGAGGAGATCCGGCTCAAGAAGCTGAACCTCGTGTTCTTCCAGATCTCGGGCGCCGGCCACGAGGCTGTCCTCGCCGCCGCGGGCAAGGCGCTGAAGCCCGGCTACGACTACTTCTACCCCTACTATCGCGACCGCGCGCTGTGCCTGCAGCTGGGCATGACCGTGAAGGAGATGCTGCTGTCGTCGGTGGGCGCGGCCGAAGACCCGAACTCGGGTGGCCGCCAGATGCCGAGCCACTGGGGACACAAGAAACTCAATATCGTGTCGCAGTCGAGCCCCACGGGCACGCAGTTCCTGCAGGCGGTGGGTGCTGCCGAGGCGCTCGTGAAGTACAAGGACCTGGAAGGCGACTACCCGGACTTGAAGGGCAAGGTCAAGGGCGACGAAGTGGTCTATGTCTCGGCCGGCGACGGCACCACCAGCCAGGGCGAGTTCTGGGAGGCGCTGAACACCGCGTGCAATCTCAAGCTCCCGGTGCTGTTCCTGATCGAGGACAACGGTTACGCGATCTCGGTGCCGGTCGACGTACAGACCGCCGGCGGCAACATCGCGCGCCTGGTGAAGGGGTTCCCGAACCTGTTCCTGGTCGAAGAGGCTGACGGCAATGACCCGGTGGCGTCCTATCAGGCGCTCACGCAGGCCGTGGCATGGTGCCGCGCCCGCAAGGGCCCGGCGCTGGTGCGGGCCAAGGTCAACCGTCCGTACTCGCACTCCATGTCGGACGACGAGAGCAAATACAAGCCCAAGGCGCTGCGCGACGCCGAGGCCGAGAGCGACTGCCTGCGCACGTTCTCGCGCTTCCTCGTGAAGGAAGGCGCGCTCACCGACGCCGCACTGGAAAAGCTGCACGCCGACATCGCCACCGCCATCCGTAGCGCAGCCGACGAGGCGACGCTGTCGCCGCAGCCGCCGGTACACACCGCAACGGCCTACGTGTTCTCGCCCGACATCGATCCCTCCTCCGAGCGCTTCGTCTCGGAGCCCAAGCCCGAGCCCGGCTCGCAGGGCGAGACGATCCTGCAGAGCATCAATTACGCATTGCGCGACGAGATGAAGCGCAACTCGCGCATCATCATGTTCGGTGAGGACGTCGCCGACGCGTCGCACGAGGAAGTGCTCGACGACCTGAAGGGCAAGGGCGGCGTGTTCGGCGTCACGTGGGGCCTGCAGAAGCAGTTCGGCGGAAAGCGCGTGTATAATTCGCCGCTCGCCGAGGCCAACATCGTCGGCCGTGCCATCGGTATGGCGACGCTCGGCTTCAAGCCCGTGGTCGAGATCCAGTTCTTCGACTACATCTGGCCGGCCATGATGCAGATTCGCGACGAGTTGTGTTACATGCGCTACCGGTCCAATAACACATGGAGCAGCGCGGTCATCATCCGTACTGCCTACGGCGGCTATCTGGGCGGTGGCGCGCCTTATCACAGCCAGTGCGGCGAGAGCATCTTCGCGCACTGCCCCGGCATCCGTGTGGTGCTGCCGAGTTGCGCCAGCGACGCCGCGGGCCTCATGCGCACGGCGCTGCGCTCGGACGACCCGGTGCTGTTCCTGGAGCACAAGCACCTGTACCGCCAGCCTTACGCCAAGGAGCCCTACCCGGGGCCCGACTACACGGTGCCGTTCGGCCGTGCGCGCGTGGTGCGTCCCGGCTCCGATGTCACGCTGGTCACCTACGGAGCGCTGGTCCAGCGCGGCTACCTGGCTGCGCAGGAACTGGCCGAAGAAGGCATCGATGTCGAAGTGCTCGACCTGCGCACCATGCAGCCGCTCGACTTCGACGCGATCGCGCGCTCGGTCAAGAAGACCGGACGCATCCTGATCGCGCACGAGGACACGCTGTTCTGCGGCTTCGGCGCCGAGGTCGCGGCGAAAGTGGCGAGCGAGTGTTTCATGGACCTGGACGCCCCGGTGCGCCGCATCGGAGCGCTCGACACACCCGTGGCGTATGCGCCCAAGCTCGAGGACGTGATCCTGCCGCAGAAGGACACGCTCGTGAAGGGTCTGCGCGAACTGGCGTCGTTCTAGCAGCCGGGTCCGGCGCCCAGCCCATGCAGCCCTGGAACACTGCGATCCTGGTCTTCGACGGCGTCGAGGTGCTCGACTTCGCCGGTCCGTTCGAGGTGTTCTCCCGCACGCGAACCGAACCCGGCTTCGAGTCGCGCCGGAGTGACGCCAGCGCGCCGTTCCGCGTCTTCACCGTGGCGCCCGGCGAGAAAGACGTCGTGGCCACGGGCGGACTGCGCGTGAGCGCGGACTTCACTTACGACGACTGCCCGCGCGTCGACCTCCTGGTGGTGCCCGGCGGTTTCGGCACACGCGCGCTCGTGGAGCACGCCGTCACACTCGACTGGATCCGCCGCGTGGCGGCCGGTGCACAGCGGGTGACCAGCGTATGTACCGGTGCCGCGCTGCTGGCGCGAGCGGGGCTGCTGAACGGCAAGCGCGCCACGACGCACTACGGCAGCTACGACTGGCTCGCCTCGCTGGACCCCACCATCACGGTGGAGAAGGGCGTGCGTTACGTGGACGACGGCGTGGTGACCTCGGCCGGTGTCTCCGCCGGCATCGACATGGCGTTCGCCGTCGTCGAGAAGCGCTGCGGGCGTGCCGTGGCGGAAGAGACGGCTCAGTACATCGAGTACCGCTGGCAGCGCTGAAGCCGCTGCCGCGGGCGGGAAGCGTCACGCCCGCCAGATGGCACCGCACCGCCGCTCGGGGAGTCGCATGGGGCGCCGGAACGGTTCACGCAGCCCCTGGTATCAATCGGTCATGCTGTAGATCTTGAACCGGCCCTTGCGCTCGGCGATCGAACGGATGAACGGGAAGCGGTGCGTCTTGCCCTCGTCATCCTTGGCCACGAGAGTGATGCCGTTGTGCAACTTGAAGTTCTTGTAGACCACGGTCTGGGCAGTGCGTTCGATCGCCACGAACGTGTAGACGTGGCCGCCGAAATCACGGGC
>JANMAX010000200.1:0-24199 GCA_031360075.1 bacterium | reverse complement strand
AGCATGCAGTACGGCGTGCGCGCTCAGACCGCCCGGGTGTCGGCTCCCGGGAAACCGCCCGGACGACTCGCGGCCTGAGGCTCGGACACAGCCGGCGCCGGGCGCGCATCATCCACGAGGATGCGCGCGGCAGGCGTATCGGTGTCGTCGAACTGTCCGCTGCGGGCCGCCCACACGTAGGCGGCCACTGCTACCGCCACCAGCAACAGAGCCAACGGCAGGATGATCGCGACGACACTCATGAGCGCGTCTCCACGAACGTGCGCGACCGCCATGCCAGCATGACGACCGTGAGCGAACTGACCGGCATGCCGATCGCAGCGACCAGCGGATTCACGAGTCCGGCCATCGCCAGCGCGGCGCCGGCGACGTTCCACGCGAGCGAGAGCACCAGCCCGGCGCGGATCACATTCAGAGTGCGACGGGCGCCGCCGGTGAGCGCGGTGAGCGAGCCGAGGCCCGGGCGCGACAGATAGACGTCGGCGGCCGCGAGGCAGGCCTCAGCGCCGCCGCGCACCCCGACGCCCACGGTGGCGCACGCGATGGCAGCGGCATCGTTGACGCCATCACCGACCATCACGACCCGGCCGTGACGAGCGAGCGCCTCGATCGTGGCGCGCTTGTCCTCGGGGCTCACGCCTCCCCGCACGTGCGCGGCATCAAAGCCGAGCACGCGGCCGGTCTCGGCCACGACCGCGGGGTCGTCACCCGAGAGCAGGTGCAGCGTCCAGCCCTCGGCGCGCAAGTGCGCGAGCGTGGCCGCGGCATCGTCGCGGATGCGGTCGCCGAATCCCGCGTGTGCAACCACCACACCGTCCACGGCGACCCATACCGGCGTCAGCGCAGCTGCCATCGCGTCAGCCGACGGCGCTACGGAGCCTACCGCCGGCGCGACCCGCGCCAGCGTCGCCGTGCGTGCGTGCAGCATGACCCACGCGGGCGAACCGATCCGGATGTGCCCGACCCCGACCCGGCCCTCGACCCCGCCCCCGATCTCGACACGCACGTCATGCGCCTCGGCGGGGGTGACCTCCGGCCAGGCGGCGGCAAACGCGGAAGCCACGGGGTGCGTGGCATGGCGCTCGAGCGCCAGTACGGCGGCACGCACGTCTCCACACGCGGCGTCGGACGCCGCGGACGGCCCGTCCCACGCCAGCAACACCGGACGGCCCTCGGTGAGCGTGCCGGTCTTGTCGAGCACGAGTGTCCCCGGTTCGGCCAGTGCTTCCAGTGTATCGCCGCCCTTCACGAGCACGCCGCTGCGCGCCGCACGGCCGATGGCCACCGTGACCGCCAGCGGTGTGGCGAGTGCCAGCGCGCACGGGCAGGTGATGATGAGCAGCGCAATGGCGTGGTCGATAGCCGCCGAACCGTCACGCGCCCGCCACATCGCCCACGTGATCACGGCAAGCGCGAGCACGACCGCCACGAATCCGCCCGCGAGCCGGTCGGCCCTGCGCACGATCGGAGCGCGGCGTGCCGCGCCCGATTCGACCTCGCGCAGGATGCGGCCAAGCCGGGTGTCCTCACCCGCGCGCTCGACGCGCAACAGCAACGTGCGGCCGCGATTCACCGTGCCGGCGAAGACGTTGTCGCCCACGGCCACGCTGCGTGGGCGCGATTCACCGGTGAGCAGCGACAGGTCGAGCGGGCCTTCCCCTTCGAGCACGATGCCGTCCGCCGGCACGGTCTCACCGGCGCGCACCTCGGCCTCCATGCCGGGCAGCAGCGCCTCACTCGGCAGTTCGTGCCACTCCCCGGCTTGCCGCACCCGTGCGCTGGCCGGCGCCAGGCCGTACATGAGCTCGGCGGAGTCCGCGGCGGCGCGCACCGCGCGCTGCTGCAGGAAGCGGCCCACCAGCAGCAGGAACACCAGCATGGCGACGCCATCGAAGTAGACCGGCCCGCGGTCCGTGAACGTGTTCACCACGCCGCGGGCGAACGCCGCGCCCAGCGCCAGCACGACCGGCACGTCCATGTGCAACGTGCGCGTGCGCAGTGAACCCCAGGCGCCGCGCAGGAACACGCGGCCGGGACCGAACAGCGCCGGAGTGGCCAGTGACAACGACAGGATCCTGAAGCCGCGCGCCCAGTCGCGCTCCATGCCGGAGAACCAGCCCGAGTAGAGCGCCAGTGCGGCCAGCATGGTGTTCGCCGCGAGCGCACCGGCGACTCCGATGCGCACGAGCATCGCACGGTCCTCGGCGCGGCGGCGCTCGTCGCTGCGCCCGCCACGGAACGGATGCGGCCGGTATCCGAGCGTGTCCAGGAAGCGCGCGATGGTGCCGAGCGTGACCTGATTCGCATTCCACGTCACGCGCACGCGGCCTCGCGACAGGTCCAGCTCGGCCGCCGCCATGCCGGGCAGGGCCCGCGGCACGCTCTCCACCAACCAGACGCACGACGGACAGTGCACTCCCTCCAGGTACAGACTGACCTCGTCCAGGCCGTCGGCGCGGCGCTTCACGTACAGCTCACGAAACGCCTCATGATCGAACTCCGCGAACGCCCGCCCACTCGGCTCGACCCGCGCCTCGCGCCGGCGTGACAGCGCGTAGTAGTGCTCGAGTCCGGCGGCGTGCAGCACCTGCCAGGCGGTCGCACAGCCGGTGCAACAGAACGCCTGCGTCGCATCGGGCGGCACGCGTCCCTGGGGTACGTCGAGCGCACAATGCCCGCACACGACGGCGACGGCCGTGTCGGTTCCAGCCGAGTCGCGCAACGCGCTCAAGCCCGGATCAGTGACCGGCACGGGACGTCTCGGGTGAGGGTGCAGCGGCCGGCCGGGGCGGGGCGGCAGGCGACATGCCGGCCATGCCGCACCCGGCGCCCATGGCGGGCGAGCCCGCGACTGCCGCGTGCGCCATGTCGTGCGCTCGGAAGCGGCCCGCCACGGTGAGGAGCCCCACCACGATCATCGTGCCGGCGGTGACATACGGCAGACGGCGGCGCAGCGGGTCGAGTGCGCGGCCCGCGGCAAGTCCGACGGCGGCCAGCAACGGCACGGTGCCGAGCCAGAATGCGAACATCACCACGAGCCCGCCCAGCGCCTGGGCGGTGCCCGCCGCGCTGGCGACGAACGCCCACAGCCAGCCACACGGCAGCAGCGCGGTGAGAGCGCCCATGGCCAGCCCGCGTGCGGGCAACGGCCAGTCGCGCACCGCGCGCAGGCCGCTCCCGATCACGCGCGCGAAGGGTGAGGGATCGGGGCCGGGTCCGAGCCGGAGCCCCAGCGCCCCGACCAGCGTCGCGAGCCCCCACACCACCAGCAGCGCGCCTGCGGCCACGCCTGCCAAGTGCGGAAGCCCGGTGGGTGCCAGCACACGCTCGAGCCCATGCCCCACGAGGCCGGCGGCAAGTCCCAACGTCAGGTAGGCGAGGCCGCGACCGGCGTGCCACGCCGCTTGCGATGCGAGTGGCCGGCCCGGTGCGGAGACCGCGCACACAAAACCGCCGCACATCGCGGCGCAATGCGCGCTGCCGAGCACGCTCGCGGCGAACACCGAGAGGGCCAGGGCGATCACGGCTGCTCCGGCGCGGGGGACTCGGCGTGCAGCACCGCGAGGTAGTGGTCGCGGCCACGGCTCGCCTCGATGCGCAATTCCCAGCGACCGTCATGCGGGAGTCGGACGACCGCGGCATAGTGCCCCGGCGATGACTCCAGCAAGGTCCAAGCCTGCAGGTGCAGCGGGTCGAGGTTGTGCACGCCGACGACGGCGACCGCCGCCCCCGGGAGCGCATGGCCGAGCGAGTCGGCGAGTGCGATCTCGAGCCCGGTACCCGCCCCCCCGGCGGCCGGCGTGAACGCGGCATCGGCCCGCCAGCCGAGCAACGCCGAACGGGAGCGCGCGGACTGCGTGCGGTCCCACGCCAGCGCGCGACGGTAGTAGTCCGGTTCGATATCGTCACTGCCGGGCGCGTTCGCCTGCCACAGCAATGCGACGTTCGCCACCACGGTCATCGCCAGCACCGCGCCGATCGCGAACGGCCAGCCCGCCCCCGCTCTCATCGGTTCACGTCCCCATCCGGCGCCTCGTCCGGCCCCAACAACTCGAACTCCTCTCGCTCGTGCCAGCCCTGCCCGTCGGTGAGCTCGAACGCCACCATGCGGCGGCCGGCATGGAAGCCGTGCCGTGGCGTGAGCACGAACACGCTGGTCGTGGCCATGGCCTCTGCGGCGACCTGAAAGTGATCCATCGCCGTGATGAGCTGGGCATCATCCGCACCCGCGAGCGCGATGTGGACGTCACGCGCATGCGAGGCGCGGTTGACCAGCTTGATGCGCACCTGATGCTGCAGCTGGCCATCGTCACGCATGGTGTAGGGCGCACCCGCCCCGCGCAGCATGGTGACATCGAGATCGTTGCGCGATATGAGCGCGAACATGAACAGACCGCTGGTCAATGCCAGCACGGCCGGGTAGACGATGACGCGCGCTCGTTTCCACGAACCGGCACGGCGCTCGAAGCCGTCGCGCGAGCCGTAACGAATGAGCCCGGTGGGCCGGCCGACCTTCGTCATGACGCGGTCGCAAGCGTCCATGCACTGGGTGCAGTGCAGACACTCCATTTGCAGGCCGTCGCGGATGTCGATGCCGGTCGGGCACGTCTGCACGCACATGCGGCAGTCCACGCAGTCGCCCGCCACCACCGGCAGGGTGCGCGCGCCGCCCTTCATGCGCGGCTCACCGCGGCCGGCGTCGTAGCCGACGATGAGCGAGCGCCGGTCGAGCAGCACCGACTGCAGCCGGCCATAAGGACACGCCACCAGGCAGGTCTGCTCGCGGAACCACGCGAAATCCAGGAACACGGCGGCGGCGGTGCCAAGCATGACGAGAAATGACGTCGGGTGCTCGACCGGCGAGCGCCGCACCCACACGGCGAGCGTCTCGACGCCGACGAAGTACGCCAGGAACGTGTGTGCCAGCACGAGCGACAGCACCAGGAACACCGCGTACTTGAGCAGCCGTCGCGGCGGCAGTCCGCCCAATCGGTCGAGCGCCTGCACGCCCCGCTGACCGCCTTCGACGGCGTACTCCAGCGGACGGAACAGGAATTCCATGTAGACCGTCTGTGGACAACCCCAGCCGCACCACACTCGCCCGTAGAGTGCCGTGACCAGGAAAATGGCGATCAGCGTGCTGATCAGGAGCAGCATGAACAGCACGGTGTCCGTGGCGAGGAAGCGCGCGCCGAACATCAGGAACTCGCGCTTGGGCAGGTCCAGGAGCAGCGCAGGACGACCCGCAATGCGGCAATAGGGCAACGTCAGGAACACCGCCATCAGCACCCAGGCCACGATCCGGCGCTGCCGCCACCACGGACCGGGTGCGGGACACGGACGCAGCCAGCGGCGTGAACCGTCCGCGTTGAGCGTGGACAGCACGCGGCCGGGAGCGTCCGGGGCCTGGGGATGGACCGCCATGACCGTGTTCTCCTGTGCGCGACCGGGGTGGGAGGTCCGGGCTCGGGCTAGTGCTTCTCGGGTCCGTCGTCTGCTTCCTTGGTGCCCTGCGGTTCCTTGGGATCCTTCGGGTGCGTGTCGTGAAGCGTGGTGACGTAGGCCGCCACGGACAACACCTGATCCGGCTTCAAGACCGCGCTCCATCCCGGCATACCCTTGTCGAGCACGCCGTTGGCGACCGTATGGTGGACCTGCGACGGCTGGCCGCCGTGGATCCAGAAGTCGTCGGTGAGATTCGGGCCGATGTTGCCGCCGGCGTCCTCGCGATGGCACGACGCGCAGTAGGTGACGAATGTCTGATGGCCCATCGCCACACGCGCCGGATCCTGCGCGGCGGCACGGACGGCGGCGTCGTCCACGACGTTGTCCTGCGCGGCGGCCTTGGGGTCCCCGTACTTGGCGATCGCGGCGGCCATCTCGTTGTCGTAGTTCTTCACCCGGCCGGGCCCGGAGCCGACGCCGGGGACGATGTTGATGAGATACAGAACGGAATACGCGACCGAGACCCACAGGATGATGAGCCACCAGCGCGGCAACGGATTGTCGTACTCCCGGATGCCGTCGTACTCGTGATCGAGCAGGCGGTCCTCGTCACGCGGTGTGTTCATCGCGCGCCGCCTTCCCGCTTCTCGGCTGGACGATCGGGATCGAGCGGCAGCAAGCGCTGCGCCTCGAGTTCGGCGCGGCAGGACGGGCGCCACAGGCGCACCACGACCGCCACGAACACGATGAAGAACAGGATCAGGGCAAGTTCGGCATAGCCCGACAGGCCGGCGTGCGCCACGACATCGGAGAGCTTCATGTCAGCGTCCTCCGGCCGGGGTGACGATGGCGGTCGCATCGGTGCGCTTGATGTCGATGCCCAGACGCTGCAGGTAGGCGACCATGGCGACGATCTCCTTGTTGGCGAGCCCCGCCGGTCCACCCTGGACCAGGATCGACTCGGCCACCTGGTTGGCCTGCTCGCGCGCGGCCTCCTCGGCGCCACCCTTCACCAGTTCGCCGTACGGCACGCCGAGCATGACCATGACGTCGATGCGCTTCTGGATCCCGTTGAGCGCGAGCGGATCGGTGATCATGCCGGCATACGCCGGCATGATCGAGCGCGGCGTGATCGCGCTCGGCGCCTGCATGTGACGGACGTGCCACAGGTCGGGGCGCTTGCCCCCTTCGCGTGCCAGATCGGGTCCGATGCGGCGCGAGCCCCACAGGAACGGGTGGTCGTACACGAACTCACCGGCCTTCGAGTACTCGCCGTAGCGTTCCGTCTCGTGGCGGAACGGGCGGATCATCTGCGAGTGGCAGTTGAAACAGCCTTCGCGGATGTAGAGATCGCGGCCCATCAGTTCGAGCGGCGTGAGCGGCGACACCGAGGCGATGGTGGGCACGTTGGAGCGGATCAGGAACGTCGGCAGGATCTCGAACAGCGAGGCCACCACAACCGCGACCACAACCCACACCGTGAACGTCAGCGGCATGCCCTCCCAGCGCCGGTGCCAGCGGGCCGCCGTGAAACGCAGCCACAGGCCGGCGGGGGCCCCGCCCTCCGGCTGCGCGTGCGCGGCCGGCAGCATCCGCAGAGGTGCCGCCTGGAGGACCGGCTCGTCGTACCTGGCCGGACGGCGCTTCCAGGTCATCAGGATGTTCCAGCCGAACATCAGCATGCCGAGGATGTACATCGCGCCGCCCACGACGCGCATCCAGTACATCGGCATGAGCTTCATGGTCGTCTCGATGAAGTCCGGGAACTGCAGGCGGCCCGTCGTGTCGAACGCGCGCCACATGAGTCCCTGCGTCAGGCCGGCGCTGTAGATGGCGGCCGCATAGAAGATCATGCCGAAGGTCGCGAACCAGAAGTGCACTTCCGCAAGGCGCTTGCTGTAGAGCGGTGCCTGGAACAGGCGCGGCAGCAGCCAGTACACCATGCCGAACGCCATGAAGCCGTTCCAACCGAGCGCACCCGTGTGGACATGCGCGATGATCCAGTCGGTGTAGTGTGTCAGGGCATTGACGCTCTTGATCGACAGCATCGGCCCTTCGAATGTCGCCATACCGTAGGCGGTGACCGCGACGACGAAGAACTTGAGCACCGGGTCGTCGACGACCTTGTTCCACGCCCCGCGCAGCGTCAGCAGGCCGTTGATCATGCCGCCCCAGGACGGCATCCAGAGCATGACCGAGAACAGCATGCCGAGCGTGCTCGCCCACTCCGGCAGTGCGGTGTAGTGCAGGTGGTGCGGACCGGCCCAGATGTACATGAACACCAGCGACCAGAAGTGCAGGATCGACAACCGGTACGAGAACACCGGACGGTCGGCCGCCTTCGGCATGAAGTAGTACATGAGGCCCAGGAACGGAGTCGTGAGGAAGAACGCCACGGCGTTGTGCCCGTACCACCACTGCATGAACGCATCCTGCACGCCGGCGTAGATCGAGTAGCTCTTGAGCGGACCGGCCGGGATCGCGAGATTGTTGAAGATGTGCAGCACGGCCACGGTCACGATGCTGGCGATGTAGAACCAGATGGCCACGTACAGATGGCGTTCGCGACGCTTGGCGACGGTGCCGAAGAAGTTGACCGCGAAGATCACCCACACGACCGCGATCGCGATGTCGATGGGCCACTCGAGCTCGGCGTACTCCTTGGCCTGCGTGAACCCGAACGGCAGCGTCAGCGCGGCCGACACGATGATGGCCTGCCAGCCCCAGAAGTGCAGGTTCGAGAGCAGGTCCGAGAACATGCGCGCCTTGAGCAGCCGCTGCGTCGAGTAGTACGCCCCCATGAAGAAGGCGTTGCCCGCGAACGCGAAGATCACGGCGTTCGTGTGCAACGGGCGCAGGCGGCCGAACGTCAGCCAGGGCGAGAAGTTGAACGCCGGCACGGCGAGCTGAAGGGCGATGAACAACCCCACCAGCATGCCCACCAGCCCCCACACGAACGTGGCGACCAGGAACTTGCGCACGATCGCGTCGTCGTACTTGAAGGAGTCGAGATTCGGATTCATGGCGGCTCCGGTGGAGGACTTCGCCCCGTCACGGGGGCGCGGATCGGGTGGGCCGCAGGCCGGCCGGACTGGCGGTTCATGACCCGGGGGCCAGCGACGTGCCGTGCGGCGCCCAGCCGGGCACCGTGCGCGGTTACCCACAGCACTCCAAGGGCAACTCTCGAGCCATGCTCCAGAGGTGCTATGGACCGGAATGTGTCGCCACGAGCAGATGCCAACAGGACTTGAGGTTACGGGTCCACATCAAGGCATCACGCGAGGGTCCGGATCGTCGATATCGGTCCCTCGCGGGCTGTCAGGCTGTCAGGCCGCTGACGGTATGGCGCGCGCCCGGATCGACTGCCCGCTCCACGGCCGGTCGACCGCCACGAACGGCCTGACGCACGCGGAGCACCACGTCTCGCGCCCCAAGGCCGGCACACGCGGACTCGGGCGCGCCACGTCCCGAGCCTCAGCCCCGCGTCACCTCGGACTCGCGCTCCGCTCCCACCGACACCGTGGCGATGCGCACGCCGACCTCGCGTTCGATCCACTCGAGGTACGTGCGCGCGGCCGCAGGCAGGTCCGCCCAGCGGCGCGCTTCCGTCGTGGCGCAGTTCCAGCCCGGGAACGTCCTCCACATCGGAGTGCAGCGCTCGAGTACGCGTGCCGACGACGGGAACCCCCGCACCGGCTTGCCATCCAGTTCGTAGCCCACGGCGATCTTCAGCTCGGTGAATGCATCCAGCACGTCGAGCTTGGTGACCACCAGTTGCGTGAGCCCGTTGACGCGCGCGGCGTAGCGCAGCGCCGGCAGGTCCAGCCAGCCGCAGCGGCGCGGCCGCCCGGTCGTGGCACCGTACTCGCCGCCCGCCTCACGCAGGCGCGCACCTTCCTCCGCCGGCATCTCACTCGGAAACGGACCGTGGCCGACGCGCGTCGCATAGGCCTTCGTCACGCCGACGACTTCGTTCACGACCGTCGGCCCGAGCCCCACGCCCAGCGGCGCGCCCGCCGCACTCGCCGGCGAGCTGGTCACGAACGGATACGTGCCATGGTCGAGATCGAGCAGCGTGCCCTGCGCGCCCTCGAGCAGGACACGCTTGCCCGTGACGAGCGCGGCATGCAGTTCCTCGCCCACGTCCACGACCAGCGGCGCCAGCCACGCACTCACTTCGCGCAGTTCGTCGTGCAGCGCGGCCCCGCTCATGGCGCCGAGCTCGCCCGCGACTTCGGGGTACTCGAGCCGCAGCCGCGTCAGGTTGCGATCGGCCTGCGCCACGAATGCCTCGCGGTCGAACAAATCGCCGATGCGCAGGCCGGTGCGGGCGGCCTTGTCGCGATAGGCGTAACCGATACCGCGCCCGGTGGTACCGATGGCCCCCGGGCCGCGCTCCGCCGACGCCTCCACGGCGCGGTGGTACGGCAGGATCAGGTGCGCCGCGGCACTCACGCCCAGTTGCCGCGATGCCGGCACGCCGCGCGCCTCCAGGTTCACCACCTCGTCGCGCAGCTTCCACGGGTCGATGACCACGCCATTGCCGATCAGGCAGCGACGACCCTTGTGCAGGATGCCGGAGGGCACCAGGTGCAGCACCAGCGTCTCGCCCTCGTGGATGACACTGTGGCCGGCGTTCGGGCCGCCCTGGTAGCGGGCGACGACGTCGGCCGCCTCGGACAGCGCGTCGACGATCTTGCCCTTGCCTTCATCGCCCCACTGGGCGCCCACGATCACGGTGCACGACATTGGAATACTCCCTGCGAAAAGGACGCGGCACCTTACGGGTTCCGTGTGGGGGTGTCCACCGGATGGGCCTCGTGCGGGCGATGCGCAGCCGTGCAGCGGGACCACCGTGGCGCCCCGGTTCGGGTGGCCAGACCGCCCATGGGGCGAGCAGCGCTCATGCCGAGGGGCCCGCTCGGGACAGCCCTGGCGTCGCGAGCAAGCCCCAGGGCGAGGAGTGTCCCGGTTACTTCGCCTGCACTCCCGCCAGGACCTCGAGCAGCGCATCGGCGGCATCCAGCCCCGCACGCGCCTGCGCTTCCCGCGTACTGGCCCCCAGATGGGGCAACGGCAGCAGGTTCGGCAATGCCAGCAGCGGGTGGTCGGCCGGCGCCGGCTCCTTTTCGAAGACGTCGATGGCCGCCGCGCGCAGTTTGCCGGTCGTGAGCGCGGCGTGGAGCGCCATCTCGTCCACCACGCCGCCGCGCGAGGCATTCACCAGCACGGCGTCGGGCTTCATGAGCGCGAACTGACGCGTCGAGAGCGAATGCCGCGTATCGTCCGTGAGCGGCACGTGCAGCGTGAGTGCGTCGCACTCGCGCAGCACCGTGTCGTAGTCCGCGAGCTTCACCCAGTCGAAACCGGCAGGGTTCGCCTTCACCACCGGGTCATACGCGATCACGTGCATGCCGAACGCACGCGCGCGCGTGGCGACCTCGCGCCCGATACGGCCGAAGCCGATGATCCCGAGCGTGCGGCCCGCGATCTCGCGTCCCTGGTACTTGGTCTTCTCCCACCGTCCCGCACGCAAGTCGCCCGCGGCACTCGCGAGGTGGCGCTCGAGCCCGAGCAGCATGGCGAACGTCAACTCGGCCACCGACACGCTGTTCGCGTTGGGTGTGTTGCGCACCGCCACCCCGCGCACCTCCGCCGCGGCACGATCGACATTGTCGAGCCCCGTGCCGGCGCGCACCACGACCCTCAGGTCGGGGGCCGCGGCCAGCACTTCGGCCGTGACCTTGGTCGCACTGCGGACGAGCAGTCCATGCACGCCCATCAAAGCGGTGATCAGGTCAGGCGCGGCCAGTCCCTTGGCTTCGACCACGTCATGGCCAGCATCGCGGATGCGCTTCACCGCCACGGAGTCGATGCCGTCACAGGCGAGGACCTTCATGCGCGCTCCCACGCCCGGCGCGCGGCTTCGACCGAGCCCGAACCCGGACGGCCGAGCGCCTGCGTGCACTCCTCGAGCGCACCCAGCACCAGGAAGATGTCCGAGAGATCGTACGAACCCATGTGGCCGATGCGCAGCATCTTGCCCTTCATGTGATCCTGGCCACCGGCCACCGTGATGCCATGCACGTCGCGCAACCGCTTGACGGTAGTGCCGGCATCGACACCCGCGGGCGGCTCGAGCGCCGTGACGGAGTCCGCCGGGCTCTTCGAGAACAGCGTCCAGCCGATCGCCTGCGCACCGGCGCGCACCGCGGCGCCCAGGCGCCGGTGGCGGTCATGCACGCCGGCCAGGCCTTCCTCCTTCATCATGGTGAGCGCCTCGCCCACGGCGTAGATCAGGCTCACCGGCGGCGTGTACGCGCTTTCGCCCAGCGGCAGGCTCTTGCGGGCCTTGCGCAGATCCCAGTAGAAGCGCGGGTAGCGCGTGCCCTCGATGGCGTCCAGCGCCCACGGCGCCAGGCTCACCGTGGCGAGCCCGGGAGGCGACATCAGGCCCTTCTGCGAGCCCGTCACCACCACGTCGATGCCCCATTCGTCCTGCGGCAACGGGTGCACGCCCAGACCGGTGATGGCGTCGATCACGAACCGCCGTCCGCGCGCGCGTGTCGCCTTCGCAATCGCCTGCGCGTCGTGCAGCGTGGCGGTGCTGGTCTCCGACTGCGTACCGAACACGCACGTGATGCTGGCGTCGGCGTCGAGCTTCTTCTCGACCTCGGCGACCGGGATGGCATGGCCCCACGGCACTTCGATGGTCTCGCAGGGCACCCCGTACGCCTTGCAGATGTTCGCCCAGCGCTCGCCGAACTTGCCGCCGACCAGGCACAGCGCCTTCTTGCCCGGCTCCATGAGGTTCACGACCGTGGCTTCCATCGCACCCGTGCCCGAGGCTGCGAGCATGAGCACTTCACCCTGCGTCTGGTGCAACCAGCGCAGGTCCTCGGTGACCCGCTTGTAGACTTCCCGGAACGCGTCGGTGCGGTGGTGCGGCATGACCTGCGACATGGCGCGCAGGATGCGCACCGGGATCTCGACCGGGCCGGGAGTGAACAGGCGCGGGCGCGTGAACGTCCTGGGGGTGGTTCCGGGGGTGGTTCCGGGCGTGGTTCCGGTGGCGGTCACAGGCGGCGTCACGGGCATGGCTCGGCGTCTCCCTTCTCAGTGGGCGTAACGACCCGCGGCGATATCCGCCGGGCTCGCGGGGGCATGGTCATCCTGTGGCGTGCGCTCGAGCGCATGTTCCAGAACCTGATCCATCGTATCCACCGCGATGAACGTCAGGTCGGCGCGGACTTCCTCGGGCACTTCGCTCAAGTCTTTCTCGTTGGCGCGCGGAATCAACACCGTGCGGATGCCGGCGCGGCGCGCGGCCACCAGCTTCTCGGTCAGCCCGCCGATCGGCAGCACCATGCCGCGCAGCGTGATCTCGCCGGTCATGGCGAGGTCCGAACGCGTCGGCACGCCGGTCAGCGCCGAGATGAGCGCCACCCCCATGGTGATGCCGGCGGACGGTCCGTCCTTGGGCATGGCCCCCTCGGGCACGTGCACGTGGACGTCGATGTCGCGGTGGAACCAGCGGTCGAGGCCCAGTTCGGTGGCACGGGCGCGCGCATAGGACAGTGCGGCCTGCCCCGACTCTCGCATGACGTCGCCGAGCTTGCCGGTGAGCTGCAATTCGCCCTTGCCGGGCAGCACGCTGACTTCGATGGTCAGCAGCTCGCCACCGGTCTCGGTCCACGCCAGGCCGTTCGCGACGCCGATACGCGAGCGCCGCTCGAGCGCGGTGTCGGTGTAGCGCCGCGGCCCGAGCGATGCTGCCAGCGACTCCGGGGTCACCACCACAGGGGCGGTCAGTGTGCCTTCCGCCTTCCTGCGGGCAACCTTGCGGCACAGCCCTGCCATCTCGCGCTCGAGACTGCGCACACCCGCCTCACGCGTCCAGCCGTGCACGAGTTCGCGCAGCGCGTCGTCGCCGACCTCGATGTCGCCCTCCTCCAGACCGGCCGCGGCGCGCTGCTTGGGCAGCAGGAACCGCTTCGCGATCTGGACCTTCTCGGTCTCCAGGTAGCCGGGAAGCCGGATGACCTCCATGCGATCCGCGAGTGCAGCCGGGATCGAGCCGATGGAGTTCGCGGTGCAGATGAACATGACCTGGGACAGGTCGAAATCGACTTCCAGATAGTGATCGTTGAACGTGTGGTTCTGCTCGGGGTCCAGCACCTCGAGCAGAGCGCTCGATGGATCGCCGCGCCAGTCGGAGCCGAGCTTGTCGATCTCGTCCAGCAGGAACACCGGGTTGCGGCTGCCGGCGCGGCGCAAGCTCTGGATGACCCGCCCCGGCATGCTGCCGATATACGTGCGGCGATGGCCGCGGATCTCGGCCTCGTCACGCACACCACCCAGCGCGACGCGCACAAAGCGGCGGCCCAGCGCACGCGCAATCGATTTGCCGAGCGACGTCTTGCCCACGCCCGGCGGCCCGACGAAGCACAGGATGGGCGCCTTGTTCTTGCCGGTCAGCTTGATGACCGACAGATATTCGAGCAAGCGCTCCTTCACCTTCTTCAGGCCGAAGTGATCTTCGTCCAGCACCAGCTGGACGTTGGCAATGTCGTGGTTGTCCTTGGTCGCGGTGCGCCACGGCAGTGCCGCCAGCCAGTCGATGTAGCCGCGCACGACGGTGGCCTCGGGCGACATGAAGCTCATGCGCGCCAGGCGCTCGAGCTCCTTCGTGGCTTTGGCGCGCACCTCGCGCGGCATTTTTGCCTTGCGGATCGACTCCTGCAGCTCCTCGAGCTCATTGGAGAACTCGTTCTGGTGCCCGAGTTCCTTGCGGATCGCCTTCAGCTGCTCGTTGAGATAGAACTCCTTCTGGTTCTTGTGCACCTGCGTGCGCACCTGCCCCTCGATCTTGCGTTCGAGGCGCACGATCTCGAGTTCGGACGTGATCGTCTCGGCGAGCAGCCGCAGGCGCGTGGCCGCGTCGACGGCTTCGAGCAGGCGCTGTTTGCCGGGCACCTTCACGAGCAGGTTCGCGGCGATGGTATGCGACAGCTGCACCGGATCAGTGATCGCGGTGGTCGTCGGCACGACCTCGTCCGGGATGCGGCGGTTCAGGTGGACATACTCCTGGAACAGCTGCAGCGCGTGCCGCGTCAGGGCCTCGTGCTCGGGTCCCGGCACATCGGCGTCCGGTGCGGGGGCCACCTGCACGGCGTAGTAGTCATTGGACCATTGGAAGCGCTTGACCTCGGCGCGCACCAGACCCTCGACCAGCACGCGCAACGTGCCGTCGGGCAGCCGGAACAACTGCAGGATGCGCACGATGGTGCCGGTGCGGAACAGCTCGTCGTGCTGTGGGTCGGCGACCTCGCTGCGCTTCTGCGCGGTCACGAACAGCATGCGGTCGCGCGCCATGGCCTTCTCGATGGCGTTGACCGACGGCAGCCTGCCGACCAGCAGCGGGATGGTCATGTACGGGAACACGACCACGTCGCGCAACGGCAGCAGCGGCAGGCGCTCGGAGACCTTGAGCGTCTCGTCGCCACGGCGGAACTCGAGCTTGGCGGCGGGGGCCTCGCCTCCCATCGAACCGGTCCTCCCGGCGCGCGACGGCTTGCGCACGGGCTCGGCGTCAGGGCGACGGACGCGCACCGTCTTGCCCGCGGACTTGGGCGCCCCCGTCGCGACGGGAATCGTGACGGGTTTCGCGACGCGCTTCACGGCGGCCTTGACGGCAGGCTCGTCGGCAGCCTTGGCGGCAGGCGGCTTCGAAGCGAGCGCCTTCGCGGCGCTCGCGGTGGGCTTCGCGCGTCTCGCTGCGGCCGCTCGGCGGGGCTTCGGTGACAAGGCTCACTCCTGGTCGAGGGAAACGAGAACGGGCGGCGCCGGAGCGCCGCCCGTTTCGGTCAGGCCAGTTGGCGTGAGCCGGGATCGGATCAGGCTTCCTTCCGCCGCTTCTCGCGCTCGCCGCGGAACGTCAGCAGCGGGGGCGCATGGTTCTGGATGGACTCCTTCGAGATCGTGCAGCCGATGACGTCGGACCGCGAAGGGATATCGTACATCACCTCCAGCATCGCCTCTTCGATGACGGCGCGCAAGCCGCGTGCGCCGGTGCCGCGGGCGATGGCCAGCTGCGAGATGGCTCGCAGGGCGTCCTCGGTGAAGTCGAGCTTGACGCCCTCCATCTCCATGAACCGGCCGTATTGCTTGGTGATGGCGTTCTTGGGCTCGGTCAGGATGCGGATGAGCGAGTCCTCGTCGAGCGAATCGAGCGTTCCGACGACCGGCAGCCGGCCGACCAGTTCGGGAATGAGGCCGTAACGCAGCAGGTCATCCGGCTCGACCAGCGCCATGAGCTCGCCCGTGTTGCGCTCGTTCTTGCTCTTCACGTCGGCGCCGAAGCCCAGGACCTTCTGGCCGACGCGCTTCTCGATGACCTTGTCGAGTCCCTCGAACGCGCCACCGCAGATGAACAGGATGTCTTTCGTGTTCACCTCGATGTACTTCTGCTGTGGGTGCTTACGGCCACCCTGCGGCGGGACGTTCGCGACCGTGCCCTCGAGGATCTTGAGCAGGGCCTGCTGCACGCCCTCGCCCGAGACGTCGCGGGTGATGCTGGGGTTCTCGCTCTTGCGCGAGATCTTGTCGATTTCGTCGATGTACACGATGCCGTGCTCGGCGTTCACCAGGTTGAAGTCCGCCGACTGCAGCAGGCGCACGAGGATATTCTCGACGTCCTCACCGACGTAGCCCGCTTCGGTGAGGCTCGTGGCGTCGACGATGGCGAACGGCACCTTGAGGAAGCGCGCGAGCGTGCGGGCGAGCAGCGTCTTGCCCGTGCCGGTCGGCCCGATCAGCAGGATGTTCGACTTCTCGATCTCGATCTCACCCGCGGTCGCCGGCGCATAGATGCGCTTGTAGTGGTTGTACACCGCCACGGCGAGCGTCTTCTTGGCGCGATGCTGGCCGACGACGTAGTCGTCGAGGATCTTCTTGATCTCGGACGGCTTCGGCAACGAGCCGTTGGCCGTGGGCGCTTCGCGTTCGGTCTCGCCCTCGAGGATGTCATTGCACAGCTTCACGCACTCGCTGCAGATATACACCGACGGTCCGGAAACAAGCCGGGCGACTTCATCCTGGCCACGTCCACAGAACGAGCAGCGAATCGGGTGCGGCGTCGCGATGCGCTTCTTCATGCGTGTCTTATCCTCGATGACGGGGGTCAGCGGAGCGGCCCATCATGGGCCGCCCAGCTCAGCGTCGCTTCTCGATGATCTCGTCCACAAGGCCATAGGCCTTGGCTTCTTCAGGGGTCATCCAGTAGTTGCGATCGGTGTCCTTGACGATCTGCTCGACCGCCTTGCCGGTGTGCTTGGCGAGGATGCCGTTCAGCTGCTCACGTGTCTTGAGCATCTCGCGCGTCGCGATCTCGATGTCCGAGGCCTGGCCCGACGCGCCACCCAGCGGCTGGTGGATCATGACCTTGGCGTTCGGCAGGCAGTAACGCTTGCCGGTCGCGCCAGCCGTGAGCAGCACCGCGCCCATGGAAGCCGCGAGGCCCATGCACAGTGTGCTGACCGGGCACTTCACGAACTGCATCGTGTCGTAAATGGCCAAGCCGGCCGAGACGACGCCGCCCGGGCTCTGGATATACAGGTTGATGTCGCGGTCCGGATCCTCGCCCTCGAGGAAGATCATCTGGGCGACGACGAGGTTCGCGATGTAATCGTCGATCGGTGTGCCAATGAAGATGATGCGGTCCTTGAGCAGGCGCGAGTAGATATCGTAAGCGCGTTCACCACGGCCAGTCTGCTCCACCACGAACGGAACGGATGCCATCACCAGAGGTCCCTTTCTGTGTCAGTCGCGAAGGTCATCGGCACCTTCGTGCTGCATCTTCTGCTTGGAATCACTGACCTGCCGAGATCTCCACGGCCGGGTCGATCGCCTCTTCCCTCACTGCGGCTGCTTCGATGATCAGGTCCAGCGCCTTCTTCTCGAGCATCGACTCCGCCAGCGCCTTGCGGCGCTCGGCCGAGGCGTAATGCTGACGCACTCGGGCGGCGTTCTTCGGGTCCGACTCCGCCAGTCTCATGATCTGAGCACCGACTTCCTCGGCCGTGACCTCGAGGTTCTCCTGCCTCGCCAGGGCGATGAGCAGGATCTCCCGCTTGAGTGAGCGTTCGACCCCGGGACGATAATGCTCCTCGAGTTGCTTCTTGAGATCCTCCGACACCTCACGGCCGCCGCTCTGCTCGTGTACCACCTGCTCCAGCATGTAACTCACGAGCCGCGGCGACAAGTCCATGGGGTGACGCTGGACGAGGGCGTCGATGGCCTGGGCCTCGACCTCCCGGCGCACGCGCTGGCCATCCTCCCCTTCGAGGTTGCGCTTCACGCGGTCGCGCAGGGTAGGGTAGGAATCCAACCCGAACACGTCCTTGGCAAAGTTATCGTCCAGTGCTCGCAGTTTCTTCTCTTGGATTTTCTTGATATTGACGAGAAAACGCGCCGTCTGACCGGCCAGATCCGCTTGCCGGAAGTCCGCCGGGTAGGTCACCGCGATCGTCCGCTCCTGCCCCGCCTCGGCCCCCGCCAGCCCCTTCGCGAGGTCCGGAAGCAGCTCCGGGGCGCCCAGTTGGATGCGCGCCCCCTTGCTCCGGGTGCCCGAGAGCCGGCGGCCGTTGGCGTCCAGGCGCTGGGAGTCCAGCAGCAGCACGTCGCCGGGGCCCGCCGGGCGCTCGACGTCGACGAACACCGCCGACTCCTCGAGCAACTGGTTCACCATGGCATCGATGGCGGCCTCCTCGACCACCCGGACCCTGCGGACGAGCGGGTAGCCCTTCCAGTCCTTGACCTCGACTTGCGGGGCGACGTCGACGATGGCGTCGAATGTCAGCGGCTGCCCGGGGGTGAAGCGCAGGTTCTGCACCGACGGCGGCACGACCGCGGCGAGCTTGGACTCCTGCAGTGCCTGGTGCGTCACCTCGGGGATGAACCGCTCGAGGAACTCGCGCTCGATCTCGGCGGCGTAATCCTGGCGCACGCGGTCGAGCGGCACCTTGCCCTTGCGGAAGCCGGGAATGGCGACCTTCTGCTGGAAGCGGCGGGAGACGGTGACGAGGCGGGCCTCGACTTGGTCGGCGGGAACCTCGATCGTCAGCGTGTGCTGCCACTGGCCGGTTTCGCGAACGGTATGCGTCATCGTCGTGATGGGTCCTTCATTCAGTTCAGGGGGTCGGTGTGTCGTGAGTCCTGTGATGAGTCGTGTGGCGTGTGTGCCGTGTTCAGTCGCATGTGCTGTCGTGGGCCGGCTGGGGAGGCCCCAGCAGGCGATATGGTGCGAGAGGGGGGATTCGAACCCCCACGAGTTACCCCACCGGAACCTAAATCCGGCGCGTCTGCCAGTTTCGCCACTCTCGCACACCGAAGCTCCGGCACCGGACGCGGCGGACCGGCCGCGCGTGAGCGGCGACGGTGCACGGCGAAGCATGACGCAGGCCCTGCGGTGCTGCGAAAGCGGGCCGGAGCATAGCACAGGGCCCCGCGCCGTCCGGAGGCACGGGACCCTGCCGGGTCGGAAGCCCGGTGGTGCTCAGAAGCTGAAGCGGATGCTGCCCACGGCGCGGTCGTCGGCCGAGTGCGGGAAGCCCTCGCGGTCGAGGTTCCGATGCAGCAGGCCGATGTCCAGCACGAGATCGCCCGAGACCCACGTGAAGCCGATCGACAGGAGCCCGGCCTTCCGCTCGACGGCGTCCGGATTGGATTCCTGGCCGACGCCGAACCGTGCACCCCACGGCAGCTCGGGGTCCTTCCAGTCGAGCCCGAGTCCGTAGCTGGCCCCCGTGCCCGTGCCAAAGTCGAAGCCGCTCCACTCGGCACCCGAGCGCGTCGTGATGCCGGCCACGATGCGCGTCGCCGGTGCGACTGTGACGCGCGCCGAGGCGCCGCCCGTGATCTCGGCCCCGCGCTTGGCGGTGAACGCCAGCTGGTTGCTGCCCGAGATGAGCTGTTCGTCGAGCGTGCCGGTGATCTCGAGTTCGGAGCTGTAGTGCAGCGCGGCGCCGAACCAGCTGCCCCATGGCTTGTCGGGGTCGCGCGCGTACGCGACGCCCGCGCCGGCACCGAAGCTGTTGCCGCTGAACTCGAGCACGCGGTCCCCGGCATTGGGCGAGCCCGACTGCTCGTGCGTCTCGTACGAATCGTCGCGCTTCAGGTATTCGCCCGCAACACCGAAGCGCAGGTGCTCCCCGAAGCCGCGCGACAACGCCACGCCCGCACGAATCTCGCGTTGTAGCGCCTGCTGGGCAATCGCTGCCGGCGCGGCGATCGGGCCCTGGGAGTAAGCCTGCTGCTCCAGGCGCAACACCGGCTGCCACGCGTAGAGTACGAGGCCCCAGCTGCGCACGGGCAGTGACAGGTAGCCACCCGCGACATCGGGGTAGCCGGCGTTCTGGTCGACATTGCGGTTGGTGGACGTCAGGTCCTGACGGCTCACGCGTTGGAACAGCGGCGAGACCTGCACGCCCTGCGCGACCTTGGCGGCGGGATTCTCGTACGGCGAATCGCCGAGCCAGCGGTCGGCCAGGGACAGGCCGGCCGACGCGGCATTCGATGGAGCTGCGAAATCGCCCGGCAGCGGGAATCCGTAGGCCGGGTTCGAGAGCGGCGCAGGAGCGCCCGCGCGTACAGCGGGAACGAGCGCAAGGGTGGCCAGCAGGCATGCGGCCACGCAGGGCAGGATGTGGCGTCTAACGAGCATTCAGGCTCCGTACTTGTCGAGACGCCCGGCGTTGGCAAGCAATACCGCGATGAGGTCCTTGCTTGCAAGGTCCCCAAGCGAGCCCGCCCGGCAGGCTTTCTCATGGAATCGTGGGTAACCGTCCGCGAAGCATACGGCCGACCGCACCAGCGCGGGAACCGGATGCCAGGAGTGGCCCTTCATGGAGACCGGCGTCGAGTGGTCCCCGGTGATGCACAGCACGTCCGGCTGGAGCGCCAGGAGCGCAGGCAGCGCGGCGTCGACCGCCTCGATGACCGCCACCTTGCCCGCGAAATCGCCGTCCTCCCCTGCCATGTCCGTGCCCTTGATGTGGATGAACAGGTAGTCGTGCGTGGCCCACTCGCGCTGGGCCATGGCGAACGCCTCCGCAGGCGTGTCGCCCGGCACGAACAAGTCCATGCCCGCGAGACTCGCGACACCGCGGTACATGGGGTAAGCCGCGATGGCCGCGGCGCGCAACTTGAAGCGGTCGCGGTAGCTGGCGTAGCGCGGACGCTCGGCGAGCCCGCGCATGAGCACGGCATTGGCGGGGCGCTCGTGCTTCAGCACTTCGGCGGCGCGCTTCACGAATGCGTTCGCGATACGTGCCGCCTTGTCGTTGTCGGCGCCCGGTTCGAGCGCGTGCGCGGCCGGGATGGGTTTGCCCTCCTTGTGCGGGTCGGCATCGCTCACCGCGCCGCCCAGACCGGGACCGCGCATCACCGCGACGAAGCGATGGCCCTTGCCGGCCTGCAACAGGATGTCGATGTCCTCGAAGCGCCCGGCCTCTTGCTTCAGGAGCTCGACCAGCTTCACGCACGTCTCGGTCGGGATGCGCCCTGCGCGCCGGTCGCTCACCACGCCGGAGGCGTGGACAGCGTCATCCAAAGTACAGAAATTCGCCCGCGCCGCGACGTCACCCGGCTTGAGGTCGATACCCGCGCCGAGCGCTTCGAGCACGCCGCGGCCGACCGGGTGCGTGAGCGGGTCGTAGCCGAACAGCCCGAGGTGTCCCGGGCCGCTTCCGGGCGTGACGCCGTGTGCCACGGGCAGCAGGCGGCCCTGTGCGCTCGACGGCACGATCGAATCCAGGTTCGGGGTGCGCGCGGCCTCGAGCGGCGTGTGTCCGCTGAACTCCGGGTTTGGCACGTCACCCAGTCCGTCGAGCACGAGCAGCACGAGCTTCGAACTCCCCTCGAGCACCAGCGATTCGATGACGTCCATGTGCGCGCGGACCTTTCCCTGATGTCAACATGCGGAGGAACGGAGCAGGCGGCCGCGCCATCGCGGGCCGGGCGGGGCGCCTTGAGCGGCCAGCGTCAGTGGCCCGGGATGGTACCCCAGGCGTTCCACCATGTCAGGACCTGCGGCGTGAAGCGCTTGGCGCGCACCGCGGGATCACTCGCCATGGCGCGTGACACCGCCGCGCTGTCACCCGTCATGATGAGCACGCCGCGCAGATCCCCCGTGCCCTCGATGGCGCCCGCGAAGACCAGACGGCCATCGGCACGCAACTTCTCGGTGTAGGCATGGTGCTTCGAGAGAAGCTTGCGCACCGCCGGAGTCGGATTCGAGTCGTAGTGCGTACCGCGGCGCAGCAACACGAAGCCATGGGTCACCATGGAATCGGGCGCGCCCTGCGCCCCGCCCCCCCGGGCCGCGCGCCGCCGTCGATAGTCGCCGCCGAGGCCGGGCGGCGCCATCCAATCCATGATCCTGCACTCCAAGCGGCCCGACGCGATCGCGGGATCGCCCGCGAGCAACGTGTCGATGCGCTCGGTGCCGGGCTCCCACACGAAAATTCCACGCAGCGAACCGCGGCCCGCGAACGGTCCCGCAGCCGCGAGCACACCGAGCCGCGACATGCGCCCGATGTTCGCCATGTGGCCGGCCTGGATGCTGTCGGTGCGCGGCGTGCGCTCCGGCGACCACGAGGGCCCGCGCTCGAGCAAGCCGAGTTTGTATCGCACGTGCTCGACGGGCGCGGGCGCGGCGCGCGCGGCGCCTGGATCGAACGCGCTGAGGAATGCGATGACCACGAATGGCGGGGCGAGCTTCATGGTCGGGGAGTCTAGCCCGGACCATTCATGAACCGCCAGCCGAGGCACCCGCCCTCCTACGTCTGACGCATGATCCCCAGTTCGCGCGCCAGCACCGCCAACTCCGGGCCGGGCGCGCTGTCGAACTCGCGGCGACAACGCAGCGAGTGTGCCGCGCAGGCGGCGGCGGCCTCGCCGCGCCGGCCCAGTGCCACCAGAGCGCGCAGCTTCCACGCCATCGCCTCCTCGTGTAGGGGGTCGTCGGCCAGCACTTGATCCGCGAACCCGAGCGTCGATTCCATCGCGAGCCGCGCGTGGGCGGCGCGCGCGCGCCCGAGCCGGAGCCGTTCGGCCAGGGCACTCATCCGGGCACGAGCGTCCTCCGCCCAGCCGGCATCCGGCCATTCGGGTAGCAGTGGCCCGGTGTAGACGGCAAGTGCCCGCGCGAGTGCCGCGTCGGTGCCTTCACGCCACGCTTGTTCGGCGAGCGTCTCGAACCCCTCGACATCACGACTCACCGTATCGTGCAGCCAGACCAGGCCGCGCTCCGAGCGCAGCAAGCAGAACGGCCCGCGCGGCCCCGCGGCAGGATCCAGCGTCCGCCGCGCGTCGTGCAGCGCCACATCGAACCGGTTGCGCCCGGCCCCCAGCGGTGAGCCGGGCCACAGCAGTTCGATGAGTGCCTCGCGCCGCTGTGGCCGCCCGGCATGCAACGCGAGCACGGCCACGAGCATGCGCGCGGCCGTGCGGGCCGGATTCACCCGCACACCGCCACGCTCGACCACGAATCCGCCGAGCAATGCGACGTGAACTTGAGGCGCGGCCGTGATGGCGCCCGGCGTCAGGCGATCGGCCCGGGCGTGTCGCGTCCCGCGTGCGGCCGGTCGTGGTGCATGGTGCGCTCCGGCGCGGGACCCATGTTCCGCAGGTGCCGTGGCCAGCAGGGGCTCGACCACGTCACGCTCCTTTCGCAACAGGACCCGGTAGTTCTCCTGATCGAGGATGCGCAGCGCACGTGCGAGCACGTGTCCGTGTGGGAGCCCCGCCAACTGCCGGACACGCGCCGCGAACAGGTGCACCCGGGCCTCCTCCTTGCGATCGCCGAAGTGACGCGAAACGCGCGCGCACGCGGCCAGTTCGGCCAGCGCAGCACCCGGTTCGCCGCCGAGGCCGCTCGCGAGCGCGTGCTCGAGCCGGGCGACGTTGCGCCATGCCGGCGACTCGAGCGTGGTGAACGTCGCGCCCGCGCGCGACAGGAGGCGCATGGCGCGCGCCGGCTGCCCGCGGCGGCGCCACCACACGCCCTGCCAAGTGTCGAGCATGCCCGCGAACAGCGTCACCGAGGCGTTCGCCGCCTCGCGGCGTGCCGCAGCGAACGCCCGTCCGGCATCGGCGAGCCGGCCCTCCTCGCTGTAAGCGCGGGCGCGCGACAGTTCGAGCAGCATGCCGCGTGCGTGCAGCCCGGAACGCGGCGCCAGTTCAGCCGCTTGATCGAGGTGGCGCCTCGCCACCGCCTCCTCGCCGAGATAGATGTACGCCTCGGCCATGTTCACGAGCAGGGCGTGCGCGCGCCCCCAGTATCCGGAACGCCGGAACAGATCGAGCGCGCGGCGCGTGCGAGTGAGGTAGTCCGCCCAACGGCCCGCCGTGAACTCCACCGTGGCGCGGTGCATCTCGGCTTCCGCGCGCTCGACCCCGAGCCGAAGCGGAAGCACGCGCAGCGCCGCATCGAGGTCGCGGCGTGCCCGCTCGGGATCGCCGGCATGCAGGCGCAGCGCTCCCATGCGCGCGCGCACGACGGCTGCGGCCGCAGGGTCGCGGCGGGTGAGTCGGGCGCGCAACGGCTCGCCGATCCGGATCGCCCGGCGCAACTGCCCGGTCTGGAGCGCAAGCGTCATGGTCAGCGAGAACGCGCGCGCCGCCTCGAGTGTGCGCCCGCGCGCGAACCAGCCCTCGGCAGCCGCGACCGAACCGTCGAACGCCTGCGCCAGAC
>JANMAX010000191.1:0-24031 GCA_031360075.1 bacterium | reverse complement strand
CCGCGGCGCGCGCGAACTCGCATGCGGCATCACGCAGTGCCCACGGGGACTCGTCGGATGGCGTCATCGGCTTCTCGCTCGTAGGGGACTGGGTGTGCGCCTTGGGCCACCCCAAGGCGCGGTCGTGCCGGCGGGCGCGCCCGGCAGGCGTGAGCCGCGGCTCACGCGCGCCGCACGGCGCTGTACTGGCAGAACAGCCGGTAGGAGCAGTAGCTGCAACTGCGCTGGTCGGGCGTCGCCTTGAAGTTCGCCTGCCGGATCCCGGCCGCGGCTGCGCGCACGCGTTCACGGCCGCGCTCCAGGTGTTCGGGCTCGACCTCGGCACTGCCGACCTGGCCGGTGCCGACGAACTGCAACTCGACGCGCGCCGGCATGACCTGACGGGCCTCGAAGTAGGCCAGCGCGTACAGGCCCAACTGGCCGTCCTTCAACGACTCCCTGGCGCGTTTCTCCGCCTTGTCGGCGTCGTCGACCTCGGAGCTCTTGTAGTCCACGAGCACGATGCCCTCGGGGCGCTCGTCGATGCGATCCCAGCGGCCGATCACGACGTCCTCGCCGACCTTGAACCGGAACTCGGTCTCGACGGCGAGCGGCGTGATGTTGGCCGCGGCATCGCGTGCGATGAACGCGCGCAGCGCCGCTCGCCCCTGAGCTTGCATGCGCTCTTCATGTTCGACCGTGAGGAAGCCCTCACTCGACCATGCGGAGTCGAACGCCGAGACCACATCCTCGACGTCGATGGGCAGGCCCTTGATGCGGTGCTGGTGCCAGATCTTGAGCGCGTGATGCACGGCATTGCCGTACATGAACTGCGGGTCGCCGGCCAGCGGCACGTGCGCGATGTGCGCGAACAGGTATTTCAGCGGACAGGTGAGCCAGTCGTCGATCTGGGCATGCGACAGCGTCAGCGGCATGCCATCCGGCAGCGCCGAGATGGGGGCGGGCTCCGGCTCGGCCACGGGCGCATAGCGCTGCATGCTCTGCAGCGCCGACGTCGCCTTGGCGCCCTTGGGCGGAGCCGGCAGGTCGAGTGCTTCGACCACGAAGCGCGACAGCTTGGCCGCGCGTTTGCCGCCGTAGTCCTGCGCGTTCGTCAGCACCAGTCGGTCCCGCGCGCGCGTCATGCCGACATAGAACAACCGGCGCTCTTCGCGATAGTGCTCGTCCGATGGCTCCGAGGTCGCGGTGCCCAGCCGTGGCACCGGCCGCAGTTCGGGCGGGAATTCCATCTCATCCGGCTTCCGGTACGGTGGGAAGCGCTGTTCGACCAGGTTGACGAGGAACACGACCGGATATTCGAGACCCTTGGCGCCATGCGCGGTGAGGATGGCGACCGCGTCGTCGTCGCTCTCGATCTCGGCGGCGGCCGGGTCGTCGCCCAGTTCGATGAGCAGATCCAGGTGCTCGATGAATGCCGGCACGCGGTCCTGCTTCAGGAGCGGACCGACGCGCGACACGATGCCGAACAGCTTGTTGAGGTTCTGCACGCGTTCGAGCGCGGCCGCGCTCTCGTCGGTGGTGAGCGCCGACAGGAGTCCGCTCTCGGTGACGAACTGGTACAGCACCTCGCCCGTCGGCCGGCGCACGGCGGCATCGCACAGGCTGGCGTGCAGCGTGGCGAAGGCGTGCACGGCGGTGCGCGTCGCGTCGCTCAGTGCTTCGTCGGTCGCGCCCGCGGCGGCGCGCAATGCAAGCGCCAGGAACCCGCGATTTGTGCGCTTGGCACGCTGGCCGATGCGCGCCAGGTCCACCGCGTCGGCGCCATAGAGCGGGTCGCCCAGCACCTGGTGCACCGCGCCGCCGTCGGGATCGCCGATGCTGCGCAGGACGTTCAGGCATAACAGCACCTCGCTGCGCGTATAGAGTCCGCGCGTGCCGACGCGCCGGAACGGTACGCCACGGCCCTTCAATGCCAGTGCGAACGCATCCAGATGGCCGTGCGCGCGCCCGAGGATGGCGAAGTCGCGCGCGTGCGCAGTGCCCGCTTCGAGCGCGCTGGCGATCTCGTTCGCGACCCATTCGGCTTCATCCCGGCCGGTGGCGAACGTCTGGTGTTCGACGCGGCCAGCCAGCGTTTCACCGCTGGCTCCGTCGACACGCATCGCGATCAGACGTTTGTCCCAGCCGCGCTGGGCTTCCAGTCGGTAAGGGTCGTTCGACTTGATCAGGTGATGGGCGTCATCGAGGATACGCTGCCCCGAGCGGTGGTTGCGCTTCAGCAGCACCTGCTTGGCGTCGGGATAGACGTCGAGGAACTGCAGCAGGTTCTCGATCTTGGCCCCGCGGAAGCGGTAGATGCTCTGGTCGTCGTCGCCGACCACGGTGAGGTTGCGGCGGTTGCCGGCGAGCAGGCGCACGAGTTCGAACTGGACGTGATTGGTGTCCTGGAACTCGTCGACGAGGATCCAGCGCCAGCGGTCCTGGATCTCGCGGCGGACATGCGCGCGTTCGCGCAGCAGCCGGAGCGCCAGCCGGATCTGCGAACCGAAATCGACGCGGCCGGCGCCGAGCAGCAACTGTTCATACTTGCCGTACGCACGTGCCTTCTCGAGTTCGGCGGCCGCCCGGTCGCGCAGCGCTTCGTCATCGCCGGCCGCAGCCGCCAGTCGCCGGGCGAAAGCCAGATACTGCTCCGGCGAGACGTCCTCGTTGCGGGCGCGATCGAACAGGCTCGTGAGCGCACGCAGGTGGGTGTCGGGCTGCCCGAGCGGCAGGTAGCGCTCGAGCCCCAGGTCGAACAGCCGTTCGCGCAGGAACACCAGGATCTCGGCCTGCGACTCGACGCGCAGACGGGAGGTGAGCCCCAGTTCAACGGCATGCTCGCGCACGAGCCGGTCGCAGAAGGCATTGAACGTCGCGACCGTGGCGCCGACCAGCCCGTACGGCACGAGCAGGTCGACGCGCGATTCCATCTCGGCGGCGGCCTTGTCGGTGAACGTCAGCGCGAGGATCTGCTCGGGGCGCGCTTTCTTGCTCGAGATCAGCCACGCGATGCGGTGCGTGACGACCTGGGTCTTGCCCGTGCCGGCACCGGCCACGATGAGCAGCGGGCCTTCGCCATGCGTGACCGCGTCACGCTGCTCGGGATGCAGCCGGTCGAGCCCGAGTACCTCGGGCGTGCCGGGCTCGGCGGACGGAGGGGTGGCCATGCCGCCAAACTAGCATGGGGGTCCCAGCCGTGCCGCTCGTTACCGGCTCGGCTATGATGCCGACCCATGTCTTCTCCTGCAGGGCAGTATCGTGGCACGAAGGCGCGTGCCAGCGGCCGGCTGCTCGCGTTCGTCTGTGTGCTCGCCGCAGGGCTCGCCGAGGGCTGCAGCCAGCCCGCGCCAGCACCGCCGCATGTCGTGCACTGGCTCGCGGGCCGCATGCAGCCGGCGTTCGATCCCGATGGCCCGCCCGATGCCTTGCGCTGGGCCCTCGAGCGGCAGTTGTCGCTCGGGCTGACGGAACGCGACAGCAGCGGAGTCGCACAGCTGGCGCTCGCGGACTCCGTGACGGCCTCGGCCGACAGCCTGACATGGACGTTCCGCCTGCGCGCGGGCACGCGCTTCACGGACGGCTCGCCGGTGACGAGTGCGCACGTGCGTGATGCGCTCACGGCCGGTCTGGCGCGTACGGACCACTCGACGCGCGCCTGGTTGCTCGCCGCGGTGTCCGGAGTGGCGCAGGTGCGCGCCGGCAAGCCACTGCCGCCGCTGGGCATCGCTGCGCCAGACGAACGCACGCTCGTGCTCCGGCTGAGCCGGCCGGACCGCCGGCTGCTCGACCAGTTGAGCGTGCCCGGGGTCTCGACCCCGTGGAAGTCCCGCACGGGGCGCTGGGCGGATGCCATCGGCCTCGGCCCATGGCGCGTGGCGTCCGCCGACGGCGAGCGCGCCCTCACGCTGGTCGCGACGGTTCCGGTCGCGGGTGTCGCGGCTCGTGCCGAAACGCTCCACGTGCGATTCACGACCGGGGCCGCCCGAGTGCGCACGGCACTGCGCATGGGCAACGCCGACGTGGTGTGGCCGCTGCCACCCGAACTTCTCACCCAGCCATTGCCGGCGGAATGGTCGGTCGTCCAGCACCGCTCGCTGCCGGAGCGCAGGCTATTGCTCGTGCTGCGCGCAGACGTGCCACCCACGACCAGGCCCGAGGTCCGCCACGCGCTGGCGCACGCGCTGAACCGGGTGGAGTTGCGCGCCGCGCTCGGGGGGCGCGGCGAGCCGCTGCGGCGCTGGCTGCCGGGCGCACGTGGCGACTATCCATGGGCACGCTTCGAGACGCGCACCGACCAGGCGGCGCGCCACACCGCTCGGGAGCCACGCACACCCGGACGGGGCGATGGGCGGCCCGAGTCCTATCACTTCGTGCTCGCCTATGAGGCCGAGCTCGCAGGAGCCGAGATCGCCCGGGTCCTCCAGGGGCAGTGGGCGAGGGCGGGGCATTACGCCGAGTTGCGACCGTTGCGTGGCGCCGATGCCGTGCACGAGGCCCTGTCCGCGGGGACGGCGCAGGCTCAGTTGGTCGAGAGCCAGGCGTTACTGACAGGGGCCGAGGCCGAGTTGGCCCTCCTGGTGGCGCCGCTCCGGGGTCCGGCGGTGGGAAGCTTCCGGACCGGCTGGCGCACCCGGGAGTTCGACCGCTGGCTGGCGTTGCCGGATGCGCCCCCCGGGGTCGATCCGGATGCCGTCCAGCGGGTCCTGGCGGCTGAACAGGTGGTGTTGCCGCTGGCCGGGCTGCCATGGCAGCTCGCGATTCGCACTGGGGGGCGGCCACCCGCCGTGCATCCCGCCTTCGGCCCCGGTTGGACCGGTCGAGCGCCGGTGCGGGAGACCGTGAGAAGTCGTTGACCCTGCTGGGCGTGCGGCCTATCGTTGTGGTGCAGTCCGGGAGCCGCACACCCTCAGTCGCCGCACCCACCCCGGCGCCCCCGCCGTGACCGTCCCATCGGCCAGCAGATCCAGCGCTCCGTCTCGCCCGACTCATCCCTGCACGACCCTCGGAGAGCATCATCATGCGCGTTCGAATCGTCGCTATCCTCACGGCACTCGTCGTCGCGCTGTCGGTGTCCGCGGCGTCGGCGCTCACGCTCGAGCGTGAGCTCAAGCTCGACCCGGCGCGCGTCACGCTCGCGAACTCCAACGGCTTCACGTTGGTCTCGGCTCAGGGCGGCACGCACGAGTACTCGCCCGGCCGGCCCGACCTGCCGTGGCTTGCCGAGCGCGTCGACCTGCCCGCGGGCATGAAGGTGACGGGTGTCGAAGTGCTGTCGGTCACGACCGAACTGCTGCGCGATGGCGTGCGCATCCCAGCCGCGCCGTCCGCTCGCCCGGGCGCTGGCGTGGGGGAGCGTTCGGCCGCCGACGCGCGGTTCTTCGCGAGCGCGTCGTTCCAGCCCGAGCAGCTCGCCGCACTGGGCACCCAGGGCAGCCTGCGCGGGCGAAACGTCGCGTACCTGCGCGTCGCGCCGGCGCGCTGGAATCCGCAGACCGGCCGGCTCGAACGCATCAGCACGCTCAGGCTCCGGCTCACGCTGAGCGATGGCGCCGCCCCTGCGGTGACACGCGAGCGCATCGTGCGCGAGTGGGAGGATGAACTCCCGAGCGGCGTCCCGACGCGTGCGCTCGTGTCGATCGGCAATGACGTCGTCACCGGAGCACCCGCTGTCGCGCGCAAGGCGGAACCCTTCAAGCCGCTGCAGGTCCCGTCCGTGCTCGGCAGCCCGGTCGAATACCTCATCATAACGAACGACGCCATGGCGCCCGCCTTCCAGGCGCTTGCGGACTGGAAGACGCAGTCCGGCGTGCCGGCAGCGGTGCGCACCGTGTCGTCGATCCACTCCCAGTACCCGACCGGAGCCGATGACGCCGAGCGGATCCGCCTGTTCATCCGCGACGCCTATGCGCGCTGGGGCACCAAGTGGGTGCTGCTCGGTGGCGACACCGATATCATCCCCGAACGTCTGGCCTACAACGTCTCGTTCTACCAGGTCGAGCACATCGCGGCCGACATCTACTATTCGTGCCTCGACGGCAACTGGAACAAGGACGGCAGTTCCGAGTACGGGGAGGGCTTCCAGGACGCGTTCGCCACGGGTGACGATGCCGACTTGCTGCCCGAGGTTTACGTGGGACGCGCGCCGGTGAGCACGTCGGGTGAGGCGCAGACGTTCGTCGGGAAGACGCTGCAGTACACCCGGGCGCCGGCCGGCGGCTACGAGAACCGCTGGCTGCTGTTTGCAGAAGTGCTGTTCCCGCAGCCATACAGCGGCGGCCCGATCGACCTCGACGGCGCGCAGTTGGCGGAAGACGTCCTGCCCTACACGGACTTGAACCCCGGCCTCGCGGTGCGGCGCCTGTACGAGAACTACCTCGCTCCGCAGTACCGCCCGGGCGCGCTGCCCGAGTCGCGGGCGACGGTGCTCCCCGAGCTCAACTTCGGCTATGGCCTGGCGCTGCACGTCGGTCACGGCTTCCGTAACTCGATGTCCGTGGGGGACGTCTCGCTGGTCAACTCCGACGCCTCGGGGCTCACGAACGGCAACAAGCTGTTCAATCTGTACGCCATCGACTGCACGTCGAGCGCCATCGACTTTCCGTGCATCGGAGAGGCGTTCATCAAGAATCCCAACGGCGGTGCGGTGTCGGTGATCGGTTCGACGCGTTTCGATTTCCCGACCGCGGGCCGCGCCTATCAGCAGGAGTACTTCCGTTTGTTCTTCCAGGACAGCGTCTCGGCGGTCGGCGAACTGCAGGCGCGCCAGAAGCTGCCGTTCGTGGCGTTCTCGTTCTACGATGGTGTCAATCGTTGGACCCAGATGACGCTGCTGGAGCTGGGAGACCCCGAGCTGCGGATGTGGAATGGCAGCTGGCGTTCGCTGGCAGTGACCGCGCCGCCGTCCTACGTGCTCGGCGATTCGGTGCTCAGCGTGCATGTCGAGACCGGCGGCCAGCCGCTCTACCGGGCGAAGGTCACGGCCTACAAGCCGGGTGATGACTTCCGCACCGGGCTCACCAACGGCGCCGGCAATGTCGTGCTGCCGTTCCGCCCGGATTCGACCGGCAGCTTCACGCTCACGGTCACGGCGTACAATTCCAAGCCGTTCCAGGTCACGCTCAATGTCACGACCGCCGGTGCGGCGGCCGTCTCGGAAGCTGCGATCAGCGTGGACGACGACAATCTCGGCGGCACGAGCGGCAATGGTGACGGTTTCGCGGATGCCGGCGAGACCGTCGACCTGCGCGTCGCGTTGCGCAACCGCGGCACTGTGACCACCGCCGGATCGGTCGCGGCCACGCTGTCGACCGCGGATGGTGCCATCTCGATCGTGAACGGCAATGGCGTTTACGGTGCCATCGCCGCGGGCGCGACCGGTGATCCGGTGACGCCGTTCCGTCTGTCGGTGCCGGCGAACGTCGCCGACCAACGCGAAGTCGGATTCTCGCTCGTGTTGTGGGATGGCGCCCGCAGCTGGCGCGAGAACGTCCAGCTCACGGTGCGTGCGCCCGAGCTCGGGCATTACGAGCAGACTGTGACCGAATCTCCCGGCAACAACGACGGCCGGCCGACCACGGGTGAGACCGCCACGTACACGCCCCGAGTGCGCAACAACGGCAGTGGCGTCGCCCGTGGTGTGACCGCGAAGCTGCGGGCGCTGAACGCGTTCGCCACCGTCACCGACAGCGTCGTCACGATCGGTGACATCGCGCCGTCCGCGACCGGACAGGGTGACGCGTTCGTGTTCAGTGTCACGGGCGTGGGGGCCAAGTTCCAGCTGGA
This sequence comes from bacterium, assembly GCA_031360075.1. Taxonomy (GTDB): domain Bacteria; phylum Eisenbacteria; class RBG-16-71-46; order RBG-16-71-46; family RBG-16-71-46; genus JAIOPA01. The sequence goes on along the minus strand of JANMAX010000191.1, from coordinate 16,267 downwards.
GCTCCGCGATGCGCTGCTCGTGCGGGACGTCCAGACGCTCGATTTGACGTTTCCAGCCGCGACGGACGGTCATATCGGCGTGGGCGAGGCGGATGCCGTGAAGCTCACGTGGACGCCGAACCTCGAACCTGATCTGCTCGGCTACAACATCTACCGCGCGACCGCGCCCGCGGGTCCGTTCGTGAAAGCGAACCCGGTGCCCACCGAGCGCACCGCGTACTACCACGACGAGGCGCTGCAGGCACTGACGCGGTTCTACTACCGCGTCACCGCCCTCGATTCGTCGATGAACGAGTCCGCCGTCGCGTTCACGATCAGCGTCAGCACGAACCCGCCCACGCACGCCATCTTCCCGGTGCCGACGGGTGGCACCACGCCCTCCTCGGTCGCGCTCGAGTTCCCGTACTCGACCACGCTCGGCACCATCGCCGCGGGCTCTGACGTGCTCTACGTGCTCAACGCCGACGGCTCGGCCCCGGTCGATGCTGACGGTGCGGGCGCCACGCTCGGTGACTTCACGTCGCGCGGCGCGTATTACGCGGCCGGCCCGTCCATGGCCGTGCTCGGCCCCGGCGAGGGCATGTCGTTCATCGCACCGTCGTGGGATTCGCTCGGCCTCTATGTGTTCGGTCGCGACGGCCAGTTGCGCCCGGGTTTCCCGTTGCACACGTCCGATGCCATCTGGTCGTCGGCGGTGATCACCGACCTGGACGCGGACGGCCGCATGGAGATGGCGTTCGGCTCCAACGGCAATCGGTTCTACGTCATGCGTGAGAATGGCCAGGAATGGCGCGATGGGGACGCCAACCCGGCCACGAAGGGCGTCTTCAAGGTGCTCGGCCAGCCCATCAACTTCGGGTCCCCGGGTGCCGCCGATATCGACAACGATGGCCTGCCCGAGATCGTGTTCGGGAGCTTCGACTCGAAGCTCTATGTCTGGAACGGCGATGGCACCAACGTCCCCGGCTTCCCGTTCACCGCCAACGCCCCGATCCTGTGCTCTCCGGCGATCGGCTACCTGGACGGCCCCGGGGACACGAGCCCCGAGATCGTGTTCGCCTCGGCGGTCGATTCGCTGTACGTGCTTGAACCGGACGGCAAGCGCCGGCCGGGCTGGCCGATCTTCCTGCGCACCGGCGGCAACAGTAAGTCGCCTTCGCCGGCGCTGGCCGACATGAACAACGACGGTTTCGTCGACGTCGTCTACCAGAGCACGAACGGCGGCGTATACGTCGTGAACCGCAACGGTGCGCTGCTGCCGCCGTGGAGCAATATCCGCTACAGCACGCTCACCTCGGCCGCTTCGGAGTCGAGCCCGGTGGTCGCCGACATCAACGGTGACGGTTTCAATGACATCGTCTGCGGTGGCGAGGAAGGCCAGCTCACCGCGCTGTCCGGGGCCACGGCCACGGTGTTGCCCGGCTTCCCGATCCAGCTTGCCGGTGAGATTCGCGGCACGCCCGCGGTCGGCGACATCGACGGCGATGGGAAGACCGAGATCGTGCTCGCCGGATGGGACAAGAACATCTACGTCTGGGATTACGATTTCACGTTCTCGCCCGGACGGCCTGCGCCGTGGCCGCAGTTCAACCACGACGCGCGCCGCACCAGCTTCGCCAACTCGCCGCTGTATGTCGGCGTCGGGGATGGCCCGCTGGGCGGGGGTGCGAACCGAGTCACCGAACTCGAGTTCGCGGCGCCGTCACCCAACCCGGTGCGCGCCGGTGGCAAGAGCACGCGCATGTGGTTCGGCGTGCCGGGTGCAATGGCGGGCCAGCGCTACGACCTCGACATCTTCGACTTGTCCGGCCGGCGCGTGCAGCGCGTCGATGCCGGGGCGGCCCCGGCGGGCCGCTTCTCGCTCGAGTGGAATCTGCGTGATGCGCAGGGGCATCCGGTCGACGGCGGCGTCTACTTCGCGCGCTTCTCGGTCGGCGGTGTGAGCCGGGCGCGGAAGCTGGTGGTCCTGCAGTGAAGGCCTGACGCGCCGGGCACGCAGCGCGGGGCGGGCTCCCTGGACGGCGCCCGCCTGTCTAAGTTCAGGCCGTCGTGCGGTGCCGTGGTGCGGCATGGGTCGCGTACCGCGAACCCCGCTGGCCGCGCCGCGCCCGCCGTCGCAAGGCGCGCAGCCCGCCGCGCTCCGCGGCACGCGGGCGCTTGACCCCCGGCGGCTGGGACGTGTATCGCTCGCGTTCCTCGCCGATCACCCTGACCGCCCGGAGCCACCCGCATGAGCGTCCGTGTTCGATTCGCCCCCAGTCCCACCGGCTATCTTCACATCGGGGGGGCGCGCACCGCGCTTTATAATTACCTGTTCGCGCGCGTCATGGGTGGCACATTCGTGCTGCGGGTCGAGGACACCGACGCCGAGCGTTCGACCGAGGCATCCGTGCAGGCGGTCCTCGCCGGGATGCGCTGGCTCGGATTGAGCTGGGACGAGGGTCCCGAGGTGGGTGGAGCGCACGGGCCGTACTTCCAGAGCGAGCGACGCGCGCTCTACGACGCGACGGCGCGCCAGTTGGAGGGCGCCGGCCGTGCCTACCCGTGTTTCTGCACGAGCGAGGAGCTCGAGACGCGTCGCAACGCGCAGCTCGAGCGCGGTGAGGACCCGCGCTACGACCAGCGCTGCCGTTCGCTCACCGCCGCGGAGCGCGCCGCCAAGCGCGCCGCGGGCGTGCGCGCCGCCTTGCGCTTCGCGCTGCCCGAGCCGCAGGAGGTGGCATGGGACGACATCGTGCGCGGCACCGTGGCGCTCCTGAGCGAAGTGCTCGATGACTTCGTGCTGTTGCGCGGGGACGGCTTGCCGACCTACAACTTCGCGTGCGTCGTCGACGACATCGACATGCGGATCACGCATGTCATCCGGGGGGATGACCACATCTCGAACACGCCGCGTCAGCTGCTGCTCTATCGCGCGCTCGCGGCGGCTCCCCCGGTGTTCGCGCATGTCAGCATGATCCTCGGGCCGGACGGCAAACGGCTGTCCAAGCGTCACGGCGCCACCAGTGTCGAGGCGTTCGGGGATCTCGGCATCATCCCCGAGGGCATGATCAACTACCTGGCGCTGCTCGGCTGGGCGCTCGATGGCAAGACCGAGCTGTTCTCGCTTGCCGAACTCGAGAAGGTCTTCCAGTTGGCGCGCGTCAACCCGAACCCGGCCGTGTTCGACACGCACAAGCTGGAGTGGGTGAACGGCCAGCAGCTGAAGCGACTCGACGAGGCGGATCGCGTCGAGCGCATCACGCGCTTCCTCGCCTCCCGCGGTCACGACCTCTCGGCCCGCACTGCCGAGTGGCGCACGACGTTCGTGCGTGCGCTCGGAGATCGCGTGCGCGTGCTCACCGATGCCGAGCAGGTCGGGGCGTTCGCTCTTCCGGGCTTGCCCGACGGCGCCGTGGTGATGGAACCCGAGGCGTGGGCGGAACTGGCGGGGCAGGCGGGGGCGGGGCCGCGGCTTGCCGCGCTGGCCGAGCGGCTGGGCGCACTCAGCGACTGGTCGCTGCCCGCGGTCGAGGCGCTCATCCGACAGTTGGCAGCAGATCTCGGGGTCAGGGCCGGCGAGCTCATCGCACCGGCGCGAGTCGCGCTTACCGGACGCAAGGCCGCACCGGGGATCTTCGAGGTGGTATGGCTCGTGGGCCGCGAACTCGCCGTGGCGCGTATCCGCGGGGCCGCCGAGCGCTGGCAGCAGGAGTCACCGCTCGCAGCCGGGGCTTGAGGTGCGGGCGCATCGCCGGGGCCTATCCGGTGGCGCTGGCTGCCGCGCCGGGGCGCTCGTCCAGCGCTCCGAGAGGCCCTCGCGCAAGGTCCGAGCGGACTTGCGCAACCGCGTGCGACCGTCTAGATTGCCCGGCCTTGACTGCCCGGTAGTGTAACGGTAGCACGACAGGTTCTGGCCCTGTTAGTCGAGGTTCGAATCCTTGCCGGGCAGCCAGTCATTCGGTTGTGGCGCTATCGTCTAGGGGTCTAGGACGGATGGTTCTCAGCCATCAAACCGGGGTTCGAATCCCCGTAGCGCTACCATCTACACCGCGCGCCCTCGGGGCAGCGCGAAACGCGGGGGCCAAATGAACCTCCGCAAGGCCCCGCGGACGCTCGTACTGACCGCTGGATACGCCGCACTCGTCAACGTCGCCGTGGCGTTGTCGCTACTGCTGCGTCATGACGGCCAGCCACCCGCCGAGCAGCTTGCGGTCTGGGTGCGGCTGGCCCCCGCCTATACGCTGTTGTCCCTGCTCGGCTACCTGTGGGCCGGCCTCTACCATGGCCTGTGGCGCTATGCCGGCACCGCGACGGTGTTCCAGATCGTCCGCGGGGTCAGCTTCTCGGCCGCGGTCTGGGGCACGGGTGTGGCGCTTGCGGGCGGCGAGCGCTTCCCACTCGGCCCGGCGGTGCTGGTCTGGCTCGCCCAACTCGTGATCATGGGAGCGGTGCGCCTGGCGTGGCGGCTGTGGCGCGAACGTGTCATCGGTGGCAGCGGTGGGCTGCCCGTGCCCACGCTGATCGTCGGTGCGGACCACGCCGCGGTCGGCCTCGTGCAGGAGATGCGCCGCAAGCAATCCGGCGATGAGTCGCTGCAGCCGCTCGGGTTCGTCGATCCCGACCCGCGCCTGACCGGCCATCTCGTCGAGGGGTTGAAGGTGTTCGGCACGCTCGCCGACCTGCCGCGCGTGCTCGCCGAGCAGCGTCCTGCGGTCGTCGTGGTGGCGAATCCGGAGTTGCCGGGCCGCGCCGTGCGCGACATCGCCCAGGCTTGTTCTGCAGCGGGTGTGCGGCTGCGCACCGTGCCGGCGATGTCGGAACTGCCGCCCGGCGGCCGCTTGACGCTGGCGCGCGTGCGCGACGTCCGGCTCGAAGACCTGCTCGGGCGCGTGCCCGTCCCGCAGGCCGATGAAGACATCGGCGCGTTCCTGCGCGGCCGGCGCGTGCTGGTGACCGGTGCGGGGGGGTCCATCGGGGCCGAGATCGCGCGGCAGGTGGCGCGCTTCGCACCCGCCTCCCTGACCCTGCTGGATCACGCCGAGAACGGGCTCTATTACATCCAGCGGGAGTTGGCAGCGACCCTGCCGGCTTTTCTGCTGCAGGCGGTGGTCGGTGACATCTGCGACGACCGCGGGCTCGAGGCGGTGTTCGCGCGGGTCCGTCCCGAAGTCGTGTTGCACGCGGCGGCGCACAAGCACGTGCCGCTGCTCGAGGACGCGCCGCGCGAGGCCGTGCTCAACAACGTGGTCGGCACCCGGCTGCTGGTGGACGCCGCCGACCGCCACGGCGTGCTCCACTTCGTGCTCATCTCGACCGACAAGGCGGTGAACCCGAGCAGTGTCATGGGTGCCTCTAAGCGCGTCTGCGAACGTCTGGTGCAAGCGGCATCCCGGCGGGGCCGCGGGCACTATTGTGCGGTGCGCTTCGGCAACGTGCTCGGCAGCGACGGCTCCGTCGTGCCGCTGTTCCAGCGTCAGCTCGAGCGCGGCGGGCCGCTCACCGTGACCCACGCGGAGGCAAGCCGCTACTTCATGACCATCCCCGAGGCCGTGCGCCTCGTGTTGCAGGCCGGGGCCATGGGGCAGGGCGGAGAGGTCTTCCTGCTCGACATGGGTGAGCCGGTGAAGGTCGTGGATCTGGCGCGCCAGTTGATCCGGCTGGCCGGACTGCGCGAGGGTGAGGATGTCGACATCGTGTTCACCGGGTTGCGAGCCGGTGAGAAGCTGCACGAGGAACTGCACTCGCGCGCCGAACAGGCGCGCATGACAAAGCGCGAGCGCATCATGACCTGGGACCTGGCCCCGGAGGACGACGGCGTGCTGCGTGCGCAGGTTGCCGAACTCGAGCGCATCGCGGCCTCGGCCGACGCGCCCGCGATCCGGGACGCACTCCGGGTCGTGGTGCCCGAATACACCCCTGGCCCGGGCCCCGGCCCGGTGCCGCCGGCGACGGGAGCTTGACGACGATGTGGACGCCCTCACTCCAGCAGGCGGCGGTCTCGGCCAGCGCGATGCTGCTCATCGCGATCGGCATCATCGCGTTGCTGCAGCGCGGTCAGTGGCTCATCACGCTGCTGTTCTCGGCGGCGTTCCTGAGTCTGGGAGCGCTGCAGGCTGGCGCGCTCGGATTGCTGCGAGCCAGCACGCCGGGGTCCGCGCATGTCTGGGCCGACTACCTGGCGCGTGTCTCGGCGCTGTCGTCATGGCTGTGGCTCGCACTCTCGGTGCTGCTCGGCCGGCCCGAGCCGCGCCGCCAATTGCGCGAGGCCGGCGCACCGCTCGCGCTGTCGCTCATCGCCTGCGTGCTGTTGTTCGTGCTGGCGCGCTCGCCGCTCGTGCTCGACTCGGTCAGCATCGGCCCCGACGGTGCCATCGTGGTGCTCGGGCCGCTCGGCAAGGCGTACCTGGCGTATCTGGCGCTCACCATGCTGCTCGTGCTGCTCAATATGGAGGGCATGCTTCGCGCGGCTCCGGCTTCCGCCCAGCGCCGCCTGGGCGGACTGTTCCTCTCGATCCTCGTCGCGGTGCTCACCGAACTGCTGGTGGTCTCGGCCGGCGTGCTCCAGGGCCGCATCGCCGCCAGCTGGCTGGCGACCGCCGCACCGCTGCTGTTCACGTCGGGCTCGACCGCTGCGCTGGCACTCGCCCGGCGCCGGCTGCGCGACATGAGCCTGCCGGTCGGCCGCCCGGTCGTGTATTACTCGTCGGTCTCGATCACGCTCGCGGTCGCGTTCCTCGTCGTGACGTTCGCGGTGTCACGAGTGCTGCCGGCGCTCTCCAACGAGTTCCGGGCGTGGGTGGTCGTGAGCTTCCTGTTGTTCGTGGCGGGTGGCGCCATCCTGCTCATGGCCCGGCCAGCGACGGGACGCGTCATCCGCCGCTTCGTCGATCGCAATTTCTACGCTTACCGCTACGACTACCGCCGCGAGTGGGGCCGGGTGTCGGCCGCGCTGTCGCCGGCCGCCGCGCCCGAAGAGGTCTGCCGGCAGATCGAGTCGCTGGCGCGTGACATTTTCGATGCCGGTCACATCGCGATCCACTTCCGCGAGGATCCCGCCGGCGCGTTCCGCCTGCTGCACGGACCTTCGGGCACGCCGACCACGCTCGAGGCCACGCATCCGCTGGTGCGCTGGTTCGACCGCGAGCGCTGGCCGGTGTTGTTCGTCGACCGCGGGCTCGACCCGGACCTCGCCGCCGGCGTCGAGGCGAGCAAGCTGCTGCGCACTTCGATCGGAGCGGCGGTGTGCGCTCCGCTCGCGGTCGGGGACCCGGTGATCGCACTGCTGTGGCTGGCCCCCAAGCGCGGGGACGAGGCGTGGAGCGACGAGGACCTCGAGTTCCTGGCCGCCATGTCGCGCCAGCTCGCGTCGGCGCTGTGGTTCTCGCGCCAGGCCGAGCGCATCGCCGAGGCGCGCCAGATGGAATCGCTGCAGCGCCTGTCGGGATTCGTGCTGCACGACATGAAGAACCACGTTTCGGGGCTGGCGCTGGTCGTCGACAATGCCCGCCGGCACATGGGCAACCCGGACTTCCAGCGCGACGCCATGGCGGTGGTCGAGCGCACCGTGCGGTCGTTGCGTGAGCTCATGCTGCAGGTCTCGGGAGTCTCGACCCCCCCGGCGCCGCAGGTCGGCCCGGTGGCGCTGCGCGAACTGGTGTCGGATGCGTTGGTCGAGAGCGGACTGGCGCTCGACCAGGCGCCCGGGCTGCACGTCGAGGTCACGGTCCCCGAGAGCGCCGAGGCGGTGCTCGACCGCCGCCAGCTGGGCCGCGTGCTCGTGAACCTGCTCGTCAACGCGCGCGAGGCGCTCAACAGCACCGGCACGATCGGCGTTCGGGCCATACTCGTGGCCGGCGCGGATGGTTCACGCGAGGCAGTCATCGAGGTCAGTGACAACGGCCGCGGCATGACCGAGGACTTCATCCGTACGAAACTGTTCAAGCCATTCTCGACCACCAAGAAGGGCGGGCTGGGCGTCGGGCTGGCGCAATGCCGCGGCATCGTGGAAGCTCATGGCGGAACCATCGACGCACGCAGCCGCCCGGGCGAGGGCACGGTGTTCACCGTGCGCGTCCCGGCTGGCGCGGCCACCGCAGGGGAGGGGGCGTGAGCCTCGAGAAGATCCTCATCGTCGACGACGAGGAGAGCATCCTGAACCAACTGCGCTGGGGGCTCGCCGGCGAGTACGAGGTCATCACCGCGATCAACGCCGATGAGGCGCGGCGCGCGCTGCGGGACGAGAAGCCCAGCATCGTGACGCTCGACGTCACGCTCGGGCCGCCGAGCGCCGGGCCCGAAGGACTCGACCTGCTGGACGAGATCGTCGAGAAACATCCGCTCACCAAGGTCATCATGGTGACCGGCAACGACAGCCGCGAGAACGCCGTCACGGCCATCCGCCGGGGCGCGGTCGACTGGTACGCCAAGCCGATCGAGCTCGAGGAACTGCGCGTCATCCTCAAGCGCGCGGTGCACATCCGCCAGATCGAGCTGGCGCAGGGCGGCGGGCCGGTGCCGCGCCGGCGCTACCACCGGCTGGTGGGCGAGTCCGAAGCCATGCGCAAGGTGTTCGCGCTTATCCAGCGCGTCGCCTCGACCGACGTGAATGTGCTGATCCTCGGCGAGAACGGCACCGGCAAGGAACTCGTTGCGAATGCCATTCACGAGGCCGGGCCGCGCGGTGAGCAGCCGTTCGTGCCGATCAATTGCGGCGCCATCCCCGAGAACCTGCTCGAGTCCGAGTTGTTCGGCCACGAGCGCGGAGCGTTCACGGACGCGCATCGCGCCCGCGAGGGCAAGTTCGAACTGGCGGACCGCGGCACGCTGTTCCTGGACGAGATCGGTGACGTGCCGTTGCATCTCCAGGTGAAGTTGCTGCGCTTCCTCCAGGATCACGTTGTCGAACGTATCGGCGGCCGCGAGACGGTGCGGGTGGACACGCGCGTCGTGGCGGCGACGAACCGCGACCTGCGTGGCATGATCGCGGCCGGCCGCTTCCGCGAGGATTTCTTCTTCCGCCTCAGCGTCATCACCATCGTGGTGCCGCCGTTGCGCGAGCGCGGGGACGATCTGCGACTGCTGGCGGAGTACTTCCTTGAGTTCTATGGCCGTCAGCACAAGCGCCGCATCAAGGGTTTCACGCAGGCCGCGTTACGCGCGCTCATGGCGCATGCCTGGCCCGGCAACGTCCGCGAACTCGAGAACCGCATGCAGCGTGCCGTCATCCTGGCGCAGGACGCCTACCTTCGGCCCGAGGATCTCGAGCTCACATCGGTGGGCGGCACGACCGACCCGCTGCCGACCCTGCAGTCGGCGCGCGACGAGGCCGAGCGACGGCTGCTCGTGGAGGCCCTGACGCGGAACGCCGGCAACGTGACGCGGGCCGCACGCGACATCGACGTCAGCCGCCCGACCCTGCACGACTTGTTGCGCAAGCACACCCTGGATGCCGCACGTTACCGGCGCGGAGGGACGGTGGAGGATGCCGAAGAGGACGATGCGACTGCGTCTTGACGCTCGGTGGTGCGCGCCGATAGCGTCGGCAGGGGCGAGACACGAAGACCCCGCCCGAAGGGACCGGACGGGGTCTCGAATATCTGGGGGGTTACGTTCTCGGAGTCGCGGGCCGCACGCGAGTTTCTTCGAACTCGCCCCCCACACGGAGCCAAGCGTCGCTGGTCGCACGGGCGCTGGCCAAGATCCTGATGTTGAAGGAATCGGTGCTGCTGTAGTGGGCGAGTGCTCGACTGCGATGGGCTGATTCCTGCCTGCTCGCGCTGCTCGCGTTCACTACCCTGCTCGACGTTACCTGCTCGACGTTACCTGATAGACGTTACCTGATAGACGTTCGAGAGGGTCCGCCGGTTCGCTTTTTTTTCGGATGCACCGGTGCGCTGCCGACAAGAAACACAATGCCACATGCCGGGTGCGGAGAAGTCCGGTAACGGTCACGGTTCGGCTCGGAAATGGAAAGGTCTGTGACAAGACATCGTGGGACGTTCCGATGAACAACGGCTTCTTCCTCGCCATCGCCGGTAACATCGGCGTCGGCAAGACGGAACTGACGAACCGGCTCTCGGCCGAGCTTGGTTGGGCGGCGCATTACGAGCCCGTCATCCAGAACCCCTACCTGGACCCGTTCTACAAGGACATGCAGCGCTGGAGCTTCCACCTGCAGATCTACTTCCTCGGCGAGCGCTTCAAGGCCCAGGTCGAGATCGGGAAGAGCCCGCTGCCCTTCATCCAGGACCGGACGATCTACGAGGACGCCGAGATCTTCGCCAAGACGCTGTGGCAGCAGGGATCGATGACGCCGGTGGACTACGACAACTATGTCGCGCTGTTCCATTGCATGGTCGGCTTCCTGCGCCCGCCGGACCTGATCGTCTATCTGCAGGCCGCTCCGGCGACCCTGATGGCGCGGATCGCCAAGCGCGGCCGGGACAGCGAGAAGACCATCGGCATCGACTACATCCAGCGACTGAATGCGGCCTACGACGACTGGATGGCGCGCGCCGCGGTGGCGGGTGAGGTGGTCATCATCGACACCGACCGGGTGCCCATCCAGGGCGACACGCCGGCGTTTCGCGCCCTCGTCGAGCGGTTGAAGCGCCGCTATCCGCCGCAGGCGGAATTGCGTCTGGACAGCGGGCAGTAGCACGGCGCTCGAAAGGACGGCGGGGCCGGCTCGTCGCCGGCCCGGTGTCAGTTCAGGCTCGGGTGGCGAGTGCTCCCGTGCAGCGCGCGCACAGCCCCGGCTGCGCGTCGTCGTGTCCGACGTCGCTGCGGAACATCCAGCAGCGATCGCACTTGGCGCGTGCGGTCTGCTTCACGCCCACCACGGGTTCGGCAGCCGCCCCCGCCGCGATCAGGCGAATGTCCGCCACGATCAACAACGCGGGCAGTTCATCGCCGTAAGCCGCCAGCCGTTCGCACCATGCCGCGGGCGCGGTGAGCGTCACTTCGGCCTCGGCCGTGGTGGCCAGGGTCTTCGCGGCACGCAGCGGCTCGACGGCGGCATTCACCGTGTCACGCACCGTGCGCAGGAACAGCCACTCGTCACTCGTGCGGCCGGCCTCGTCGCGGGTCGGCCAGTGCGCGAAGTGCACGCTCGCGCACTCGGCCACGAGGCTCGGGTGCGACTGCCACGCTTCCTCTGCGGTGAACACCAGCGCGGGTGAGACCGCCAGTGTCAGGTCGTGCAGCGCCTGCCACAGCACGGTCTGCGCCGAGCGGCGGGCGGGATCGTTCGGGGCGAGCGTGTAGAGCCGGTCCTTCGCGATGTCGAGGAACACGGCCGACAGGTCGACGGTGCACAGGTCCACGACCTGGTCGAGCGCGCGGTGGAACTGCAGCGCGGTCCACTCCGCTCGCACGCGTGCCAGTCGCGTCGTCAGGTGGTCGGCGAACGCGCGGTCGGTTTTCAGCAAGCGTGCCTCCGGCACGCCATCCGAGGGCCGGAAGTCGGACAGATTGCCGAGCAGGAAGCGCAGCGTGTTCCGCACCTTGCGGTAGGCATCCGCCACGCGCTGCAGGATCTCGTCGCCGACGCGCACGTCGCCGCGCCAGTCCGTGGCCAGCGCCCACCAGCGCACGCCGTCCGCCCCGTACTTCTCGATGAGCGTGAGCGGACTCACGACATTGCCGAGCGACTTGTGCATGGCGCGTCCCGAGCCGTCCAGCACCCAGCCGTGCGTGGCGACCTGCGTGTAGGGCGCGGTGTGTTCGGCGCCGACCCCCACCATGAGCGAGGAGTTGAACCAGCCGCGGTGCTGGTCGGGGCCTTCGAAGTACAGGACCTCCGCTTTGCCCTCGCGAGCGGCGTCCCACGCCGCCTTGAGCTCGGGGTGTGAAACCTGGATGGCGCGGTGCGTGCTGCCCGAGTCGAACCAGACGTCGAGGACGTCCTCCTCCTTGCGGAACGGTCCTGTGCCCTTGCACGATGGACAGGAGTAGCCCGCCGGCAGGAAGTCCTCGACCGGGCGCTCGTACCACGTGTCGGAGTCGCTCGCGCGCACGAGTTCTGCCGCCTTCTTCATGACACGCGCGTCGAGCGCGGGCAGGCCGCAGCCCTCGCAGTACACCGCCGGGATGCCGACGCCCCAGCTGCGCTGGCGCGACAGGCACCAGTCCGGGCGGTTCTTCACCGCCTCGCGGATGCGGTTGCGGGAGTTGTCCGGGTCCCACTTCACCGTGGTCTCGACCTGTTCGACACAACGCTCGCGGTGGCCGTCATGATCGACCATGAAGAACCACTGGTCGGTGGCGCGGAAGATGACCGGCTTGTGGCAGCGCCAGCAGTGCGGATAGCTGTGCGTGAATTTCCACGAGTGCAGCAGCACGCCTTGCTCAGCGAGCCAGTGGATGATGTCGTCGTTCACGTCCAGCACGCTGCGGCCCGCGAAATGCGGGACGTCGGGCGTGAAGCGCCCGCCCTCGTCGACCGGGCAGTGGACGCCGAGACCATTGCGCGCACCGACCTGGAAGTCCTCGGTGCCGTGGCCGGGTGCCGTGTGCACGATGCCGGTGCCGTCCGCCATGCTCACGAACGGCGTGCCGTCGACGGCGCGCGAGTCGTTGCCGAACGGCGCGCGGAAGATCGCCCCCACGAGGTCCGCGCCCCGCACGGTGCCGAGCGTCTCGGCCGCCGTGCCCATGCGCTCGGCGAACGGGGCGAGGCGTGCCTGGGCCACCACCACGACGTGGCCGTTCACGCGCGCGACGGCATATTCGGACTTGGGATCGACCATGAGCCCGAGGTTCGCGGGCAGCGTCCACGGCGTCGTGGTCCAGGCGACGGCGCTGGCGCCGGGCCAGCGCGAGAGCGCGCCGGCGGCGGCGTCCTTCACGAGCGGGAAGCGCACGAATATGCTCGGCGAGGGCACGTCGGCATACTCGATCTCGGCCATGGCGAGGGCGGTGCGGTCGGTGGGGCACCAGTGGATCGCACGCTTGCCGCGCTGGATGAAACCGCGATCGTTCAACCGGGACAGCGTCTCGAGGATCTCGGCTTCGAACTCGGACGCCATGGTGAGATAGGGGCGGTGCCAGTCGCCCCAGCCGCCGAGCCGGATGAACTCGTCGCGCTGGATGTCGATCCACTTCCTGGCGTACTCGCGGCACGCCTTGCGCAGTTCGAGCCGCGTCGGCTTGAGCTTCTGCTCGGCGAACTCACGCCCGACCTGTGTCTCGATGGGCATACCGTGGTTGTCCCAACCCGGCACGTAGGGCGCGTCGAAGCCCTGTAGCGACGCCTGCCGCACGGCGGCGTCCTTCCAGATCTTGTTGGCGGCCGTGCCCATGTGGATGTGGCCGTTGGAGTAGGGCGGGCCGTCATGCAGCAGCCACACCGGCCGACCGCGGCGCTCGGCGCGAAGCGTCGCGTAGGCGTCGGCGGCGCTCCACGCCGCGACCCGGCCGGGCTCACGCTTGGCCAGTTCGGCCTTCATGGGGAACGCGGTCTCGGGCAGGTTCAGGGTGTCGCGGTACCCGGGCTTCTTCGGCTGCTCCGCCATGACTCCTCCGATCCAGTGGGACTGAAAACACGACGCCCCGACGGTCGCGGGTCCGCGCGCATGGCGCGTTCACCGCATCCGCCGGGGCGACGGGAAGTCGCGTTACCACCCGGTTTCGCGCGCACCTCGCGGTACACGCCTCGCTGAGCGCTGGGCTCGAGCCCGGCCACGCCGGGCCAGCACTCCGGTTCTATCGCGGCACCGGCTGCGCGCCGCCTCTTCCGGAATCGGGCCGCGGCAGTTCGCGAGCGCGTGAGGCGCGGCGAATCGCCGGGGTCCGGGGGTGATCTTCGCTCCGCGCAGTGGACCACCGGGCTCTCACCGTCCCCGGCTCGCTCACGATCGTACGCGTGCTACTCGTCCCCATCACGGGCAGCGAAGCTGCCTTGTGACGGTGCGGACAGTGCCATCCGCACGCGCGCAGCGTCAAGGCCGGCTGTGCCGCCGTGCGCTGCCGCACGAAGCGGCGGGCGTGAACGGCGCGGGTGCGGTCGGCGCGCCGACGAGTGCCGCCCGCTGTCGCGCGCCCGGCCGCGACCGAGATTCAGGGCCGGTGCGACGTCGTATCGGGTGCGCTGTCAGCTGGGGCTGCGGCCGGGGCGGGCTCGGCCACGCTCGGCGGTGGGACCGGGGGGAGCCGCCGCTTGGGCTTGGCAGCCGCGGGGCTCGCCACGCGCTTGGGCGGTCTGGGCGCCTCGGGGCGCGGGCCGCCGAGGTCCGCGATCAGCACGACGCCCTCGGCAACAGTCGGACGGCCGTCTCTGCCCGCGAGACTGGCGATGCGAGTGGACGGAGCCGGCATGCCGATGACGTCGCGGCAGGTCTTGCGGTGGGGCACGCGCCGCAATGGCGAGTTGCCGCAGCGCACACCAAGGACCCGCGCGCGTCCCAGGTCGCGGGCCACATCGTGCCATGACACCGGCGCACCGCCGTACTCACCCGCTGCGTCATCGGCCAGGATGCCGGACTCGACGAGCGCGTTGCGTAACGCGTTCGGGTCGAGGCCGGGGTCCAGCACGGGCCCGCGCACCGAAGCGGCCAGCATGCGCCACCACATCTCACGCGTCAGCGCATCGTCGCCGCGTGCTCCAGTCGAGAGCAGCGCGCCGCACTCCCCCCACTCGAGGTAGGCATCGACGCCGGTGGTGTCGCCGCGGTGCACCGGCAGACGTTCGATCACGAACGCCAGCGGATCCTCGACGCGGGCGAACTCCCAGCGTTCCTCGGGATCGTCGGCGATGCGGACCTCGAAGTGCAGATGCGGCGCGGTCACGCGGCCGGTCGCACCGACGCGTGCCACGATCTGACCGGCCTGCACGCGCTGGCCCTGCCGCACGCGCACCGAGGACAGTCGCAGGTGCGCGTAGACGGAGTAGGCGAGCACGCCGCCGGCCATGCGGTGGGCCAGCACCAGGTGCGTGCCATAGCCGCCGTACTCCCCGTGATCGGCAACGCGCACGACGACGCCGCCCGCCGCCGCACGCACGGGATCACCGGCTCGCCCGCACCCCAGGTCGGCTCCCTGGTGAGAGGCGTGGTCGCCATCCCACTCGACACCGCGCAACACGAAGAACGGTCCGGGCTCGAGTGGCCGCTGGTCGGGGATGGCGTAGGCGTCCCCCACAGGGAGCCGCCACGCGCCGGCCGGTGGCCACTGCGCGCGCGTCGAGGGGTCGAGCGGCAGCAGGCCGCCCAGCATCAGCGAGACCGCCAGCATCCCTGCCGGCGCGGCGAGGATCAGTGGAGCACCACCACGCGTCCATGTCCCTCGCGCCCGTGGATGCGCGCGAAGTACAGGCCGCTCGGCAGGTCGCGAGTCGCGGCGGGCGACAACCGCGCCTGCCCGCCGCCGTCCGCCACCGCACTTGCGACGTGGCGGCCCGCAGGGTCGATCAACTCGACGATGTCACCCATGCGCAGCGCCGCGCCAGAGAACTCGAGCACCTGCCCCGCGCGCAGCGGCACTGGGCCCACGGCAAGCGCCAAGCGTTCCGCCGGCGGGGCCGGTGGCGGGAGCGGAGCGCCGAGCACGGCATTGCCATCCAGTCGGCGTTCGCGCTGGCGCAGCGGCTGCGTCACGCCGTCGAAACCGGTCCACACCACGGTGACATTCCCCCACGATGTCGGCAGCAGTTCAATGAATCCCGCGTTCAGGTCCTGTGCGTCGGAGACCTCGGTGGCACGATGGTCCCAGCCGAGGTCGGGCCGCCGGCGTTTGTACAGGACGCGCTGTCCGGCGTCGACGGCACGCTCGTAGGCGACGTGCAGCCCGCCCTCGGGGTCGAGTGCCAACGACGGATTCTGCTGGCCATGGCCGAGCGCCTCGAGTGTGGTATCGGGCAAGGACGGCCGGCCCGCCGGCTGCCGGCGCTGATAATGGATCTCGTCGCCGCCACCCGTGCTCAACTGCCAGACGGAGTGCAGCACCCCGTTGGCATCGACGACCGCCGAGACGCTGGGCTGGGGGAACGGTGTGCTCGGAGCCAGGCGGAAGCGAGCCGACAACCCGCTATCGGGGTTGAAGCGGCAGGCATACACCACTTGTGCGCCCGTGCCGCGGTCGGGCCACAGCACGTAGGCATGGCCGTCGCCGGCTGCCGTCACGCAGGGCGGGGATGGCAAGTCGACCGGGGTGGTGATGGTGACCGGCTGGCCATAGGGTGCGGTATAGAGGAACTGCATGAAGCGCAGGGAGGGCAGGCCGTTGGCGATCTCGAGCCACGACAGGAACACGCGGCCACGGGCGTCGGCTGCGATCGCGGGCGCGAAGC
>JANMAX010000163.1:0-3266 GCA_031360075.1 bacterium | reverse complement strand
CACCGCCGCTGCGATCCATCGCCGCCGCTTCGCCATGCCGGGGCGCGTGCTCGCCAGTTCGGTGCCGGCAGCGGCCGCCGCTGGCGCGCTCGGCATGCTGGCGCTGCCCGCTTCCGCGCTCGAGTGCGCCGCGGCCATGGCCGGCGAGACTCTGATGCTGGCGCGACCGCGCGTGGTCGGCGTCGAGCTCACCGGTGTACCTGATCCCGGTGTGAGCGGACATGACGTGCTGCTCGCCATCGAGCGCCGGTTGGCCGGAGAGGGCGCGGGTGCGGTGCTCGAGTTCTCGGGTATCGGATTGCTCGCGCTGCCGGTCGTCGATCGGCTCGCCATCGCCGCACGTGCGGTCGGGGTGACGGGTGCGCTGGCCGCCTTGTTCCCGAGCGACGACCGCACGCGGGCGTGGCTGCGCGCCTGTGGCCGGGATGCCGACTGGCGGCGGCTCGAGGGCCCGCTCGACGCGGCCGATGCCGGCTTCGACAGCGTCGTGTCACTCGATCTGTCGCGCCTGCGCCCCGAGCGAGCCGAGGGCACGAGCGTGCGCATCGGTTTGTTCGCCGAGGACGACGACGTGCATGCGCTGGCCCGCTCGCTGGCCCGCTCCGTGCGCCGCAGCGAGGTGAGGTTCGAAGTCGTGGTGCCCGGGCGCATGGCGCTCGAAGCGTGGACCGCCGCGGGCACACTGCTGGCCCTGAAGGACGCCGGGGCGGTCGTCGTCGACCGTTCGGATCCGCTGGCTGCGAGCGTGCCGGCCGGCGCGCTGCTACTGGGCGGCGACCCGTTGGACGACCTGCAGCGCGAGCGCGGTGTCTGGACGTGCGCCGCATTGCTCACCGGCTGCACTCCGGCCGAGGCCATGGTGAGCGGTGGCTTGGCACCGGTGTTCCAGGCTCCGGCGTGGGATGAAGTCCTTGAACCGACGGGTGGCGAGGTCGAGCGCGGCACACACCACCGTCCGGCGCCGTTGGCGCGGCCCCATGACGCCGCGTTCCGCGCGGTGGCGTTGCTCGAAGCGGGTGACGACGCCAGTGCTGCGCGACTATTGCCATGGGGACCGCGTGCCTGGGCGGCACGCGCCGATGCCGAGGAACTCGCTTCGGCATTGTTCCGGCCGCTCGACCCGGACGCTTCGGCACGCGCCCGCTCGCACGGCGCCACGGTCGTGATCGCGGGCGAGAATTACGGCGGTGGCCGGCACTCCGAGCCGGTGGCGCGTGCCACGGCGGCGCTCGGCGTGCGCGCGGTCATCGCGGCCTCGTATGCGGGCGGGCACGACCGGCTGCTGGCGATGCATGGCGTGCTGCCGCTGGTCTGGCTCGTCCCGGGCGACCGGCGCGAGGTGCGTGGGGGCGATGAGCTCGAGATCCCCCCGCCTCCAAGCGTGCCCGGGCCGGGCGGCCGGGTCGCCGTCCGGCACCTGACGCGCGGTTTCACATTTGACGTGCGCTGCGACCTCGAGGTGCCGCTGCGCGAAATCGCGCGTGCCGGCGGACTGTTGCGCGCCGTACGTGAGACACTACTGGAAGGTTCGCGATGAGCGGCACAGGGTCCTCGGAAGGAGTCCACGCATGTTGATCGACCTCGCCCGGATTCACTGCCAGTCCGGCAAGGGAGGCGCCGGCTGCATCAGTTTCCGGCGTGAGAAGTACGTGCCCAAGGGCGGCCCGGACGGTGGTGACGGCGGCAAGGGCGGCGACGTCTGGCTCGAGGTCGGCCCGCACGTGCGCACGCTGCTCGACTGCCGGGAACAGCCACAGTACAAGGCCGGCGTGGGCCGGCCCGGTTCGGGCAACAACAAGAGCGGCAAGCAGGGTGAGGACCTCATCGTGCGCGTGCCGCGCGGCACGGTCGTCAAGGATGTCGAGACCGGCGAACTCATCGCCGACCTGCTGCGGGTCGGCGACCGCTTCTGCGCGGCGCGTGGCGGCCGCGGCGGGCGCGGCAACGCGCGCTTCGCCACGCCCACGCACCAGGCCCCGCGCCGCGCCGATCCGGGCGAGGCGGGCGAGGAGCGCACGGTCGAACTCGAGCTGAAGCTCATCGCCGACATCGGTCTGGTGGGCCTG
This sequence comes from bacterium, assembly GCA_031360075.1. GTDB lineage: Bacteria > Eisenbacteria > RBG-16-71-46 > RBG-16-71-46 > RBG-16-71-46 > JAIOPA01. The sequence continues at coordinate 1,200 of JANMAX010000163.1, read as the reverse complement.
CCCAATGCCGGCAAGAGCACGTTGTTGTCGCGTATCTCGCGCGCCCGGCCCAAGGTGGCGGACTATCCGTTCACGACGCTGGAGCCCAATCTCGGTATCGTGTCGCTGGAGGACGAGCGGACATTCGTGGTCGCCGACCTGCCCGGTCTGATCGCGGGCGCGAGTGAGGGCAAGGGGCTGGGCCTCAAGTTCCTGCGGCACGTCGAGCGCACCGGAGTGCTGGTGTTCCTGCTCGATGCCGCGACGGAGGATCCGCTGGGCACACTGGCGTTGCTCGAGCGCGAGATCGCGGGCTACAGTGCGGCTCTCGCGGAGAAGCCGCGCCGGGTGGTGTTGAGCAAGGCGGACCTGCTCCCCCCGGAGGAACATGCGGAGTTGCCCGCCCGTCTCGGGCTGCCCGATGCCCTGCTGATCAGCGCGCACTCCGGTGAGGGCGTGCGCGCTTTGCTCGAGGAGTTGTGGACGATGATCCCCAAGACGACCGAGGACGATGTCGTGGAGGCGGGAGAAGACGATGGCGGATGACCATCCGGGCACCAGCCGCATCCATGATGCGATGAGTGCGCGTGGGCTCGCCGGCAAGCGCGACTACGTGCGGTCGCTCGAACAGCGCCGTGATGAAGAAGCGCTGAGGCTGTTGGTGGAGTGCCTGTGCGACGAATCGGGCTACCTGCGCGAGATGGCCGAGTCGGCACTGCTCCGACTGGGTGAGCGCAGCGGTCCCGCGCTGCTGCCGCTGCTCGAGCAGGGGCTGTGGTTCTCGCGTTCGAGTTCGGCCCGCGTGCTCGGCCGCCTGGGTTTCGGCCCGGCCGCCGGTCCGCTCGTTCGGCTCACCGCGGACCGCGTCGAGAACGTGGTGCGCGATTCCTGCATCGCGCTGGCGGAACTCGGACGGCGTGGCGGGCTGGCGCGCATCGCATGGGAACTGCAGCAACTGGCACCCGAACGCCGGCAGGAGCGTCTGGTGATGCTCGCCGCCATCGACCGGCCATTCGCGGAACGGCTCGAGCGCCTGCTGCGCTCCGAGGATCTGCAAAGGCACACGAACCCCGAGTCACTGGATGACGCCGCACCCTGGGTGCGCGCAAGTGAGGAGGGAGTCGCATGGGAAACGATCCCGCTGCCGCCCGAGCCGGGCTCCGCCACGAAACCGGCGGACGCGCGCGTCCGTTGATGCAGGTCTGCGAGCGGCCCGCGCCG
>JANMAX010000113.1:0-20826 GCA_031360075.1 bacterium | reverse complement strand
GGACTTCCTCGTCCCAGACCTTCTCGTACGGGATGTCGGCGTAGTCCAGCACCATGGTCACGGCGTCATCCCACGGCGGCGTGTTGGGCGGGATGTACACCGCGATCTTCGGCGACTTCTCGAGCTTCACGCTCTCCATGTTCTCATCGGCGATCGTGGCGCGGATGTGCGCTTCGTCCGCGCCGCCCACGGCCTGTGAAGTGACGCCGCGGATGTTCGCCTCGCGCGCCGTGGCGGCGTCGTCGGGCAGCAGGAACGAGCCGCCGCGATAGTTCAGGAGCCATTCGCACTTGCCGCCCTGCTGCAGGACCCAGAACGTCAGCCCGTAGGCCTTCAAGTGATTGGCCTGCGCATCATCCATGGGCACGAGCAGCTTGGCGTGCGCGATGCCGGGCACCAGCAGCAGGGCGGCGAGCACGACCGGCCAGGCTTCGACGACCTCCGCATACGAGCGCGGTCTGGCGTCCGAACTCACGCCAGCGGCGCCGGGCTCGCAGCCGTCTGCCGCGGCCGTGCGGTCGGCGGAGGCGGCGTGGTGCCGCGTGCCGGCGCTGGCTGGCGTGCCGGTACCGCGGCGATCGTCCGGCGTTCCGCCCGGCGCCCCGCCGAAGCGGAACACCTGCAACCTGCGTCGCGCTCCCGGCAACAGGGCCACGATCGCCATGGTCACGATCGCGGCCAGCGCGACGGCGAGCACGCCGATCACACCGACGGCGACCCCGAAGGGTGCCAGAAGCGGGAAACCACCGCGGCCCATGCGGCCCGGTGTGCCCGGCGTACGAAGTCGTCTCATCGCGCTTCTCCCGTCGGCCGGGTCACAGGCGCTTCTCCTTCCGCAACCGCTCCACGACGCGGCGCACTTCGGGCGAGTTCCAGGCGCGCGGGTAACGCGCCAGGCACTCTTCATATTGTGCGAGCGCGGACTTGTCGTCACCCAGCGCCAGGTACGCATCCCCCGCACGCTGGCGCGCGATCGGGGCCAAGCGGTCCTCGGACAGCGAATCACACACCACGAGCAGCGGGCCCAGCGCACCACGGGCATCGCTGGCTTCCATGCGCAGCGACGCCAGCTCGAGCGCGGCGCGGGCCGCATATTCGCCGTGCGGCGCCTGCGTGCGCCACAGTGAGTCGGCCAGCAGCGTGGCGGGACCACGGCGCTGCCGCCAGCGTTCGAACGCGATCTGCCCCAGCAGCACGCGCGCTGGTGAAGCGGGTGCTTCCTCGAGCAGGTAGAGCCGGTCCAGTGCGGCCGCGGCATCGGGGTCCGACGGCTGGGCCGCGATGCGGTTGTAGTTGGCTTGCGCGGAATCCAGCGCGCCGGCGAAGAACTGCACTTCGGCCAGCATGAAGCGGGCGGATGGCAGCATGGCCTTGAGCGAATCGAGCAGCGGCAGCGCGGCGCTGAACTGGCCCTCGCGCGCCAGGCCGAGCGCGCGTTCGAGCGCCAGTTCGGGCATGCGCCGTTCGAGCGCCGGGTTGGCGGACAGGAGTGCACGAGCTTCGGCGACGCGTCCGGTGCGCTGGAGCGTGCGCACCACCGCGAGCAGCAGGTCGGGGCCCCAGCGCTCGGCCGGGACTTCACGCAACCCGAGTGCCAGGCGCGGCGCCCACTCGGCGTCGCGGCCCGAGGCGAGCGCGGCGACCCAGGCGCGTCGCGCGGTGGCGAGACGTTCGTCGGGACGGCGCGAACTGTCGCTGGTGAGGTCGGCGAGCACCGCCAACGCGGCGCTGGTGTCGGCCGGTGTGCCGGCGCGCAGTGATTCATCGGCGAACAGGATGCGCAGCCCGGTGCGGCTCGAGCGCTTCTCGGCCTCCGTCAGCACGCGCACGGCCTCGGCGGGCCGGCCGCTCACCGCATACAGCCGCGCCAGTCCGAGCGCCAGGTCCGTGCGCCACGGTCGTGGTGCGGCGACGGCTTCGAGTGCAGCGGCCGCGGCCCTGGCGTCAAGCGTGGCCAGCCTGAACACGCAGCCCGAGGCCCACGCACCATCGGCTGGACTCACGCTCCAGGCATCGAGCGCGGTGCGCAGCGCGGCCCTGGGATTGCCGAGGCGCTCCTGCGCTTCGGCGAGTTCGCGACCGAGCAGCACGGAGTCGCGGCGTGCCGTGCGTTCGGCGACCGCGAGCCGCTCGACGGCGCTCCAATCCTGGCGCATGAGTTGCGTGCGCCCGAGTTCGGTGACGAGCATGGGATGGTGCGGGTACTCGCGCAGCATCGCGACGAGCGTGTCGCGCGAGCGCTCGGGCAGTCCGGACGAGCGCAGGTCGATGGCGCGTTGCACGCGTTGCGCGGCCGCCGGGGGCAGGGGCTCGACCGGACGCTGGGAGCGGGTGCCGAACGGGATGGTCACGGATTGGATCAGCATTCGATCGTCCGTCAGGTCGGGCGGGAAGGGTGCGCGGGCCGCTGGGTCCGGGCGCACCGGCACCGGCGCGGGGGGCTGCGCGTGCGCGCTCACGGTCAGCGTCGATGCGGTGGCGAGCGCGATCAGCCGGAGCCGCAGCCCGCGCCGGCGATCGCCGAGCCGGCCGGCACGCACGGCGTTGAGCGCGAGCGTCAGCTGTCGGCGTGTCGCCGGGCGTTCGCTGACGGCGGGTCCGTTCACGAGCGAGCCCCGGTCACTTCAGGGTTTCCCTGGGAGTCCCCTTGGGACTCGCGCTGGGATTGCCGGCGGGCGCGCCGTTGAGCGAACGCAGGTACGCCTCGATGAGCGACCGGTAGCGCGCGGGCACGCGGTCAGCATCGGCCTTCAGCAGGTCCTGGCGCAGGCGGTCATTCTCGCGGAACAGATCGGCGTTCAGTGCGGCGGGCGAGGAGTGCGCGACGTCGGCGCCACGGCGCGCCTCGCGTTCGGGGTCGAAGTCGCGGCGGTTGATCGACCGCGAGGCATCGAGCAGTCGGGACAGGATCTTCGTCTGCTGCTGTTCGAGTTCGGGGTCCATCTGGCCCTGGCGGATCTTCTCCTCGGCCTTCTCCATGTCCTTCTGGGTCTGATCCAGGCGGCCGAGCGTGTTCCGCTTGGCCTCTTCCTTGGCCTCCTCGTCGCGGCGCACCTCGTCGAGCTGCTCGCGGATCCGGCGCTGCTCGTCGGCGAGCCGGCGCATCTCGGCCTCGTCGCCCTGCTGCATGGACATCTGCCGTGACAGCTTGCGCGCCATCTGCCGGGCTTTCTGGTTCAGCTGGCTCTGGCGTTCGCCGACCTCGCCGAGTTTCTGCGAGCTGGTCTTGCCGCCCGTGCCGGCGCCGGGGCGCTGGCACATCGAGGATTCCGCGGCGCGCAGTTCCTTGACGGCCTCGTTCAACGACGCGGTCGCACGCCGGCCGCTCGCCTCGCCGCGTTCGCGGCCGCCCTGCGACATCTCGCGGCCGGACTGTTGCAGGCCCTGCATGGCGCGTCCGAGCGCGGCGGTGATCTTGTTCGACAGGAACGGCGTCTGCTGCGACAGCGTCATGAGCGAGTCCGCGACACGCGCGACACCCTCGGACAAGTCGGTCTGTTTCTCGGCGGCGCTGGGCGAGGGCTTGCGCGCATCGAGGTTGTCCTGCGAGGCGCGCGACAGCGACACCAGGTCCTGCGAGGCGCGGCGCACCGCGGCCAGATTGCGCTCGTCCTGCTCCTGCTGCTGGGAATCCGCGCCCTGCTTCAGGGACTGCGAGGCCTTGCCCAGGCTCTCACTCGCCTTCTGCCCCGAGCTCTTGGCGCTCTTGGAGTCGCCCTCTGACGCCTGTTGGGCCGCCGCGTCCTGCTGGGAGGCAGCTTCCTGTTCGAGCTCCTGGGCGGCTTCCTGCATGCGTTGCTTCGTCTCGGGCTGCTCCGAGGCCTTGGCCGCGTCGCGGGCGTTCCTGGCGAGATCGCGTGATTCCTCGGCGGCCTTCTGCTGGCGTTCCGACAGCGACGGCTTGTCCCCCTTGGGATCGCCCTTGGGATCGCCCTTGGGCTCGGGCGACTTGGAGTCGCTGTTCTTGCTGTCCGCGCGGGAGTCCTGCTTCGCGGGATCCGGCTGGTGATCGGCGGCCTGCTCGGCGTGCTCGCGGTTCAGGGCGTCCTGCTTCTGCTTCAGGTCGTCGGCGAGGCGCGCGAGGGCGTCCAGGCGCTCTTCCTCGCGCAGTTGCTTCAGCAGTTCGAGACTGCGCTCGAGCTGCTGCATCATCTCCTTGTTCTGCTTCTGGAGTTGCGGGAGCTGCTCTTCCATCGCGCGGCGGTCCATCTTCTGGAGCGCGTCCTTCATCTTCTCGAGCGCTTTCTTGAACTCCTCGGACTGGATGTCCTTCAGCAGTTCGCTCATCTCCCTGAGCTTCTGCTGCAGCTGCTCCTGGAACGCTTGGCGCTCGGCGGCCTGATCGAGCGACTCGCGCATCTGCTGCGCGGCGTCCTTGACCTGCTGCGCGACGGACTGCTGGCGTTCGGCGGCCTTCTTCATCTCCTCCGCACGCTCGAACGACGGGCTCTGGGACTGGGGTGACTGCGGCTGACGCTGCAGCTTGTCGAGGGACTTCTGCAGCTCCTTCGACTGCTCCTGTGCCTTCTCCAGTGCCCTGGCGACGTTGTCCTGCTTGTCGTCGAGCGCTGTGTAGAGTTCGCTGAGCGATGGGAATCGCACCCGGAACTCGCCGCTCGTGGTGCGCCCGCGCGCCCCGCCGCGGCCGTTGTCGATGGCCACGAATCGGAACACACCGCTCTCGCCCGGCAGCAACGCCAGCGCCGAGGCGTCCCAGCGCGCGGTGGCACGCGCTTCACGCGGCTGGTCGCTGAAGGCCGCGAGTTCCTGCTCGCGCCACGGATCACCCGCCGCCTTGCGCCACTCCAACCGGAGGCTGGAGACGCCGAGATCGTCCTGCGCCAGGACATCGTACGGCACCCACTGGCCCGCGGGCAGGTCCAGGTCGCCCACCGGCAGCACCACGGTGAGCACCGGTGGCGCATCGGCGAGCAGGCTGAGCCTGTAGCGGAACCGGGCTGCTCCGGTCGCGGCGCGCGCGTCGAGTTCGTAGCTGCCCTCGCGCTCGACCGGCACGCTGCCGCGCCAGCGCCGCGGCGTGATCTCGCTCCAACCGACCGCACGCGCGTTGTCGATGGCGGCCGACAGCGACTCGAGGTCGCGATCGAACGTCACTTCGACCGCGGCACGCGAGCCGGGAAGTGCCGAGAGGTCGCCGCGCGTCCCGGCGATCGCCTGCAACGGCAGCCGCGCGTAGCCCGGCGCCGTGATCGTGCTCGAGAAGCTCACCGGGCGCGGCTCGCCGGCGAGCGCGATGTGATAGCGCGGGCTCGTGGCGGAGCCGACCTTCACCGCATAATCCCGCGCTCGCGTCACCGGCGGCAGGTCGAAGCGCCAGCGTCGCGCACCTTCAGCCGACGACTCGAGCACGGGCACGGGCGAAGCGCCCTCGCCGGTCAGCCGGGGAGCGGCCACGCTGCCCGCGACACGCGCACGCACAGCGAACGAAGCGCCGGGCACCAGCGTGACGCTGCCGGGCTCGACCTCGAGCGTCACCGGCGGCGCGGCGGTGGCGGGCGCCCACAGGGTGCGCCAGGCGTCGAGCGTGGGCCCCGGGGCGAACAGCATGGCAGCGGTGAGCGACAGCACCGCTGCCGAGGTCGCGGTGACTGGCGTGCGCGCCGCGAGCGAGGGCACCGAGTCGCCGAGCGGCGTGGCCGCGAGCCGCCGGTCGGCCGAGTCGCGCACGGCCTCGGCGAGTTCGCCCGAGGTGTGCGCGCCCGGCGACGCCTCCAGGTCGAGCGCGTTACGCAGGAACGAGCGCAGCTCCGTGAAGCGTTCCTCGAGCGATTCGAGCCACGGGTCCCAGCGCGGCAGGTCGCGCACCGCGCCGCGCGCGGCCCAAGCCATGGCCACAGCCGCACCGGCCACGAACAACCCCAGGCGCAGCCATGCCGTCGCCGGATCGCGCGGCAACGCCAGGCCGGCTGTGACGCAGAATGCCAGCACGACGATGCTGGCGGCCGAGGCGCGCAGCACGTGACGGGCGACCAGCGCGCGGCGCACGCGTGCATGCACGGCGCGGAGGCGGGAGCGGAGCGGGGTCGCCGGCGGGCGTGGGGTCATGAGGGGTCTCTTCGGCCGGCCATGGCTAGTGCGTGAGCGCGTGATGGACGATGTTCATCGCCATGCGAAGCGCGGTTTCACGCTTCTCCGGAGGATCGTGGTGAACCTCCTCGTCCTCGAGACCGTCCCCGAGGTCGCTGTCGAACGAGAAGAATACACAGAGCCTCCCGCCCCGGACAATGCCGAACGCCCGAGCCGGGCCGCCATCGTGCTCGTGGATCTTGGGCAGGCCGGCGGGGAACTCGTAGGGCTCGTGGAAGATCGCGTGGCCGAACGGCAACTCGACCAGTTCGGCGTCCGGGAACAGTTTCTTCATCTCGCGCCGGAACGACGGTGCCAGGCCGAAGTCGTCGTCCACCCACAGGAAGCCGCCGGCCTCGAGCCAGCGCCGCAGGTTGGCGCCTTCGGCGTCGGTGAGCTTGATGTTGCCGTGACCGGCCGCGAACACGAACGGGAACTGGTAGATCGCCGCCGAGCCCGGCTCGACGACCGCCGCGTCATCGCCGGAGACCGGGATGCTGGTGCGCTGCCGGAGCGCCGCCATGAGATTGCGCAGCGAGGTCTGGTCGCCATACCAGTCTCCGCCGCCGCCGTACTTGAGTCGCGCGATCCCGAACGCCCGCTCGCCCGGCGCCGTGGGTGCCGCGAGAGCGGCGGCGGCGAAGGTGGCGAGGCAGGCCGCGAGCGCGGTCGCGCGAACGATGGAGGTCAGACGCATGCCATCATGCTGACAGGTTCGCACGCATTGCGCCCGTGCCAACGGACCGGTGCCGAGCGCGGCACGACAGGCGCGTCCCTGACCAGGTGGCGGACGGCTGGCCGGTCCAAGCCGGCTCCGGCGCCCCATCGACGGCTGCGGCCGTCGTCCTGAAAACGTGAAGGGGAGGGCCGCTGGGCCCTCCCCTTCACGCCACTCGGAACGCCGCCGGTCAGTGCTGCTGCGGGCGGAACAGCCCCTTCGGCACCGTCGACAGCAAGCCGGGCAGCGACAACGGGCGCTCGCCGGACGACTCCCGGGCCAGTGTGAGTTGCCGCAGCGACGGCAGCAGCGACTCGTACGTCACGGCCGAGCGGGCACCCGCCAGCACACGGCCCCCGATCATGGCCTGCACCGTCTCGTACGGCACGCCCGGACCCATCCCCTCGCCCACGCCCTGCGGACGGACGTAACCGCGCGGGTAGGGGTCGCAGGTGATGGTCCAGCCACCCAGCGGATCGAGTTCGTAGATGTTGTTGTTGGCGTCATCACGACCCAGCGGACGCTGGACGAAGTCCGGCGCCGACCGCGCGACCACGCGGCCGTTGGCGTCGATCGCCGTCATGCGCATGACGAGCGTGACCGGGAACTGGTTCTTCTGGAACGGGACGCGGTAGAGCGGGATGCGGATCTGCGTCTCCTGCCCCGGCAGGATGAAGCGGACCTGGCTGATCTGGTGCGGCATCGCCACCGGCAGCGGGAACGAACTCAGGACGCCGAGGTCGCGGCTCGTCTGCACGTTGTTGAACGAGTAGCCCTCGAGCACGTAGATCACGGCGCGCGGATCGGGAGTGAACGAGATCGACATCACCGAGTCGCGCTGCACCCGGCTGATGCTCAGCACCAGCGACTCCGTGACGTGTCCCCACGGCACCACCTTGTTGCTCGCCGGCGACCGGGTGGTCTCGAGGCCGTTCACGAGTCCGGTGGCGAGGTATTCCGAGACGCCGAACACGCCGGTCGGATCGCGCAGCAGGTAGGTGTCGATGCCCGTGCGCAGGTTGCGATCGTTCGCCTGCACGTCGAAGTCGAGGAAGCGCGTGAACGTCGAGGCGCCCTCGCGGCGGTACGGGCGCATCGAGTTCGCGGGGGACGCATCCAGGATCTGCAGGATGGCCGACGTCGTGTCGCCGCCGAACGTCGTGGTCGCCGTGCTCAGCAGCCGGTCATCGAACGGATCCGTCGGGGTCCCGGGGTCACTGAGGGTGAAGCTCGTGACCGCCTGGTCCTGGACGCCGAACAAGATGACATCCGAACTGGCGGCGGAACTCTCGCCTGGCCCGACCGGATCCACCTTCGAGGAACAACCCGTCAGCAACGAAGCGGCGAGGCATGCGAAGCCGGCCAGCCGGGCGGCAGGACCGAAGACAGAGCGCTGCATGAGTTCTCCTTACTCGGCCGCGATACCCTTCTGGCGGTCGAGCGAGATCCAGATGTCGAGTGCCATGGCGCTCGCCACGAACACCGACGAATAGGTTCCGAACACGGTACCGACGAGCATCGCGAACGAGAAGTCGCGGAGCACGTCACCGCCCCAGATGAACAGGGCGAGTGCCGCGAGGAACACCGTGAAGGCCGTGATCACCGTTCGTGACAGCGTCTCGTTGACCGCGAGGTCCATGACCCTCGAATGCTTCTCCTTGCGGAGCGCCTTCGAGCGTTCACGGATACGGTCGAACACGACGATGGTGTCGTTGATCGAGTAGCCGGCGATGGTGAGCAGGGCCGCGACCACGGTGAGGGAGATCTCGCGCCCGGTGATCATGAGGGCTCCGACCGTGATGACGACATCGTGGAACAAAGCGACGACGCCGCCAAGGGCGAATTTGAACTCGTAGCGGATGCCGACGTACAGCAGGATGGCGCCGAGGCTGGTGAGGATCGCCAGCAGGGCCTTCTGGCGCAGGTCGGTGCCGACCTTCGGACCCACGGTCTCGTTGCGGCGCAGCTCGAGCGTGATGCCCGGGAGGCTCTTCGCCACGGCATTCTGCACCAAGGTGACAGGGTCCCCGTCGGTGCGGAACCGGATCATGTACTCATCCTGGCTGTCGCCCGTCATCTGCTGGATCTCGGCGCCGAGGCCGGCGGCCTCGAGCGCCTGGCGCAACTGGTCGGCGTGCACGGGCTGGCTGGTGCGGACCTGCAGCAGCGTGCCGCCCGTGAAGTCGACGCTGTACTTGGGTCCCTTCGTGAAGAACCAGCCCAGCGTGACGAGCATCAGGGCGCCCGAGAAGAGGTAGGCGAACCGCCGGAACTTCATGAACGGGATGTCGGTCCCGACCAGGAGCTGCAACATGGGATCGTCCTCGCGCTTAGATGCTGATGCGCTCGACCTTGCCGCGGCCGAGCCAGTAGTCGTAGATCATCCGCGTGAACAGCACGGCGGTGAACAGGTTCGCGAGCAGGCCGATGCTGAGCGTGACCGCGAAGCCCTTGATCGGGCCGGTGCCGAACTGGAACAGGAACAGCGCCGAGATCAGCGTCGTGGAGTGCGCGTCGAAGATCGTGCGGAACGCGCGGTCGTAGCCCAGGCGCACGGACTCGTGGATGCCGCGGCCATGCCGCAGTTCCTCACGGATGCGCTCGAAGATCAGCACGTTGGTGTCGACCGCCATGCCGACCGTGAGCACGATCCCGGCGATGCCGGGCAGCGTGAGCGTGGCGCCGAAGTACGCCATGGCCGCGATCAGGTAGAGCAGGTTCAGCGCCAGTGCCGCGATCGCGACCAGGCCCGAGAGCTGGTAATAGATGGCCATGAACGCCACGACCATCGCCGTACCGATGAGCCCGGCCGTGATGCCTTCCTGGATCGAGTCGGAGCCGAGCGACGGGCCGACGGTGCGCTCCTCGAGGATCTTGACCGCTCGCGGCAGTGCGCCGGCACGGAGCACGATCGCGATGTCCTTGGCCGCGCCGAGGTCGTTCACGAACGAGCCGCCCGTTATCGACGCATCACCCGAGGGGATGCGGTCGCGGATGCTGGGCGCGGTCTGCACCACGCCGTCCAGCACGATCGCGAGCTGGCGGCCGACGTTGTTGCCGGTGACTCGCGAGAAGTCCGCGCGGCCCTTGGGCGTCATCTTCATGCTGACGCCCCAGGCGCCCGGGTTCGTGTTGTCGAGGCCGACCTGGGCTTCGGCGCTGGCGACCGAACCGCCGGTCATCTCGGCCTGCTTCTTGACCACCCAGAGCGCACGACCGGCCATGCCGGCACGTGCATCGCTCTCGCTGCCCCACAGGATCTCGGTATCCGCAGGCAGGATCGAGTCGATGCCCGGCGTGTTCAGGAGCGCCTGCGCGTTGGGCACGTCCTCGTTGCGGAAGTAGCCCGTGTCCACCATGAGCCCGGTGAGCGGGGTCTTGGCGAGCGCCGAGTCCCCGGCCGGAGCGACGCCGCGCGACGTGAGCCAGCTGTCGAGACGCTGGAACAGCGCACGCTGCTCGTCGCTGGTCCGCACGAGCTTGAACTCGAGCAGCGCCGTCTTGCCGATCAATTCGATGGCACGGCTGCGGTCCGTCAGGCCCGGCAACTGCACCGCGATGCGATCGGCACCCTCGACCTGGATGAGGGGTTCGGCGACGCCGAACTGGTCGATACGGTTGTTGATGATCTCGCGGGCGCGTTCGACGGCGTCCTTGGCCTCCGCGGGCTTGAGGCCCTTGGTGTCCACCTCGAGCAGCAACTGCAGGCCGCCCTGAAGGTCGAGACCCAGATGCACGGCCTGCTTCCGGAGCTTGGCGAGCTTCGCCGGCTCCGTGGCCTGACGCTGGGCCGGCGTCATCGAATAGTACTGATAAGACGGAAACAGGCACCACAGGGACACTGCCGTGACCGCCAGCACTCCGAGTAGTTTGCCCTGGTCCGAGCGGGTCATGAGCTCCCCCATACGGTCAACCGCCGGGAAGGCTGAGCACCCCCCCGGCGAGCACATACAAAATGAGGGCGGAAGTCTACGGGCCGGGTGGAGGGGTGTCAACGAACCGTGGATTCAGGATGCTCGCATGACGTCGGCCGCGCCAGTCGGGACGGGGGCCGGCTGGCGACCGGCCCCGAACTTGTTGCGGATCCTGTAGAAGCGGTGGGTCGGGGTGAGGAGGTGATGGCGGGAGGGGTAGGTGGGTTCCCGGCCGGCGCGGCCACATGCGGGCGACCGCAAGCTCCGTGCCCTGCTCGCAGAAGCAGCATCGGCGTGCCTTGCGCCACGTGCGCCGTCGGTCCCCGGCCGTCGCCGACGCGCCCGCGACGTGCGCCCGCGGTGCTTCGGTGGCCGGCGGCTGGAGGGTCGTCCCGCGGGCCATTCTTGACACCTCCCGAGGGCGCCCCCTAGAGTGCCGCGCCTACCGCACCGGGCCACACCTATCTCACGCTTTCCGAGGAGCTTCCCAAGCATGAACTCGCGCTTTCGACTGGCGAGCGTCGTGGCCCTCGTGTTCCTCGCCACGGCCAGCGTCAGCCACGCCCAGCAGGCGGATTCCGTCGCCACGCAGGGCCCATTGCCAGGCCGCGGCGGTATCGGCGGTCAGATCGGCAGCTCGTACATCCTGTCCGATGGGGACTATTCCGAGGGCGCGCAGCCGCGGCTGTCGTTCATCGGGCACTTCCGCTATGTGATCAACAAGCATTGGGGCTGGCAGGTGAGCCCGTATTTCACCTGGAACGGCTATGTCTCGCACGTGAACGCCCCGTTCGTGGATCTCAACTTCCCCGCCGGTGGCACCTCCAAGCAGTTCTACCTCACGCAGGTGCTGGGCACGGCCGGCCAGGTGCAGTATTACGGTGGCAAGGGCCGCCGGCGCTGGCATATCGGCGCCGGGCCGTCGCTCTACCGCGTCGTCATCCAGAACAAGCGCAAGGTGGTCGAGGATCCCGTCAGCCACGAACTGCACTCGGCCCTGCATCTGGGTGCCAGCGCGGAGTTCGGGCTGGAGCGCTTCCTCAAGCGGCTGCCGAACACGTCGCTCGAGCTGACACTCGCCGGTCACGCGGCATTCGCGAAGAACGACACGAAGTGGGTGGCGGGCTGGAACGGTCAGCCGATGCTGGCCGAGATCCGGTTGGGCGGGAACTACTACTACGATTTCCGCCGCGGGAAGACCGCGAAGGGCGCCAAGAAGTGAACGCCGGGGCCGCGGCGCGTTCGCTGCGGCCCCGTGTTCGCCCGCTGCGTCCAGCGGACCTGTTCGAGTGGAGCGGCCGGTGAACGACCGAGTGGCATCGACCGATCGCGTGGCCTGGGCTGACAAAGTCGGGCCCGAGGCGCTGACGTTCGATGACGTCCTGCTCGTGCCGCGCTTTGCCGCGGTCCATCCGCGCGACGTCGACACTCGCACGCAGTTCACGCGCGGGATCACGGTCAACATTCCCATTGTCAGCGCGGCCATGGACACGGTGACCGAGGCCGGTCTGGCCATCGCGCTCGCACGGCTCGGCGGCATCGGCGTCATCCACAAGAACCTGTCCATCGAGGATCAGGCCGTCCAGGTCGATCGCGTCAAGCGCAGCGAGAGCGGCATGATCACCGACCCGGTGACCTTGCCGCCGAGCGCCACGCTGGCCGAAGCGCACGCCATCATGACGCGCTTTCATATTTCCGGCGTGCCGATCACCGAACACGGCAAGCTGGTGGGTATCCTCACGAACCGCGACTTGCGCTTCGAGGACGACCACACGCTCAAGGTCGCCGACATCATGACGCGAGCCCGGCTGATCACCGCGCCCGTCGGCACCACGCTCGAGTCGGCGCGGGCCATCCTGGCCAAGCACCGCATCGAGAAGCTGCCCGTGGTCGATGAGCACATGATGCTGAAGGGCCTCATCACCGTGAAGGACATCGAGAAACGCATCAAGCACCCGAACGCCTGCAAGGATGGGCTCGGGCGCCTGCGCGTCGCGGCGGCCGTGGGCGCGGCCGGCGATTACCTGGAGCGCGCGCAAGAGCTGGCGCGCGCTGGCGCCGATGCGCTGGTGGTCGACAGCGCGCACGGCCACTCGATCGGCGTGCTCGAAGCCACGAAGAGGCTGAAAGCCGCGCTGCCCGACGCCCAGTTGGTGGTGGGCAACGTCGGCACCGGTGCGGGTGCGCGGGCGGTGGCCGATGCCGGCGCCGACGCCGTGAAGGTCGGCATGGGTCCCGGCGCCATCTGCACGACGCGTGTCGTGACCGGTGCTGGCATGGCGCAGATCACCGCCGTGCTCGAGGCCGCGAAAGCGCTTGAAGGCACCGGCGTTCCTGTCATCTCCGACGGTGGCATCAAGTTTTCGGGCGACCTCGTGAAGGCGCTCGCCGCGGGCGGCCACACCGTGATGCTCGGCATGTTCGCCGGCACCGAGGAGAGCCCGGGAGAAGTCGTGCTCTACGAGGGCCGCCAGTACAAGGTCTACCGCGGTATGGGCTCGCTGTCGGCGATGGCGGCCGCCAAGGGCAGCCGCGAGCGCTACTTCCAGGACAACACCGACGAGTTGTCGAAACTGGTGCCCGAGGGCATCGAGGGCCGCGTGCCGCTCAAGGGCCCGCTCGCCTCGACTGTCTACCAGTTACTTGGCGGACTTCGGGCCGGGATGGGCTATTGTGGCGTCGCGACCATCGAGGATCTGCGGACCCGGTCGAGCTTCGTCCGCATCAGCGGCGCCGGTCTGCGTGAGAGCCATCCGCACGACGTCAAGATCACGAAGGAAGCCCCGAACTACGAAGCGCGCTGAACGCGCGCGGCACCGATCCAGCACAGCACGGCAAGCAGAGCGGTTCACCCGACTGCGGAGCGCCATGGCGGCGCACACACGTTTCGCTCGTTCCCGCTGTTGTCGACCTTCCCTTCTTCAAGTGAGGTGAGGCCATGCGGCTGACCGGTTATCGTCGCGGTAACTCCACGGTACGGTTCATGATCGAGCAGACGGCGCGGCGGCGGATGTACTCGTCGCTGGCCCCGGAACGCGAAGGGTCTGGAGCGGCGCACACCGGAAGCGTCGTGCGCTGGTCGCGCGACTTCTTCGAGCAGCTCCACAGCACCATGCTGCCGCGCATGGCGCACGTCACCGACACGCCCGACGGCCAGCTGCGTTACTTCGGTTCGCAGGCGCTGAGCGTGTGGGCGTTCGTGAGCGAGCACGCCACGGCGCTGGCGTACGAGCACGCGGATTCGCCGCTGCAGATCCGCGAGCGTGCCCGGCGCTGGCTCGGCTGCCTCGCCACGCGCACCGCACCGGGACTCGCGAGCCCGCACTGGGGCAACCCGGTCTACGGCGCCCGTGTCGATCCGCTGAGCGGCGAGCTGGACGTCGTGTGGGCCGTCCCCGGCGACTGGTGCGACCGCGTGCTGGCCGGCTCCCTGCCGCAGCGCGAGTGGGACGCCCCGCGTCACTGGGACAGCGGAACGCTGCTCACCCCGGCGTAGCGCTCCCTCCGCGGTACCATCGCACGGAGCAGGCGCGACGTGGGAATGGCAACGAGCCCCGGACTCTTGTCGCCCGGGGCTCGTGCGTTCGCCCCGCGACTGGACAGCCGGTGAGCGACAGTGAATTCGGTGGTGTGCGGCCGCCCGCGGCCGGCTCGTCAGCGCGCCGGCAGCTCGAATTTGAATGCCGGGTTGATCGCCCGGATCTCGCCGACCACGCGTTCGAGGTTCTCCACCGTCTCGTTGTCGGGCGTCGACTGCCAGACCGTGTACAACTCGAGCAGTTCGTCCTGCTTCGTCCGCAGCAGTTCCTGCTGCGCGTGCTCATCGACCGAACGCTCGAGGTGGTAGACCTCGCCCTGGGACAGGCGCGACATGAGATCCAGGTACTCGCCGCGCATATGCGACAGGATGCGCAGGTACTTCTCGAAGCCGTTCGACAGCTTCTCGAGGACGTCCGAGACACCGGCGTTCTTGCGGTGCATCTGCTGCGAATAGGTGTAGGCGAAGTGGTAGTAGGTCTTGCCGCGGCCGATGTAGGCCTCCTCGCTCGGCTGGACGCGCGCGCGGGACGCCGCGGCCATGGCCGGATTATCGAATATGCCGATCGAGACCAGCAGGAAGTCGGCGTTGGTCTTGTAGATCTGGTATTTCAAGCGCGCGTCGGTCGAAGACGACAGGCGCCGGAACACGTCGGTGTCGTACTTGGACAGGAACTTGCGCGACTGCTCGACGTACTCGGGATTGATGAACGAGTGGAGCAGGTGCGCCAGGTAGACGTTGACGTCCTCGTCGTAGCAGTCCGCGTTCGAGACCAGGCCCGTCTCCATCCGGCTGTAGAGGAGGCAGTTGATCATGAAGTAATACGTGGGCTGCAGGTCGCGGCTGTGGTCCTTCAGGTCGACGTAGTGGCGGGGGTTCATGACGCGCCTCGGATGTCTGCTGCCCAGTGGTGCCGGCACCTGAAAGGTGCCGCGAGCCTTCACGGAGATACCAAAGCATCGGCTGTGCCACGCCGGGCATGAGTGGTTCCGTGGTGAATCAGCAGGCAGGAGCGGACTTCGCCGGGCCCGCCAGCCCCGCGCGAAGCGTCATTTCCACTGCGACTTCGGGGGGGCTGCACCAGCGACCGGGCCGTCTGCCCCAGATCCAGGCGCGCGCGGGCCCGTCGCAGCGGCCGAGCGCAGCCGGCCTTCAGGGCCGGGCTGGGACGTGCAGTTCGCAAGTTGTCTGTCACATGAGGAAAGTAGTTTGCCTGTGGCCCACTGGACATTCCCATGAGGCGCAACCAGATGGCGTGTTCGCGGCGGCTGCGTCCGGGCGCGCAGGACGCCCGGTCCGGAATGACCAACGCGGGGCATGGCCGGCGCTGGCGGCGCCAACTCCATGTGAATGCAAATGAAGTGTTTCGGGGCATGGGGCTTGCGTGATGCAATAGTGGCGTCCCCGACTGGGGATTACACCGCTCCCCCGTCCCGCATTCTCCGGAGTCCACCTCCCCGATGGCCCGCGACCCCGAAACCACTCCCGCCAAGCAGCCCCGCGCGCGCATCGGCCCCGGCCTGAAGCTCCGGCTCTGGCTGGCCTGCCTCTCGGGCGGTGTCATCGCGGCCACGGGTACGCTGTGGCTGCTGTTCACGCCGAACCTCACCCCGGCGGACCCGGCGCTCTACGGCTGGCTCGCGGGTGTGGCGTGCGCCGCGCTCCTGCTGGGCCTCGTGCTGGCGCTGTGGATCGATCACCACGTCACGGGACACCTGCACGGTGTGTTGCTGGGACTGCGCTCGGGTCGCGTCGCCGAACTGCGCGGCCTGCCTGCCGGCACCGGCTGGGGCGAACTCTCCGAACTGGGTGATGCGGTCCAGGACGTGCTCGAACGCCGCCAGAGTGAGGCGCGCGCACTCCACGACCTCGAGCGCACGCGCGAGCATCTGGCCCAGTTGCGCGCCGGCATCGAACGCTGGCAACTCACGGAACGCTGGGAGCGTCCGAACGTGCCCGAAGGCGACGTGGGCGCGGTCTCCGACCTGCTTGCGCACGCGGTCCAGCGCCGCGCCGGCGTGGATGAGCAGAATCGCGAAGCCGCACGACAGTTGGCCGTCGAACTCGCCGCCGTGATCGGGGACGCGCACGAAGCGGCTTCGCAGGCCGAGCGCGGCTTCGTCGAGGCCACCTCGTTGCAAACGTCCGTGCGCGAACTGCAGCGGCTCTCCACCGAACTCAACACCGCGCTCGCGGCCGTTCCGGCGCCACCTGCGCCGGCGGTCGATCCGCTCGCGGAACGCGCGCGCGCCGCGCTCGAGGACCTGGTCGCCTCGTCGTCCGGGAGTGTCGCGGCCCTGGGTCGCGGGCTCATGCGCGTCCAGGATGTCTCCGATCAGGTGCAGCGGGTCGGTAACCGCGCCACGCTCATCGCCATCCAGGCGCTGTCCGGCACCAGCGATCCGGCGGCATTCGCCGAGGACATGAAGCAGATGGTGCGCGACGTGCGCGACGCCACCGACCGCACGCAGCGCTTCGCCACCGAGATCGGGGCGTCCGTGGCCGACGCGGACGAGCGCATGCGCGCCGCGCGCGAGCGCGCGCTGGCGCTCATGGAGTCGCCCGCGCCACCCAGCGCGCCGCCGCTCCCCCCGGTGCGCGGTGCGGACACGCAACGCTTGCTCGAGCGCGTGCTCGAGATGGTCCAGGACACGAACCGCAAGGGTGAGCGCGTGTCCACTGCGAGCGAACGGGCGTCGAGTGTCGCCGAGCGCCTGGCGCGCCGGCTCGATGCCAACGCCTCCGATGCCGAAGCCCTGGTGGTGCGCCTCGCGCCCGTGGGTGAGGCCTTGAGCGCCGAGGCCGTGAGCGGCCCGGGACTCCGGCTGGTGGATGCGCCCGCGCGCGCGGAGGACTCGCCGCCGCTGGAGTCGCACGCTGAACCGCTCGCCGGGACCGACCTGAACCCCGGGGATGCCGAAGCGCACGACGATGCCGGCGGGGAATCGCCCGATGCCGATGTCCGTCGCGAAGATGTCCGTCGCGAAGAGGAGCGGCTTTGATCGCCCCGCACGGCCACGACGACGGCCACGCGCGCGAGATCGCCCGCGGGCTCGCCACCACGGTCCGTGCGGCGGCCGGCGCGGCGCGCGCCACGCCCGCCGACTCGTCGCTCGCGTGGGCGGCCGCGGCCGATGTCGCCGAACTTCTGCAACTCGAAGGGCTCGCCGCGTTGCTGGGCGCGTGTCGCGCGCACGCCGGAGCGCCGCCGCTGCAGGTCGCCAACGTGCTCGAGCGGCTCGAACGACTAACACTCGAGTCCGATGCGCGCGGCGACATCACGCCGTTCGTGCAAGCCGACCGCGAACTCGCGGCGCTTGCGGGCGTGCTGCAAGCGCAGGACTGGGCCGCCGCGGTATCGCCCGAACTGGAGCGCATCGCGGTGCAGCCGCTCGGCGAGCTGCTCTCGGACCTCGATGTGGACGACCCCGGGATACTGGCGCGAGCGCAGGTGACGCTGCCGGTGGCCGCCGGGCTGCGCGCCGCACTTGACTGGCTGGGCGCCGAACTCGGCGGGCCGCTGCACATCGCGGTGCAGGACGCCGTGCTCACGCTGAGCTTCCGCGTCGTGCACGAGCCCGGACTCGCCCCCGCCGGCGCGGTGCTCGCGCTCATGGGCGGTGCGCTGCTGAACGAGCCCGACGGCCGTTGGGCGCTGCGCGTGCCGCTGCACGCCGAGCGTCCGGCGTTCCTGCTCGCACGCCAGGGCGAGTTGGCGGTGGCGCTGCCGTGGACCGCGGTGGCGCGCCTGCGCATCGCCGACGAGCAGGCGCGCGCCGTGCTCACCGAACCTTCGCTGGCCCCGTGGTCACCACTGAACCGCACCACGGGCGAGCGTCCGATGGCACTGCTCGCGCAGGGGCTGTCGCGGGCCTGGCTGCACCTCGATCACATCGTCTGGCGCGTCTTCGCACGACCCGAGCCTGCACACGCACCCGAGCAGGTGCCCGGCGGCCGCTTGGTCGTGCGTGCCGAGGACGGCGCGGAGTACTGGGTCGTCGACGCCCACGAAGCGCTGACTGGCGTGCCCGCCCTTCACACACCGCCGGCGCGCTTGCGCACGCGCACGCCTGCCGTGGCCGTCGCGCCTGCCATGCCCGCGCCCCGGCCCGAGTCCGCGCCGATCGAAGCGGTCGTGCTGGCCGCGCCCCGGCCCGAGCCCGCGCCGATCGAAGCGGTCGCGCTGGCTCCGCCCCGGCCCGAGTTCGCGCCGATCGAAGCGGTCGTGCTGGCTCCGCCCCGGCCCGAGTCTGCGCCGATCGAAGTAGTGGACGTCTCCGCGCCTGCCGTCCCTGGGCCAGCCGCGACGCCACCCGCAGCCATGGCGCCACCGCAACTCGTCGTACTCGGCCGCGAGCATGTGCGAGCGGTGCATCGTCCGCAGGCGCCGTTCCGTGCGCCGGTGGTGACCGTGGTATCGCCCGCCGCCAGAGCGTTCGCGCCACCGGCCGCCCTGGTCGCGCCCGCGCCGCAACCGGTCGCGCCGCCCGCCGTCAGAGCATTCGCGGCGCCGCTCGAATTTCCCGCGCCCGCACCGCTCGCCGCCGCGCCTGCGCCCGCCACACTCGACGCTGGCGATGTGCAGCCGCTCGATGGGGCTCGGCGCGTGCCGTCACCGCGCCGCGCGCTGGTCGTGGACGACTCCCTGGTGGCGCGCATCGCGCTGACGCGCGTGCTCGAACGCGAGGGCTGGGTCGTCGAGGGGGCGGAGCACGCCACCGAGATGTGGGCCGCGCTCGAGTCCGAGGACTGGTCCGCGGTGTTCGTCGATGTCTCGCTGCCCGATGCCAGTGGCCGCGCGCACCTCCGCCAATTGGTGGCGCGACAGTTGGTGGCGCGCGTGCGCTTCGAACTCGTCGCGCTGACTCGTGACGGTTCCGAGGACCATCTGGTGGCCGGCACGGGCATCACCCGTGTGCTGCGGAAGCCGTTCGTCAGCGGTGCGGTCGAAGAGCTGGTCCGCGACTTGCCCGGCATCGCGGCCGGGCAGTGATCCCGCGCCTGCCGGGACTGCCGCGCGACCCACACCCGCCGCGCGTGCTGGTGGCGGACGAAGACGCGCAGGTCGTCGAACTGCTGTCGTTCGCGCTCAGCGCGAACCACTTCCGCGTCCTGACCGCCGGCGACGGCGAAGCCGCCCTCCAGCTGGCACGCAGTGAGCGGCCGGACTTGATCCTGCTGAGCGTACGCCTGGCGCGGCGCGGCGGGCTCGAGTTGTGCGAGCTGCTGCGGCGCGAGCCCGAGCACGGCGATGTGCCCATCCTGTTGTTGTCGCCGGCCGGCGACACGCAATCGCGCATCGAGGCCCTGGCCCACGGCGCCGACGACTTCATCACCAAGCCATTCTCGCCCAAGGAACTCGTCGCACGCGTGCAGCGGCTGCTGGCCCGTGCGCGTGATGCGGCGCGTCACCGGCAACGGAACACCGAACTTGAACGTGACGTCAGCCGGCTGCAGCTCGAAGCGCTGTGTGCCCGCGATGCGGCTGCACGCGAACGCACACTGCGCGCGGTCGCCGACCAGCTCGCCGGTGAACTGCTGCGCACGCTCGACCTGGATACCCTGGATGCGCGCCTGCTGCGCGAGGCCTGCCGGCTGACCGGCGCGCGCAGTGCGGCGCTGCTGGCGCGGCGGCCAGCCCCGGCGTGCACGCACACCCCCGACGGCGTCGGCGAGCAGTCGCGCGCCGATCGCCGCGCCACGGCCGTGCCGGTGCTCGGCGTGCACACCGTGCGCGGCGACGTGCGCGAGCGCTGGGAGGGATTGCAGCTGGACCCGGCCGGCGGCGTGGCCGAATGGCTGCAGGCGCTCGCCCGGCCGCTTCATCGTGACGAGCTCGAACGGCTGTCCGATCCGCCGCGCGAACTCCAGATGCTCGCCGCACAGGGGGTGGCATTGCTCGTGGCGTTGCGCGGCCCCGCCGGTATCGAGGCGGTGTTGGTGTGCGAGGATCGCGCCGATGGCGCGGCGTTCTCGCGGGCCGGACGCGAACACCTGGGCGCGCTGTGCGATGCGGCGGCGCCGGCACGGGCGATCGCGCAGCGCTTCCGCGACCACCAGGACCGCGCCCTCGGCCTGCTCGCCGCGCCCGCGTCGAGCGAACCTCAACGGCGTGCGGCGACCGATGAGGCTTGCTTGCGGCTGACGGCCGCCTCGCAGGCGCTGGGCGCGCCGGAATCCGACCGGCAGTTGCTGGAGCGCGCGCTTGAGCTGGGTCCGTGGGCGTGGAGCGATGCGGGCAGCGCCGCGCTCGCGGCGTTCGCGGCCAGCGATCCGACACGCCGCGTGCAGCGCTTGTGCGACTTGCTGGCGCGCGCACGCGGCTGTGCGGCGCATGAGTCCGGCGCGGGCGAAGATGTGCTCGCCATGCTCGTGGCCGCCGGTCTGCGCTATCAGTCGCTGCGCATGTCCGGGCGGAGCGCGTTCGAGTCCTGGCGCACCGCCGCAGCGTGGCTTGGAGTGAGCGCGGACCCGCAATTGCGCGACAGTTTCCCCGAGGCGGTCGAGCCCGCTCGCTGAAGGCCCGCGAACGACGAACGCCCCGCGGAGCAGTGACTCTCCGCGGGGCG
>JANMAX010000065.1:0-2467 GCA_031360075.1 bacterium | reverse complement strand
GGCGCGTGCGACAGCGTGTCCTCGACGATGTCCTCGATCTCGGCGTTCAAGAACGGTTCGCCGCCGGTCATGTACACCTCCTTCACCCCCAGCACGCGCGCGGCGTCGACCTGCGTACGCACGTCGGTTCGCGACATCATGGCGTGGCGGTCCTCATGGGGACCGCAGGTCACGAAGCAGTGCGTGCACGCCAGGTTGCACAACGTGCCGGCGACCTGCAGCCACAGCACGTCGAGATGGTGGAACGGCTGCGCGGGGGCCTGGGCTCCGGCGAGTTCCGGCTCCTCGCCGGGATCCAGCGGGGACGCCGGGCCCGACCCGAAAGGAGGCAGAGTGCCTTCGCGATCCGGGCTGGCCGATGTTCCTTCGCCGCCCGGCGCCGCAATCGTCACGCCCGGGCCAAATCTCTCCGGGACAGGGGGCTGCGCGCTTTGACGGGTCATCTCATGGGGCATAGTCTACCGTGTTGGCATGCACTTAAGGGATGTCCCGGAGTGGCCCGGAAGGGCCCCCGATGGGCTCCCGGGGGTTGGACAGGTCCACGGGCCGCACGCCCGCGACCAAGAGGCGATGATGCGCGAAGACGTCGAGAAAGTCATCCAGCAGTTGCGTCCCATGGTCCAATCGGACGGTGGCGACCTCGAGCTCGTCAACGTATCGGAGAGCGGTGTCGTGACCATCCGTCTGCACGGTGCGTGCAGCGGCTGTCAGAGCTCCACCACCACGCTCCGGAACGGTATCGAGCGTTACCTCCGCTTCAAACTGCCGCAGGTGACCGCGGTCCAGGCGGAGTAGCGGTGCTCTACGGCATGGGGCTGGTCATCGCCGGCTTCCTCATCGCCGGCACGGTGGTGCTGGCGATTGGCATCAACCGCGCGCGCGAGTGGTGGGAGCAACGGCACGACCGGCACTGATCCACCGCCGGTGGCTTCCCCCAAGCCCGTGCCTGCTGTCGAACCCGGATTCCCATTCCATCATGAGGTGACGCCCCACGTGATCACGCCCGAAGCCGTTCTCGCCGCACTCGGTACGGTCCAAGATCCCGACCTGCACCGCGACCTCGTCACGCTCGGCATGATCGAGAAGGTCGCGGTCGAGGGCGGGACCGTGCGATTCACGCTCGTGCTGACGACGTCGGCGTGCCCGTTGAAGGCCGAGATCGAGGCGGATTGCCACGCTGCCGTGGGCCGCATCCCGGGTGTGACGAAGGTCGACATCACGACCACGAGCCGCGTGCGCAAGCCCAAGGACCCGTCCGCCGATCGCAAGGCGCTCGAGGGCGTCGGGCATGTCATCGCGGTCGGATCGGGCAAGGGCGGTGTGGGCAAGAGCACGGTCGCGGCGAACCTGGCGATCGCGCTGGCACAGACGGGAGCCAACGTCGGCCTGCTGGACGGTGACATCTATGGTCCCAACCTGCCGCGCATGCTGGGCGTGCAGCGCCAGCCGTATCAGCGCGACGGCAAGATCCTGCCCGTGGAGGCCCATGGCATCCGCTTCATGTCGATGGGCCTGCTGGTCGACGCCGGCGAAGCCGTGGTGTGGCGAGGTCCCATGCTGCACGGTGCGATCAAGAGCTTCCTGACCGATGTCGACTGGTCGGGCTGCGACTATCTCGTCGTCGACCTGCCGCCGGGCACCGGCGATGTCCAGTTGTCGCTCATCCAGCAGACCGTGGTCACGGGCGCGGTCATCGTCACGACCCCGAGCATGGTTGCGATCGAGGACGGCGTGAAGGCCATCCGCATGTTCGAGAAGCTCTCGGTTCCGGTGCTGGGCCTGATCGAGAACATGAGCTACTTCATCTGTGATGGCTGCAGCAAGCGGCACGACATCTTCTCGAGCGGCGACGCACAGTCGCGCGCGCTCGCCCTGGGGCTGCCGTTCCTGGGTGCTTTGCCGCTCGAGTCCGCCGTGCGCAGGGGTGGAGACACCGGCGCACCGGTGGTCGCCGCCACGCCCGACAGCGAGACCGCCAAGGCGTTCAAGACCATCGCCGGTGTGCTCGCGCAGCGCATCAGCATCGCCACACTCGGCGCTTCGGTAGGCACCCCGGCATGAAGCCCGTGTACGCCGATCACGCCGCCACCACCCGGCCAGCGCCCGAAGTGGTCGCAGCCATGCTGCCGTGGCTCGGCGGCGGGTTTGCGAACCCGTCCAGCGTGCACTCGCGTGGCGAAGCGGCTCGAGACGCCATCGAGGGGGCGCGCACCGAAGTCGCGCGGCTGCTCGGAGCGCATTCCGAGGAGATCGTGTTCACGGCCACGGGCAGCGAATCCAACAATCTCGCGCTCAAGGGCGTGATGCTCGCGAGCGCCACGCGCAAGCGCATCGTCACCACGGCCATCGAGCATTCCTCCGTGCTGGCCGCGGCGCACGCGCTCGAGGGCGAGGGCTTCCCGCTCACGGTGGTGCCGGTGTGCCGCAACGGCATGGTCGATCCCGGAGCACTGGCGGCGGTGCTCGG
>JANMAX010000028.1:0-18084 GCA_031360075.1 bacterium | reverse complement strand
GGGCTCGCTCGAAGCCCAGGTCAGCGCGCTCGAGACCCGCAGCCTGCTGAGCGGCGAGTACGACCGGCTCGGAGCGCTGGTCGTGATCCATCCCGGCGCGGGCGGAACCGAGTCGCAGGACTGGGCGGAGATGCTCATGCGCATGTACGAGCGTTGGGCCGAGCGCAGGGGCTACAAGTGCGGGCTGCTCGACTACCAGGCCGGAGACGAGGCGGGCATCAAGGACGCCACGCTCGAGATCGACAGCGAGTTCGCCTATGGGTATCTCAAGGCGGAGTCCGGCGTGCACCGTCTGGTTCGCATCTCGCCCTACGATGCCAACGCGCGTCGGCACACGTCGTTCTCGTCGATCAGCGTGCTGCCGATCCTCGACAACACCATCAAGGTCGAGATCGGCCCGGACGACCTGCGCATCGACACCATGCGCGCCGGCGGCGCCGGCGGGCAGCACGTCAACAAGACCGAGTCAGCTGTGCGCATCACGCACCTGCCCACCGGGCTGGTCGTGCAGTCGCAGGCCGAGCGCAGCCAGCACCGCAACAAGGACGCCGCCATGAAGATCCTCATGTCGCGCCTGTTCATGCTCAAGGAAGCCGAGGCGCGTGCCAAGACCGCGGCCATCGCCGGCACCAAGAAGGACATCGACTTCGGCAGCCAGATCCGGTCGTACGTGCTGCAGCCGTACACCATGGCCAACGACCACCGCACCGAGACCAAGATCACCGACGTGCACAGCGTGCTGGATGGTGCGATCGACCCCTTCATCGACGCGTGGCTGAAAAGCCAGCAGCCCAAGCAGGAGCGCGCATGATTCCCGGCCACATCTTCCGCGAATACGACATCCGCGGTCTGCACGAGACCGAGCTGACCAACGAGACCGCCGAGGCCGTGGGACAGGCGTTCGCGACCCGCATTCGCGCCGAGGGCGGCGTGCGCGTCGCGCTCGGCCAGGACGTCCGGCCGTCGTCGGAACGTCTCGCGCGTGCGGCCGAGCGCGGCATGATCTCGGCCGGCATGCTCGTCGAACGCGTCGGTACCGTGCCCACTCCCGCGCTCTATTACGCCGTGGCGTCGCGCGGGCTCGACGGCGGCATGATGATCACGGGCAGCCACAACCCGCCCGAGTTCAACGGCTTCAAGATGGCGAAGCAGAAGCTGCCGTTATACGGCGCCGAGATCCTCGAGATGCGCCGCGCCATCCAGGCCGGCGAACTCAGCCAGGCGCCCGCGGGCCGCTGGGCCGCGCAGCCGATCCTCGACGACTACCGCGCCATGCTCGTGGACCGCTGCAAGAGCCCGCGCGGCCTGCGCGTGGTGATGGACTGCGGCAACGGTTGCGCCGGCACGGTGGTTCCGCAGGTGTTCGAGCGCATGGGCCACACCGTCGTGCCGCTGTTCGCGGAACTGGATGGCAGCTTCCCGAACCACCTGCCGGACCCGACCGTGCCCGCGCTGCTCGTCGATCTGCAGAAGAAAGTGAAGGAGACCGGTGCCGATCTCGGCATCGGCTTCGACGGTGATGCCGACCGCATCGGTGCGATCACCGGTTCGGGCCGCATCGTCTGGGGCGACCAGCTGCTGGCGCTGTTCGCACGCGACGTGCTGACGCGTGTGCCGGGCGGCCGCATCATCTTCGACGTCAAGTGCTCGCAGGCATTGTCGGAGGACATCCTGGCTCATGGCGGCGTGCCCGAGATGTGGAAGACCGGTCACTCGCTCATCAAGAAGCGCCTGGCCGAGACCGGCGCTCCGGTGGCAGGCGAGATGTCGGGGCACATGTTCTTCAGCGAGGGCTTCTTCGGTTTCGACGACGCGCTGTTCGCGGCCGGCCGGCTGTTGCGCTACGTGGCGGCGAGCGGGCGGACGCTCGACCAACTGGTCGAGAGCCTGCCGCAGTACTTCTCCACGCCCGAGACCCGGCTGCCGTGCCCCGAAGAGCGCAAGTTCCAGGTGCCAGAGATCCTCAAGGCGGAATTCGCCGGCAAGTTCAGGATCATCGACATCGATGGTATTCGCGTCGAGTTCGGGGACGGCTGGGGACTGGTGCGCGCTTCCAACACGCAGCCGGTGCTCGTGGTGCGCTTCGAGGCGCGTACCGAGACACGGCTCGCTGAGATCAAGGAGACGATG
The DNA here is from genome assembly GCA_031360075.1 of bacterium. Lineage (GTDB taxonomy): Bacteria > Eisenbacteria > RBG-16-71-46 > RBG-16-71-46 > RBG-16-71-46 > JAIOPA01. Next base: position 15,954 of record JANMAX010000028.1, on the reverse strand, counting down.
ATGTCGGCGCTGCGGCGGGTGGGTGTCGAGGATGCCCCGGTCGGGCACTGATACGGCTCGCGACGTCCGGCCGGTCGTGCGGAGCAGCGCGGCACCCGCGCCGCGCCGCGCTCGGGCCGCGCTCGCGCGGGAGCCCGGAGCGCTCACGCTCGGAGTGCCGTTGCCCCGGGCGTTCTATGCCCGCGGCGCCCGGGTCGTGGCGCACGCCCTGCTGGGTTGCGTGCTCGTGCACGACGACGCGCACGCCGGCCGCAGCGCCGGCATCATCGTCGAGACCGAGGCGTACGGTGGCAGCGACGATCCGGCGAGTCACGCGTGGCATGGCGAGACGCCGCGCAACCGCGTCATGTTCGGCCCCCCGGGCCACGCGTACGTCTACTTCACGTACGGCATGCACCATTGCTTCAATGTCGTGTGCGGTCCCGCCGGCCGCGCCATGGCGGTTCTGGTGCGTGCGCTCGAACCGCTCGCCGGCACTGCCGTCATGGCGCGCCGCCGCGGCACGGCCGATCCGGCGCGCTGGACTCGCGGCCCGGGCATGCTCACCCAGGCGCTGGGTCTCGACCGCCGTCATGACGGTGCGGACCTCACCGCGGGTGCGCTGTGGCTGGCCCGGCGGCCTGCCGGTCGGCCCCGCCCTCCGATCTCCTCCGGTGCCCGGGTCGGTATCCGGAGGGCGGTCGAGCGGCCATGGAGATACTGGCTCACTGGCAGCCCGTTCGTCTCGGGCAGGAGTGTCCAGGAAGCGGGGGCGGTCCGGAGCGCCAGGACCCGCGCGTGAGAACCGCGTTGACACCCTCGGGACGCGTTCCTAGTATCCGCCGGCACTTCGTTGACCGTGCGTGCTTCCGCCTCGACCGGCGGGGGCCCGTAGTCCTGCCTGACGCACGGGGTCCCCGACGTCCATGAGAGCGATGGAAAGGAGCAGTGGATGAGCCCCACGCGCTGGGTCTTGCCGCGCGCGTTATCCTTGTCTTTGCTGGCTGCCCTGATCGGCGCCGCGACGGCTTCAGCCCAGTACTACGATCCGGTGCTGCGTTCGCTGGATCTGTCCACCGGGCCCGTGGCGCGCAGTCCGCGTCTGCTCGGCATGGGAGGGCTGTCCGCGGTCATACGGGACCGCGACGCACGAATCGATCTGTGGGACTTCGCCGGCATGCCGGTGGGACTGGCCTCCCACGACACCACCTCGACGATGGACCTGCGCCCGGGCACCAGCGCGTTGTCGTCCGCCCGCCGGCTGATCGCGGGCCGCGAACGGCAGAACCTCGCCGCGCGCAACAACCGGACCGGCTTCGAGGCGGTGTACCGGAATCGCGACAGCGGCAGCTCGTTCGGCCTCGTGGGCCGACTGGACGCGCTGCGCTGGGACCGCCCCTATGCCAGCACGATCGAGGTCCGTCAGTCGCTGCTGCACCCCGAGGTCATGCCCGTGCTGGGCGGCACGGTGCCGCGTTTCTTCAGCGGCCACCTGGCGTGGGCGGCCCACTTGCGCTTTCGCTCGGAGAGCGTCGAGGACCAGTACCGCGAGATCGTCACGAACGCCGCCGGCGAGTGGATCGATCAGGGTGGCGCGCAACTGCGACCGCCGGGCGAGTTCACTGCGACCAAGATCGACGTGAACACGAGCGCCTATGGTGTCTCCACGGCGTACGCGGTCGGCAAGCACAGCAAGTTCGCCATGGGCATCGAGCACGAGAGCAACCGTATCGTGGCCCTGAACGACCTGCCGCGATCGACGTCCGAAACGCAGGAGCAGCGTCCCTACTGGGTCGGCCGCACGGCGCTCGTCGGCGCCATCGGACGGGCGCTCCAGTTCGGCATCACCGGCATCGGCCGGCTGTCGGACTCCGAGCAGGACTGGCGTTTCACCACTTCGGCGGGCGTCGGCGCCGAAGCACTCACCGGCCGTGGCAACATGCTGACCCGTGAGGAGAAGTCGAGTGAGATGCGTGCGCAGGTGCGCTGGAGCCCCGGTCGCGCGGTGTTCTCCGGCACACTCACGACGGCCGCGCACAAGATCACGATCGATCCGCCGAACGCGGGCGATCCGACTTCGCTCAATCGCTTCATCAACACGGCGTTCAACCGCCCGAACGCGGACACGCTGGGGTTCCCGGACAGCGTCGTGCACGAGGTGTCGCGCCGCTACGCCTTCGGCGCCGGCGGCGGCGCGAGCTATCGCTTCGGCCGCTCCACGGTAGGTGCGGAGTACCACTGGCTGCGTGACGAGCACCAGTCGACATTGTCCGGCCCTGGCCCGCGCCGCGTCGCGTGGGATGTCCGGCTCGGCCTCGAGCGGCCGCTCGGCGCGCAGCTCAAGTGGCGCCTCGGCTATGTCCACCGCGTCGTGGACGAAGACGACAACACGACGCTCAACGAGTACGTCGCCCAGGCGGCTTCGCTCGGGTTCGGCTATGCGCCGACCGGCGCTCGCTGGTCACTCGAATCCGGATACATGTTCGAGTTCCGCAACCAGGATTTCGGCGACCCGTCCGACGAGCATCAGAGCCGGCAGCAGCTGGCCGTACAGCTGCACTGGGCGCTCTAGCCTGATCCTGAGGATCCGAACGGCCGTGGAGGGCCTGCCCTTAAGAGGCGGAGCCGCTTCGGCCGTTCGTCCTCGGGACGCCGGGTGAGTTGCCGAACGGGGCCGTTGGATCCTGTGCCCGGCCCGGCGGGGGGACGGACACCGCGTTCGTCCGATTGGGGCTTGACCCCGAGCCGACATTCCCCGATATTCCGTTTGACGGGCGTACCAGACCTCGGCCACCGCAACGGTGCCAGGGTGTCTTCCGCGTACTCACGCGTGCGTTGCCCAACGAGCCCACTCCCTCATCGGCTCGATGCTCCGTCTCCCTCCAGAATCGTCACAACCGCACGCCACCGCCGCTGGAACTGCTGTCTCAGGAACGGTTTGGGCCGCGGGAATGGCGTTGACAGCAGCGCGGGATATTGGCACCTTGTCCCGGATAATCCGGAACAACACACGCACCATCAAAGTCTCGACTTCACGATTCGGTGTTTCTTCGGGAGGGCTCCCACCCATGTTCGCTTCCGCTAGACGCTCTCTGCTGGCGCTGTTCGCACTGCTACCGCTGTTAGGGCTCGCGGTGCCGGCGTTCACGCAGACCCGACCGGCCGCCCCGGCTCCTGCTGCTTCGGCGACGACCGGTCGCATCGCGGGCAAGGCGCTCGAGAAGGGGAAGGATCCTGTCTCGTACGCCAACGTCGTCGTGCTCGGAACGAAGCAGGGCACGCAGACCGATGAGAACGGCGCGTTCATCATCGACCGCGTCCCCGTCGGTACCTATCAGGTCAAGCTGCAGGCCATCGGCTACGACCCGGTCATCCAGACCGTGCAGGTGAATGCCGGGCAGACGGCGGTCGTGAGCTTCAGCGTCGGCCAGACGAAGGTCGTGAAGGAAGTCGAGACCATCGAGGTGCGTGCCGAGAAGCGCATCGACACCAAGTCCTCGAGCACGAAGCAGTCGATCTCCGCGGAGAAGCTGAGGGAGATCCCCGTGGACAACCTGAGTCAGGCGATCGCCACGAAGGCGGGCATCGTCGCGCAGGGCGGCGAGCTGCACTTCCGCGGCGGCCGCGGCGGCGAGGTGAAGTTCCAGTTCGACGGCGTCGAGGCCACGGATCCCGCGTTTGGCGGCAGCGCGAACATCGCGAACCTGGCGGTCGCCGGCACCGATGTGCTCTCGGGCGGCTTCGATGCCGAGTTCGGCAACGCGCTGTCCGGCGTCGTCAGCGTGTCGACGAAGGAAGGCACCGACCGCCTGAGTGGCGAGGTGCGCTGGGACACGGATCGCTACGGCGACCCGACCAAGACGTTCGACAACTACGACCGCTTCACGTTCGGGTTCGGCGGCCCGACGCCGGTCAAGAACCTGACCTACTTCGCGACCTACGAGGGCTCGTTCTCGGACACCTACCTGAAGTCCGGGATGACCCGTCCGCACCGCACGCTGCTCGACTTCATCCAGCTCGGCAACCGGCAGAACAACCAGATCAACACGAACTTCAAGCTGGCCTACCGGATGAACCCGCGCAACAAGGTGACGTTCGAGACCATCAACAATCACAACCTGACAACGGCCTACGACCACGAGTGGTCACGCAAGGGCTATGTCTCGGTGACCTACGACACGACGCGCGCTTCCGACGGCTCGGTGACGGCACTGAATCCGCGCTATGGCAGCTGGTCGCAGGTCCCGGTCGACAGCACGTCGCAGTTCGTGAACCTCGCCGACCACGTGCCGACGTTCGATGATCGCTACCAGCAGTTCACCGCGGTGTGGACCAACCAGCTCTCGGACAAGAGCGTCTGGAGCACACGCGCCGCGTCGCTGAACTTCAACACCGAGAACACGGTCGGCGGGAAGGATCCGTGGGAGTACTGGATCCAGAGCCCGTTCTACTGGAGTGGCAACCTCGGCTTCGGGACCGAGAACAATCCGTTCTTCGCGACCCACGGCGATGTGCCCGCCTATCTCAAACGACAGACTCGCGTCTACACGCTCAAGACCGACTACTCCACCCGGCGCTGGAAGCAGCACACGTGGAAGACCGGCCTCGAGGCCAAGTACAACCGTGTGCAGAACCTGTCGCTGGCGTTCCCGAACGGCGAGAGCAACGGACTGCCCGGTGGCACGCGCTCGGACTTCGTCAACTTCAATCCCGAGGGCGCGCTCTACCTGCAGGACCGCTGGGAGTTCGAAGGCCTGGTCCTGAACGCCGGCCTGCGCTTCGACTTCTTCTCGCCCGGCGCGCAGATCGCCGACGTCGACATCAAGAGCGGCAAGCGCTACAAGCAGCAGATCAGCCCGCGTCTCGGCATCGCCTACCCGGTGTCGGATCGCGACGTGCTGAGCTTCCACTACGGCTGGACTTACCAGACGCCGGCGCGTTCGTTCATCTTCGAGAACCGCGGCATCAGTTCCACGGTCGGTGTGAAGGGCAATCCGGATCTCGAGCCGGAGACGAACATCGCCTACCAGGCCAGCGTTCAGCACTTGTTCACGAAGGACATCTCCGGCCAGTTCGGCGTGTTCTTCAAGGACATCTATGGGCTGATCACGGTCCGGCAGGAGCGCGACGAGAACGGCAACCTGGTCAATGTCTTCTTCAATGGTGACTACGCCTCGGCGCGCGGTTTCGAGGCCAGCCTCATCAAGAGCTTCAGCCACAAGTTCTCGGCCGACGTGAACTACACCTACTCGATCGCGACGGGTGTCGCTTCGGACCCGAACACGGCGCTGCAATTCTTCAACGGTGGCCGGCTCTACCTGCCGATCAGCGAGCAGGCGCTCAACTGGGACCAGCGGCACACGGTCAGCATCGCAAGCACGATCCGCGATCCGGGCAAGTGGGGGCTGCGCATGTTGTGGACGTACGGTTCGGGGTTCCCGTTCACTCCGGCATTCCGCAATGACCGCCGTCCCGACCCCGCGCTCACGAACTCGCGCCGCATGCCGTCGCAGGCGCGGCTGACGCTCGACGGCGACAAGTTCTACAAGATCTGGGGCCAGAACGTCACCCTGTTCGTCGATGCCCGCAATCTGCTCGATGCGACGAACATCCAGAATCTGTCGCCCGGCCGTCGCAGCCCGTTCGTGAACACCTCGGGCGACGACTACACGATCTACTTCACCGAGACGGGCCGTACCGGTGGCGCTTATCTGCAGGACGTCAACGGCGACAACATCCTGGACTGGGTTCCCACGCGCGATCCGCGGGTCTTCGAGGAAGGCCGCAACGTGCGTATGGGCGTGAGCGTCACCTTCTGATGGCCGGGGCTATGAAGGAGTGTGGCATGACTGAAGTCGTGAAGTGGGGGGCGAGGGGGTTGTGGCTTGTGTTCCTCGCGGGAGTGATGGCGGCTCCGGCGTGGTCCCGTTCGCAGCCCGGTGACATCGAGGACCAGGCTTTCCGCTCGTACGAGCAGGAAGTGCTCGCTCGGGTGCGTGCGAATGCCTCCGCCAGCCGGCGCGGGGCCAGGCCCATGGCCATCCCGGACATCTTCGGCCAGGGCTCGGTGCTGAACGTCGGCAACTTCGTCATGAAAGTGACGAACAACGGCTTGGTCGGCAATCCGTTCACGAACATCTCGAGTGACCCGTCGGGCCAGTGGCCCGGTGCGTCGGCGATCGAGTACCTGAACTTCGCCGGTTTCGCCGTGGGAGCGGTCAACCCGTTCGCCACCGACCCGAACGCCGTGCGTCGCGTCAGTTACCTCAACAACGAATGGCGTCCGGCGACGCTCGATCCCGAGGACCGTATCTACCGCGGTTACGACGGCGTCGTGAATGGCATCCGGTTCACGAACGATGACTCGGACAACGATCCGCTCACGGGCGACGCGCTGTACGACGAGGACTTCCTCGACGGCCGGGACAACGACGGCGACGGCAAGATCGACGAGGACTTCGCGGCCATCGGCCAGCAGATGTACACGTGCGTGATGAGCGACAACACGCCGCAGGCGATCGCGGCCGCGACGGCCGAGCGTCACGTGCCGCTGGGTATCGAGTGCCGCCAGACGGCCTGGGCCTACTCCATCCCCGGCTTCACCGACTTCAATGTCGTGAACTGGAAGTTCATCAATCGCTCGGGTCACGAACTCGACTCGATGGTGATCGGCTTCCGTGTCGACATGGATTGCGGTCCGGCCGACAAGTCGAATTACTTCAGCGATGACTTCGATGCGCCGCAGTACCCGTTCGGCCGCTTCGTCGTCGAGACGAAAGACACCGACCTGCGCAAGCAGCCGAAGGACGATCACCCGGACGTGCCCGAGGCTCAGTTCGCGGATTCCGCCCTGTGCCCGCGCTTCATGGTCACGGTCCAGGGGTTCACGGTCGCCGACGACGATGGCGACGAGAACAAAACGCCGGGTGTCCCGCACTTCCTGCTCATCGACCATACGATCGATCCGCTCGGGGTCAGTGGCCCGCGCTCGGTCGGGTTCCGGGCGTTCCGCTCGTTCCCCGGTGGCCAGCCCTACGTGCAGGGTGGCAATCCGACGATCGACCAGCAGCGGTTCGAGTTCATGACCAGCAACGATAACATCAGCAACGACCCGAGCGTCCCGGCGATGCGCGGCTTCATCAACGCGCTGTCCGGCGACCAGAAGGGTGACTACTCGGAGTGGGCGTCGATCGGCCCGTGGCTGCACTGGGCGGCGGGCGCCGAGGTCGAATGCACGATCGCCGTCGGCGTGCGTCCGGGCACGCTCAAGCTGGCGCAAGGCTACGCGACCGACTACCTGAAGGCCGCGACGCTCTACAAGACCGACCCGGGCACGAGCGAGGAGACCTGGGCCGTGACGAGTGGTGGGGATCTCCTGTCCAAGTATCCGTCGCTCGATAATGCTCTCGCGGCGCAGATCGCGTTCGAGGGCACTTACGAGAGCCGGGCGTGGCCGACGCTCCCGGATTTCCCCGGCCGCGAGACGGCCGTGAAGGCTCCTCCGGGGCAGGTGCTGCAGTTGCAGGGCTGCGAGGTTCGCGATCCGTCCCCGCGCTTCGTCAACGATCAACAGTACAGCTACTTCGACTTCGATTGCGACTACTGCACGGGCGCGTTCTCCAAACAGCGCAACAGTGGTCTGTTCCATCGCACCTGGCTCGCGGAGTCGCCGCCGCCGAGCCCGAACAACAATCTCGGTGTGCTCTACAACTACACCGACAACCCGGACCGCCGGTTTGCGCCGAGTGCTGACGGCGCGATCACGATCGCTTGGGACAACCTGTCGGAGACCGCACCCGATCCCAAGACGGGCTGGTTCGATTTCCGCGGTTACAAGATCTGGAAGGTCTCCAACTGGTCACGCCCGGTGGGTTCGGGCGGCCCTGCTGAGGACGACTGGACACTGCTTGCCGAGTACCGGTTGTTCGACCATGCGCCCGACAACAAAGTGCTGGTCGGGTCCACGGTGCAGTGCCCGGAGCTGTTCATCCCTCAGACGGGAGTGACCCGACAGGTCTGCCTCGAGCGTGGCGACCTGTGGGACATCCAGAGCGGCGATGTGATCCATCCCGATCCCACGGTGCTGTGCATCGGCTACCCGAACTGTCAGGCGGACTCGGCCTTCGCGGTCGGCACGCTGGCACCGAGAGTCGGCCGCATCCGCTACCCGGTGGGCCGCTACCGCTACACGGATCGTCAGGTCAAGAACGGCTTCCTGTACTTCTATTCCGTGTCGGCGTTCGATTCGACAGGCCAGGGTAACGGCAAGGTCGAACTGAACGGCCGCCGAGCCGCGGTCGAAGCCGAGGGCATCGTGCCGCAGTCGGGTACGACGTCGACCCGCGGCGTCTGGGTGGTGCCGAACCCGTACCGCGGCCTCAAGGTGATCGCCGACCGGCCGTCATCGTGGGACCTGACGCCGAACGCCTCGGACCCGACCGGCACGCACATCGACTTCATGGGCCTGCCCGGTGGGAAGTGGAGCATCAAGATCTTCACGCTGTCGGGTGATCTGGTGACGACTCTTAGCTCCGATGAAGCCGTCAACGCTTCGACTCGCAATGCGAACGTCATCGACAGTCAGGGCCGGTCCCACCCGAACGTCAATCGCCAGCAGGACACGCCCGATGACGGTCAGGCGCGTTGGAACCTGATCTCGCGGAACGGGCAGGACATCGTGAGTGGCATCTACCTGTTCACCGTGGAATCGACCAAGGGCACACAGCGCGGCAAGTTCGTCGTCATCCGCTGACCGTATGAAGCAAGGAGGAACAACAGTGAAGAGATTGATCGCGCTGGCGGGACTCGTCGCGCTGCTGATTCCGGGACTGGCCCAGGCCGAGATCTTCGAGAAGGTCGGAACGTTCGGCGGACAGTTCCTCAAGATCGGCGTGGGCGCCCGCGGAGCCGGCATGGGCGGCGCCTTCGTGGCCATGGCGGATGACGCCACGGCCGTGTTCTGGAATGCTGCGGGAATCGCGCTCATCGACGCGGACAAGTCGCAGCTGTCGCTCAATCATGCGAACTGGCCGGCCGAACTGTCCTACGATCAGGTCGGCTACGTCTTCCACATGAAGAAGATCCCGGGGGCGTTCGCGGTGCACGCCCGCTCGCTCTCGATGCAGCCGATGGAAGTGACCACGGCGTTCCAGCCGCTCGGCACCGGCGAGACGTTCGACGCCGGCATGCTCTCGGCCGGCGTCACGTACGCCCGCGCGTTCACGGACAAGTTCAGAGCCGGCCTGACCATGAACATGATCCACACCGGCCTGGCCGACCTGTCGCAGCAGACGTTCTCGGTCGACCTCGGCACGCTGTACGACGTCGGAGTCGCGGGCATGAGGATCGGCATGGCGATCCAGAACATCGGCTCGCAGGAGAAGTTCATCGAGCGCGAGGCGCGCATCCCGTCGATCTTCCGTGTTGGCACGTCGGCGACGCTGATGTCGAGCGCGGACCAGAAGCTGGTCGGCTCCTTCGAGTTCTCGCACCCGCCGGACAACTCGGAGCGCGTCAACGTCGGTGCGGAGTACTCGTTCCACAAGTACCTGTTCCTGCGCGGCGGCTATGCGTTCAATTACGACACCGAAGGGCTCGCCGGCGGTGTGGGTTTCCACTTCCCGGTCTCGATCGCAGGCATGGCGGACATGGATTACTCGTACACGGACATGCTCGACCTCGGCGCCTCGCACCGTTTCTCGATGCGCTTCCAGTTCTGAGCCAGGACGTTCCGTGACACGGCCGCTGCACTCCGGTCTGCTGCTCTCACGCACGGCGCGCCCCTTCGCGGGGGCGCGCCGTTTCGTCCGGTGGGCGGCTTTCAGCCTGTGTCTCGCGCTGGCGGCGGGTGCTGTGTCCGCGGCGGAGCGGCAGGCAGGCCCGCCGCCGTGGCGCCTGGGTGGCCGCATGGGTTTCACCTGCGACATGGCGGTATTCCCGGACTCGGCCGGTTACCAACTCGAGCTCTACTTGCGGGTGCCGCCCGCGACGCTGAGCCAGTTGGAGCGGGATGAGCAGGGCGACGCGCATGTGCGTGCCTATGTGAAGGTGCAGGCGCGCGGGCTCGCAGAACTGGCGTCGAGCCAGGATTTCAACATCAGTCTCGCCGACGCCGCGGGCGGGCAGGGCCGCGTCGTACTGTTGCGCTTCCCGGTGAACCCGGGCCCCTGTAAGATCACCGCACGCTTGGACGACATGCTGTCGCGCAAGCGGGGCCTCGTGCACTCGGGTCGCAACAGTACGCAGAACACCGAACTGCGCGGCCAGATCGAGGTGGCGCGCCCGCAGGCCGGTCGCGATCTCTCGGACCTCGAGTTCCTGTGGCCGGTGGCTGGAGCCGCGCCCGGCATCGCGTTCGTCCGGCATGGTCAGGCGCGCCTGCCGAATCCGGACCGGTTGTATGGCCTCTACGCCAGCAGTCTCGATGCCGCGTTCACCGCGCGCGCCAAGCCGGGCGATGAGCGCCCGTGGCGCTGGGTCGTGCGCGTGCTCGATCCGCAGGGCCGCGTCGTCGCGCAACAGGAGAGCACGGCGGTCGCAGGACGCTTCGCCGAAGGCGGCGCGCATTTCGAGCTCAAGGACCAGCCTGCGGGCGGCTACCAACTCGACGTCAAGGTCTGGCAGGAAGGCGATGCCGGGGCATTGCAGCGCCGCGCCAAGTTCAGTCTCGGCTGGGAGCCCGACACCTGGAACCGTAATGCCGCCGATGTCGCGGACGATGTGCACTTCCTGCTCGAGGCGCGTGACGAGGAGGAGTTCACCGTGCTACAGCCCGGCGAGCAGGAGAAACTGCTGGCCGAGTTCTGGAAGAAGCGCGACCCGACTCCCGGGACCGCTGTGAACGAGAGCTACCTGGTGTTCCGCGAGCGTGTCGAGTACGTCAATCGGAACTTCTCCAAGTTCGGGATCGGCAAGGGCATGTACTCGGACATGGGCCGGACGTACCTGCGCTACGGCGCACCGAGCGAGATCCTGCATCAGGTCATGCCGGCGGGACAGGAGACGCTCAGCAAGGTGCTCGAGGACATCATGGCCACCGAGACGCGTGTGGTCGGAGAGGTGAACCAGAAGGGCCCCGGTGGGGACCAGCGGCCCTACGAGGTGTGGACCTACGAAGGCGACATCCCGCTGCCGTTCGACGTCGATCCGAGCTCGGCCGCCCAGCGCGGAGCCAAGCGCAGGCTGTTGTTCCTGTTCGTCGACGAGCAGGGACTCGGCACGTTCACGCTGCGCTACTCGACCGAGTAGTCGCCCGCGCGCGGGGCCGTCCGGCGCCTCCTTCCGTGCCCTTGACCGGGCTCCTGCCGTTGTGCCATGTTCGGCGGGTACTTATCGCATAACCCGTTGAGGCCGAAATAGTTGCGCGCTTCCGCACGATGGGTCGGGCGGCTCTCGCGCCGCGCGACGGTCTCCGGTGCCCACGCCCGAACCGAACCCGCTCTCAAGGAGACAGCGCCATGGCGATCAAGGTCGCGATCAATGGTTTCGGCCGCATCGGCCGTCTCGTGGTCCGTGCTGCCAAGCAACGCAAGGCCCCCATCGACTTCGTCGCCGTCAACGACCTGACCGACGCGGCCACGCTCGCCCACCTGCTCAAGTACGACACCGTGCATCGCGTCTGGCACGAGGCGTCGAGCAAGCCGGTCGATGGCAAACTGGTGATCGCGGGCGACCGTATCGCGGTGACCGCCGAGCGCGACCCCTCCAAACTGCCGTAGAAGGCGCTCGGCGTCGACATCGTGCTCGAGGCCACCGGACACTTCACCGAGCGCGACAAGGCCGCCCTCCATCTGCAGGCGGGCGCCAAGGCCGTGCTGGTGTCGGCGCCGGCGAAGGGTGCGGACATCACGTTCGTCATGGGCGTGAACGACCACCTGTTCGACAAGACCAAGCACCAGGTGTTCAGCATCGGTTCGTGCACGACGAACTGCCTGGCCCCGATCGTGAAGGTGCTCGACGACAGCTTCGGCCTGGACCATGGCTTCATGACCACGATCCATGCCTACACGAACGACCAGAGCATCCTCGACCTGCCGCACAAGGACCTGCGCCGCGCGCGTGCGGCGGCGATGAGCATGATCCCGACCTCGACCGGCGCCGCCAAGGCCATCGGCGAGGTACTGCCGGGGGTGAAGGGCAAGCTCGACGGCCTCGCGGTGCGCGTGCCGGTCATGGACGGCTCGCTCGTCGACCTGGTGTGCAAGGTGAAGAAGACCGTGACGAAGGACGACATCAACGCCGCCATGAAGGCCGCGGCCCAGGGTCCGATGCAGGGCATCCTCGAATACTGCGAAGACCCGATCGTCTCGAACGACGTCATCGGCAATCCGGCGAGCAGCGTGTTCGACTCGCTGTCCACGAACGTCATGCAGGGCGACATGGTCAAGGTGCTGTCGTGGTATGACAACGAGTGGGGCTTCTCGAATCGCGTCGTCGACGCGCTGCTCAAGTTCGCCTGAGGGGCGTGACCATGAGCTTCGCGAAGCAGACCGTGCAGCATCTGGAGTGCGCCGGGAAGCGCGTCCTGGTGCGTGTCGACTTCAACGTGCCGGTAGCCGGCGGCGCGGTGACGGACGACTCGCGCATCGTCGGGGCGCTGCCGACGATCCGCTATCTGCTGCAGCAGAACGCCCGCGTCGTGCTGTGCTCGCATCTGGGCCGTCCCAAGGGCGGTCCGGACAGCAAGTACTCCCTGAAACCGGTGCGCGAGCGCCTGGCGCGCCTGCTGCGCCAGGACGTCGCGTGGGCGGATGACTGCGTCGGTCCGGCCGCCGAGGCGGCGGCGAACGCGCTGGCGCCGGGGCAAGTGCTGCTGCTCGAGAACCTGCGCTTCCATCCCGAGGAAGAGCAGAACGATCCGGCGTTCGCGCAGGCCCTGGCGCGCCTTGGCGACGCCTACGTGAACGACGCCTTCGGCACCGCCCACCGCGCGCACGCAAGCACCGAGGGCGTCACGCGGTTCCTGCGCCCGGCGGTCGCCGGATTCCTCATGCAGACCGAACTCGACTATCTGGGCAACGCGCTCGACCACGCCAAGCGGCCGTTCGTCGCGGTGCTCGGCGGTTCCAAGATCAGCGGCAAGATCGACGTCATCACGGCGCTGCTCGGCAAGGTCGACCGCTTGCTGATCGGCGGCGCCATGATGTTCACGTTCCTGAAGGCGCAGGGCAAGCCCGTCGGCCGTTCGCTCGTCGAGGACGACAAGCTCGAGCTCGCGCGCCGGGTGCTGGCCGAGGCCGCAACACGCAACGTCGAACTGGTGCTGCCGACCGACTGCATCGCTTCGACCGCAGCGGACGGCTCCGCGCCCGCGACTCCCAAGCCGGTCGCGCAACTCGGCGCCGACGAGATGGGCGTCGACATCGGCCCCGAATCGCTGGCGCTGTTCGCGGCGAAGCTACGAGATGCCAAGACCGTGCTGTGGAACGGCCCGATGGGCATCTTCGAGGTGCCGGCGTTCGCCGCGGGCACAATGGGAGTCGCCAAGGCCATGTCCGAGCTGAAGGCCGGCGGTGCGGTGACGGTCGTGGGCGGAGGGGACTCGGTCGCGGCCGTGCACCAGAGCGGACTCGCCGAGCGCTTCTCGCACCTGTCGACCGGCGGCGGCGCCTCGCTCGAGTTCCTCGAAGGCAAAGTGCTGCCCGGTGTCGCCGCACTCGAGGACGCCGCATCATGAGCGCGCCTCGAACGATCAGCCGGCGCCCGCGTATCGTGGCGGGCAACTGGAAGATGAACCGCACCGCGCCCGAGGGCGCCGCCCTGGCACGGGAGCTGGTGGCGCTGCGTGCCGCCGACCCGGCCGCGGCTGCCGCACCCGTCGTCGTGCTGTGCCCGCCATTCACCGCGCTCGAAGCGGTGGCGCACGCGCTGGCGGGTACGAGTATGCAGCTCGGGGCCCAGGACGTGCATGCCGAGACGCATGGTGCGTTCACCGGTGCGGTCTCGGGAACGATGCTCACGGCGGCCGGTTGCCGCTGGGTGTTGGTCGGTCACTCCGAGCGCCGCCAGCTCATGGGGGAGACCGACGCACAGGTCGCGGCCAAGCTGCGTGCCGCGCACCGCGACGGCCTGCAGCCCATCGTGTGCGTCGGCGAGACGTTGGCCGAGCGCGAGGGCCAGCGCACCGAGGAGGTCCTCGTGCGCCAGGTCACGTCGGCGTTCCATGGACTCGCGCCCGAGGGTGTGCGAGCCGCGGTCGTGGCCTACGAACCGGTGTGGGCCATCGGCACCGGGAAGGTGGCGACGACCGAGCAGGCCCGTGACGCCCATCGCGTGATCCGGGCCACTCTCGACCGCGTCGCGGGACCGGGAGCCGGCCAGGCGGTGGCGATCCTGTACGGTGGCAGCGTCAATGCGGGCAACGCCGCCGCGCTGTTCGCCGAGAACGATGTCGACGGGGCGCTGGTGGGCGGGGCGTCGCTCGAGGCCGCCTCGTTCTGGAAGATCGTGGGGGCCGCCGCGTCCGCGAGTTGAGCCCGCAGCACCCCGGCGCCGCCATGCTTTGACGGGCGGGGGCGACCGCTGATAGATTCTCCGCCCGTTTGGCGCCTTGGCCGGGTCCGCGTTTCGCGGCCCTCCCGGTGCCCGTCGAACCTCATCCAATCGAGGAGCCGCATGTACGCGCTGCTGCTGGGCTTTCATCTGCTCGTCTGCCTCTGCCTTGTGTCCGTGATCCTCGTCCAGTCGGGCAAGGGTGGCGGTCTCGCCGGCGGCGCGTTCGGCAATGCCACGCAGACCGTGTTCGGCGGCCGCGGTGGGACCGACTTCGTGACCCGCGCCACGGTCGTGCTGGGTGTGCTGTTCTTCGCGACCTCGCTGTCGATGGCGCTGTTGACGACCAAGGGCACCGGCCGCGCCCGTAGCGTCGTCTCCGAAGCCGCCAAGCGCGCCTCGACCGCCGCTCCCGCAACGCCGGGCAGTGCGCCGGCTCCGGGTGCGAAGTCCCCGGCGGGCAGCGCGCCCGTGAAGCCCGTTCCGGTTCCGGCAGGCAGCACGAATCGCTGAGCTTCAGTTCCAGATATCGGTGCCCGGGTGGTGGAAATGGCAGACACGTACGCTTGAGGTGCGTATGGGGAAACCCGTGCGAGTTCAAATCTCGCCTCGGGCACCAATCTTGACCCGCGTTCGCAGCGACTTGCGAACGCGGGTTTCGCATTTGTCCGAGCATTTGTCCGTGTCGGGCCCTGGTCGTGGTCGAGAGCGGCGACTTTCGCCACTGCGTTCTCAAGTATGGGCAGGTCGTTGAGGGCGTAGCGGACGAACCGGGATCCTCAAGCAACTCCGGGGGCGCCATGACCAGAGCAGGGCCGAGCACCTCAAGCCTGTACTGGCGCCTGTAGAGCGCCCAAGCGATCGGCCCGAGGTGTTTCTCGGGCATCCCCGCCCAGCGCAGTTTCCCGAGGTAACTCAAGCGCTTGGGGCTCCGGCGGCTGAGCCAGGCGGCGAGGCGGTCCATGTCCTTGATGTCCATTCGTCCCGTACCCCCTTCCCCTGAGGTTCGGCCCAGAATATCGCGTTACATCTGGACCGATCTGAGGGGGGGCAGATCTCATAGAAACACCACGGTACCCGAGGAGTAGAGTGTGCGCCTCGTCCCGACCGCTTATGTGTCCGGCCCGCGCATGGGGGATCGACCGTTGCTTCACCTGGAGGATCGATCCCAATGCGTGCCCCTCGTGTCACCTGCTGTCTTTCCGTTTCGTCGCGGCTCTCGCTGCTGGCCATCTCCCTATTGCTCTGGCCCGGGCTGATACATGCATCCGAAGGTCTTGCCGCCCCCACGCCTCACATGATCGACCTGATGAGGCAGCATCACTCGGCAAAAGACTGGTTGCGCGTCACGTCCGGGTCGGATCGACTCGAGCTGCGTGTGGACAAGATCGAGAGTGATGGACTCCACGGATTCGAGGCACGCAGTCGCACATCTCTGCCGTCGATGCTCCCGTGGTCATCGATCCGGCGCATCGACCGCCGCGA
>JANMAX010000373.1:0-1549 GCA_031360075.1 bacterium | reverse complement strand
GTCTGGTCACGCGCAGGATTGGGGATGTTCTGTCGCAGGCTCAGACGCTGGCCGGGAAACCTCGGAGGCAGAGTCGGCGCCCCGAGCGCCGGGACCATGGCGAAGCCGCCCACGGGCTGCTCGTCGACGTAGCTGAAAGCTCCACCGAGGTGGATAGATTGTCCCGAAACCAAGACATCCCATACCGCTCGGTCGGTGTTGGGCTGCCAGTCCAAGAGCCGGGCGCTGACGGGGTCCAACGCCGCGGCGTGAGCCCGGGATGTCCCCGCGATGCCCGTGAACAATCCGCCGACGTAAACCGCATTCGCAGTAGGAGCGATACTTAATAATCGGAGCATAAAATACTTTACGTAGTAACCGGCGAGTGATATCTTGGTGTTCATGACGACCACGACCCGTGACGCCCGCTCGCTTCCTGCCATCGCACAAGAGGATCTACGCCGGAAGGCGGTCAACGCCGTGGCCGGAGGGATGAGCCAGACCGAAGTCGCGCGCTTGTTCGGCGTGTCGCGCGTGGCGGTCAGCGGCTGGGTGAAGCGCGTGCGGGACGGCGGCGCCCGTGCCCTGAAGGCGCGCCCGCAGGGCCGGCCGAAGGGTTCGCAACTGGCGCCGCATCAGGCGGCCATGGTGGTGCGGCTGATCGTGGGGCGGTGTCCCGACCAGATGAAGCTGCCGTTCGCGTTGTGGACGCGTGCGGCGGTGCAGTTGCTGCTGAAGCAGCGCTGCGGTCTCGAGGTGTCGGTGTGGACGGTGGGCCGGTATCTCGCGCACTGGGGGCTGACGCCGCAGAAGCCGTTGCGGCGGGCGTACGAGCAGTACCCGCAGGCGGTCGAGCGTTGGCTGGAGCAGGAGTACCCGGCGATCCGTGCGCGCGCGAAGGCGGAATGCGCCCAGATTCTGTGGGGGGACGAGATGGGGCTGCGGTCCGATCATCAGGCGGGGCGCTCCTACGGACGGCGCGGGCAGACGCCGGTGATCCTGGGCACCGGGCAGCGGTTCCGCTGCAACGTGATCTCGACGCTCGGCAATCGTGGCGAGCTGGCGTTCATGGTGTTCCGCGAGAACTTCACCGTGCCGGTGTTCCTGCGCTTCCTGCGCCGGCTGCTGCGGCACAGCGGTGGGCAGAAGGTGTTCCTGATCGTGGATCGGCATCCGGTGCACAAGTCGCGCGCGGTGACCCGCTGGCTGGCCGCACGCGCCGATCGGATCGCGCTCTTCTTCCTGCCGGGCTACAGCCCGGAGCTCAACCCGGACGAGTTACTGAATCAGGACGTCAAGACGAATGCCCTGGGCCGCCGTCGGCCGGGCGATCTGGCCGAGATGATGGGCGACGCGCGGGCGTACCTGCGCAGCACGCAGAAGCAGCCGGACCTCGTGCGTCGCTACTTCCAGGAGCGCCACGTTCGCTATGCGGCCGCATGACAGGTGTCAACTACAAACCGCTCCCCGTAATAATGGTTGTCGTCAATCACTCCACCGTGTGTCGGCCCGCCGCACGATGCTCGCTCTGCGACCACACGCGGCGCCCCTGTGCGTCGAAGACCTCCAG
>JANMAX010000352.1:0-3738 GCA_031360075.1 bacterium | reverse complement strand
CTACTTGAACATCGTCTTCGCGACGAACAGCAGGTTCGCGGGGCGCTCGGCCAGGCGGCGCATGTACCACGGGAACCAGTGCGCGCCGTAGCTCACCAGCACACGGACGTTGTTGCCGGCTTTCACCAGGCGCACCTGCTCGCCACGCTGGATGCCGTAGAGCATGGCGTACTCGTAGTCGCTCTTGGCGATGCCGAGCTTGCGCGCCGTACGCTCGAGCCGCTCGATCAGCACGGGGTCGTGCGTGCCGAGCGTGACCCAGGCGCCCTTGGCGCGCGCTTCGGCGCTCCACAGCCGTTCGGCCATCCAGTGGAAGTTGTCGTCGACTTCCTTCTTGTCGGGGAACGCCAGTTCGGCCGGCTCGGCGTAGGCGCCCTTCACGATGCGAATGGCCGGGCCCAGCGGCAGCAGCGCTTCGAGATCGGCCCTCGTGCTGCGCAGGTAGGACTGCAGGCACAGGCCGATGTTCGTGTGCGTCTCGCGCATACGGCGGTAGAGCTTGAGCGTCGCCGCGGTATACGCCGTGCCCTCCATGTCGATCCACAGCCGGCTGCCGTGCACACGCGCGGCCTCGGCCAGGGTGCGCGTGTGCGCGACGCACAGCTCGGGGTCGATATCGAGGCCCAACTGGGTCGGCTTGATCGAGACTTCGCCCTTCACGCCACCGGCCTTGAGGCGTTCGAGCGTGCCCAGATAGTGGGCCAGAACCGCATCGGCCTCGGCCTTGTCGGCGATGTTCTCGCCCAGGTGCGTGAGCGTGACCGACAACCCGAGCTTGTTCTGCTCACCGGCGGCGACCAGCGCTTCATCGAGCGTCTCGCCCGGCATGAACCGGCGCACGGCGAGCTTCACGAACTGGCGGCTCGTGGCCTGGCGCTGGAGCCAGGCACTGCGAGAACCGGCGAGCAACAGGCTGCGCATGGGATTCATGGACGGGCCCGGGAGTTTGAGTGCGAGTGGGAACGCTCGCAGCCTAGCAGACCGCCGCGCGGGCCGCAGGGCGTGTGCGGCCTTCGGCCACCGGCGCCGGTACGCGCCAAGAGCTCGCACTCCCGCCCGCCAGCCGCTCGCCGCCTGCCCGCCCTACGCCGCCCCTCGCTGGCGTCCTGCGCTCGCTTCAAGCACCATGCGCGGCCGTGAACCTGCACTTGCTGGGCCCCGATGCCGATGCCGCCACTGTGGAACGCTGGGAGCGTTTCGTCGCCCACTGTCCCGAGGCGACGTTCTTCCATCGTGCCGCATGGCGGCACGTGCTCGCCGAGACGTTCGGCCAGCGGCCCTACTTCATGTATGCCGAGTTGGACGGCGAGATCCTGGGCGTGCTCCCGATGGCGCGGCAGAAGAGCCTGATCTTCGGCGACGCGCTGGTGTCGTCACCGTTCTGCGTGTACGGCGGTGTGGCGGCCAGCAGCGACAGCGCCCGCCGTGCGCTCGAGGACGCCGCGGTAGCACTCGGCCAGCAACTGGGCGTCGACCACATCGAGTTCCGCAACCTGCACCCGCGGCGCGATGACTGGGAGCGGCACAGCAGCCACGCCACGTTCCGCAGGGCGATCGAGCCCGATCCGGCGCAGAACCTGCTCGCGATCCCGCGCAAACAGCGCGCCGAGGTGCGCAAGGGCATGGACCGCAAGCTCGTCGCCGGCCCGGGCGGCGACAGCGGCCTGTGCTGGAACCTCTATGCGGCAAGCGTGCACCGGCTGGGCACGCCGGTGTACGCACGACGCTACTTCTTCGATCTCAAGCAGGCGTTCGGCGACGACTGCGAGTTCTTCTTCGTGCATCGCGACGGCGAGCCCGTGGCCGCGCTGCTCAACTTCTACTTCCGCGACGAAGTGCTGCCGTACTACGCCGGCAGCAGCGGCGGCGGCCGCGATGGTGAAGTGCACCCGTACATGTACTGGGCACTCATGAACCACGCCGCCGCACGCGGCGCCAGGCTGTTCGATTTCGGGCGCAGCCCGGTGGACTCCGGCGGCTACGCGTTCAAGAAGAACTTCGGCTTCGAGCCGCAGCCGCTGTCGTACGAGTTCCGGCTGGTGCGCGCCAAGCACGCGCCGGACGCCAATCCCAAGAGCCCGCGCTACGCGCTCATGGTGAACACGTGGAAGAAGCTGCCGCGCTGGCTCGCGAACACCATGGGCCCGTGGGCGGCGCGCCAGATCGGCTGACCCGGCTCGGCGCGTGCATCGGCCGCGGCCCCGGGCGCGGCACACGCGAGATCGCGGCAGCGCGCGCGCGGCGCGTGCAGGATCGTGATCAGGCGCCGGAGACGCCCTTGAGTTGCATGCGCATGTTGAACATGCCGTGCCCGCCTTTCTCGTAGCGGCGCACCACCAGCAGTCCCTTGCCCAGGTACAGCTTCACGGCCGGCGCGTTGTCGGCGTGCACATTGAGCTCGTAGGAATCGATGCGCTGGGCGCGGAACGCATCGTGCGCCGCGTCCATGAGCAGGCCGCCGACGCCCTTGCCGCGCGCGCGACCACTCACTCCCAGGTACACGAGTTCGGGCACGGACGGGATGGTCGCGGTTCCCGAGGTGAACTTGGCGACCACGGCGCGGGCCAGTCCCACCGGGTGGGCGCCGAACACGAACGCCACGATGTCGCCGGCGCCGGCAAGCAGCGCGCGTGGGAACAACTGGCTGATGTCGGGCGTGATCATGACGAAGCCGAGCGGTGCGCCGTCTTCCTCGGCCACGCACACCGTGGCGGCGGCGCGCGCGATGGCATTGCCATAGAAGCGCCGCACGATGCCCGGGCCGAGCGGCGTGAAGTCGCTGACCTCACCGGGCAGCGTCTCCAGATGCAGCGCCGCGATTGCCCGGGCATCGGCGGGCACGGCCACTCGCGTCGTCACCACTGCGGCCTCCCGGTCGGCACTTCTGTCGGTCCCCACATGAACCCCCACACTACACCACGAATCTGCTAATGCTCCCCCATGGTCGCCACCACCAGCACCCCCACCGACGCCAGCCGTGTCAGTGCTCAGCGCGGCTGGTGCCTGTACGACTGGGCCAACTCGGCGTTCGCCACCAGTGTCGTCTCGGCGATCCTGCCGGTCTACTTCGCGCGCACCGCGGCCCGGAGCATGGCGCCGCACGAGGCGACCGCGCTGTGGGGCTATGCGAGTGCCGCGGCGCTGGCGCTCACGGCCGTGCTGTCGCCGGTCGTGGGTGCGCTCGCCGACCAGACCCGGCGCCGCAAGCCGATGCTGTTCGCGTGCATGCTGCTGGGCGTCATCGGCACGCTCGGCCTGGCGTTCACGCCCGCGGGCGAGTGGCACGGACTGCTGTTGGCGTTCGGCATCGCGTTCATCGCGTTCGCCACCGGCAACGTGCTGTACGACTCCCTGCTGCCGTCGGTGGCGACGCCGGCCGAGATGCACAGCGTCTCGGCGCGCGGATTCGCGTGGGGCTACATCGGCGGCGGCGTGCTGCTGGCGGTGAACCTCGCCATGATCACCATGCCGCAGCGATTCGGACTGCACGATGCCGCCACCGCAACGCGCGCCGCGTTCGCCACGGTGGCCGCGTGGTGGCTCGCGTTCTCCGTCCCGCTGTTCCGCGACGTGCCCGAGCCCGAGGCGGAGCGCTCGGGTGTGCCGGCGCGCGAGCTGCCGGGCGCGGTGCTGCGCCAGCTCGGCGGCACACTCAAGAGCCTCGGCTCGCAGCCCGACCTGCTGCGCTTCCTGGTGGCGTTCTGGCTCTACTCCGACGGCATCGGCACCATCATCAAG
>JANMAX010000351.1:0-13308 GCA_031360075.1 bacterium | reverse complement strand
CAGGCCCACATCGTGCGTGTTCTCGGGCTGGTAGGGTCCGCCGACCAGAGGCTCGACGACGAAGTTCGTGCGCAACGCCGCGATCAGATCGCCGGGCGGCACCGCGCTCGCGTCGATCAGGCGATTGTAGGGCGCGATCGTCATGGTGCGGGCCACGAAGAACACCGCCAGGTAGTGCCGGTAGCCCAGCATGGCAGCGGCGGCGCTCCGATGATTGCCGTCGGCGACATATGCACGCGGCTCGGCCGCGACCAACGCGCGCAGGCGCGCGATGGTCGCGCGTTCCGTCAGCAGCCAGACGCGATGGTGATTGGCGAGTTCATCCGTCGACTCGAACGACGGCATGTTCGCGCGAGGGTACTGCTCGAGGGCCGCCTGGAACTGCCCGCAGTCGTCATCGACCGCGAGGTTGACCGTGCCCATGTCCGCGTGGGTCGCTGCGGTCAGACGCGCACGGCCCCGCGCCTTCGACTCCCGGATCCCCTCGTTGCGGATGATCGAGCCGCCGGGATTCCCAGCGGTGCGGATCTCGCTCGTGAGCGCCATGCCGCCGAGCCCTAACTGCGGCGCGGCCGCGTGCTCCGGACGGGTGATCTCGTACACCCACAGCAGGTCCCGGACCTCACGCGTCAGCGGCCCGGCGATCAGCCGCTGCATCTCGGCGCGGGCGTGTGCGAGCGACGCCTCCGACCCGTCCTCGCCGATGGCGCCCACGTCGGCGACGTGGCAATGCGGCATCGTCGAACGCAGGACCGAGTCCGGTCGCGCCTGCAGCAGGTGCCAGACTTCCTCATCACTCTGGAACTCGTCGTAGTTGGGTGCGCCAAGGGCTTCGGCGGCGGCGGAATCCACCGGAACGAGCGCGCGCGCAATGGGATCGATGGTCGGCATGGGGGGTGTGGACCTGCGTGGGGTGAGGGGGACTTGCCCGGCGTGCACGGCCCGCGATGGCCTCGGGTAACGCGTGCCGGAGGCGGCGCAGGGAATCGACGAGCGGGCCACTATACCGTACCGGGCGCCTCTTGGAAGGCCGGCCTGTCGCGAGCGCGCCGGGTCGTCAGCGCCGGCGGCGGGGCACGATTCGCCACGTGGCCCGCGCCACGCGCATGGTCTCTCGCACCACGGCGCGCGCGAAGCGTCCGCCCCACAGGCCCGCCGAGAACAATGCGCCGAACAGGATCACCGCGTCGATGCTCGCACGCCCCTGGCGTTCCCAGTAGACGTCCCGCAGGTTCAGCCAGACCGCGAACTCATCGAGCGTGAGTGCGGCACCGATGCCGTAAAGCGCCGCCAGGGTTCGGCCGTCGCGTGCCGAAGCGCGGTCGGTGCCGGTGCCGATCTGGAGCAACCCCGCGTAGCCCACCGCGAGCAGCAACAGGATGCCCCAGACCAGATGATGCACGTGCTGGCCGCGGATGAGGACGTTGTCGAACGGGCCAACGCCGTCGCGGATGGCGTGCGTGATGAGCCGGGTGACCGCGAACGTGACCAGGAACGCCATCGAGGCGATGAACAGCCGTTCGCGCGGCGGCTCGCGGAACGACCGGCGATACAGATCGCCGATATGACGGCGCCGGATCGGACCTGGAGCGGCAGGCGGCGTGGAAGTCGTCGGGGCCATGCCGTGGGTATCGGCTGGTCGGAACTCCCGCCCGCGTGCGAACGCCCCGGCCGGGGATTCCCGACCGGGGCGTCGTGTGTTCGAAGCGCGAACGGCCGCACCGGCCGCCGCGGGGCTGCGACTACGTGCCTTCGTTCCAGCTCGCCATGTACTTCACCTGATCGGGCGTCAGCGTGTCGATTGACGTTCCCATGCTCTTCAACTTCAAGCGGGCGACTTCCTTGTCGATGTCCTGCGGCACCCCGTAGACGCTCTTCTGCAGCTTGCTCGCCTGCTTGACCAGGTACTCGACCGACAGCGCCTGGTTCGCGAACGACATGTCCATGACCATGGCCGGGTGGCCTTCGGCGGCCGCGAGGTTGATGAGACGACCCTCGCCCAACAGGAACACGCGCTTGCCGCCCTTCAAGCGGTACTCCTCGACGTACGGGCGGGCGACCTTCTTGCTGATCGCCATGCGATCGAGCGCCGGGATGTCGATCTCGACGTTGAAGTGCCCCGAGTTGGCGACGATGGCGCCGTCCTTCATGGCCGCGAAGTGCTCGCGGCGCAGCACGGACTTGTTGCCCGTCACCGTGATGAACAGGTCGCCACGCGGCGCGGCATCGGTCATCGACACGACCTGATTGCCGTCCATCGCGGCTTCGAGCGCGCGCACTGGGTCGATCTCGGTCACGAGCACGGTCGCACCCATGCCCTTGGCGCGCGCGGCCAGACCGCGGCCGCACCAGCCGTACCCCGCAATGACCACCGTGGAGCCCGCGACCAGCATGTTCGTGGCGCGCAGCACACCGTCCATGGTGCTCTGGCCGGTACCGTAGCGGTTGTCGAACAGGTGCTTGGTGTCGGCGTCGTTGATGGCGATGACCGGGTACTTGAGCGTCTTGTCGGCCGCCATCGCACGCAGGCGCGTCACACCCGTGGACGTCTCCTCGGTGCCGGCGAACACGGTCTTCAGGTACGGCTTCAGCTTGGTGTGCAGCACCGTCACCAGGTCGCAACCGTCATCCATCGTGATGTGCGGCTCGGCCTTGATCGCACTGACGATGTGCGAGTAGTAGGTCTTGTGATCCTCGCCCTTGATCGCGAACGTCGGAATGCCGAAGTGCGCGATCAGCGACGCGGCGACGTCGTCCTGCGTGCTGAGCGGATTGGAGCCGCACAGGAACACCTCGGCGCCGCCGGCCTGCAGCGTGCGCGCCAGGTTCGCGGTCTCGGTCGTGACGTGCAGGCACGCGGCGATGCGCAGGTTCTTGAGCGGGCGCTCCTTGGCGAAGCGGGCGCGGATCGCCCGCAGCACGGGCATGTTGCGCTCGGCCCATTCAATGCGGGCCTTGCCCTCGCGTGCGAGCTTCATGTCCTTCACATCGCCGGGGATGATGAGATCGGTCGCGGCAGCAGACTTGGCACTGGTCTTACGAGCAGCCATGAGCTCTCCTTGCGGGTTCGGGTGTCGTGACGAAGCCACCGCATGATGCCCGAGAAGCGGTCGCCCGACAAGCGCCGCTTCACATGCCTTGTCGTCAATGCTATGCTTTCGCATATGAAACGCACGACACTGCAGATCGAACCTGCGTTGCACGCGGAACTGCGCAAGCGCGCCGCGACCGATGGGCGCACGCTCACCGAGGTCATCGAACGCACGTTGCGCGCCGGACTCGCCGCCGGCGTGGCTCCGCGCCGCGTGCGCGTCTCGCTGCCGTCGTTTGACCTCGGGCCGTTCCTCGCCGACCCCGCGCGCCCGGGCCGCCTGCCGCAACCGGCTGAGGACGAATGATCGCGGTTGACGCCGGGCTGCTGGTGCTGGCGGCCAACCGCTTCGCCCCCGAGCACGCCCGGGCGGCGGCCTTCATGGAAGCGCTGGCCGAGGGCGACAAGCCGTGGGCGTTGCCGTGGAGTGTGGTGCACGAGTTCCTGGGGTTCGTCACTCACCCACATGCGGTGGCGCGTGTACTGGGGCCGGCCGACGCCTGGGGCTTCATCGAGGCGCTGGCGGTGAGTCCGTCGCTGCGTTTCCTGGGCCCGACCGAACGGCATGCCGCGACCTGCGCGGAGGTGCTGACGCTGGCCGGTCCCGGCACCAGCGGCGGGCTCGATCCGTCCTTCACCACGGCCGTGATCCTGCGCGAGCATGGCGTTCGCGAACTGCTGTCGACGGACTCCGGGATGAACCGCTGGCGCTTCCTGGAAGTGCACGATCCATTGAAGGGTGACCTCTGGCGCGCCGACGGCGGACCCACTCGCCGGTATCGTACGCTGTCCCCTCGCCGGAGCCGCGGCTAGCCGCGCCGCCCCCCGCCGTACGCTAACTCGGTTGCCGCTTGCCCGTGGAGATTCCCGATGCCCCTCGACCCGCGCCTCGCCGACACCCCCGGACCGCCGTACTACGTCGTCACGTTCTCCAGCCGTCGCACGGGTGAGGACGCCGAGGGCTACGCGCGCATGGCCGACGCGATGGCTGCGCTGGCCGCCACGCAGCCCGGCTACTTGGGGCTGGAGTCGGCGCGCGACAGCGAGGGCTTCGGCATCACGCTGTCCTACTGGGCAAGTGAGCAGGCCATCCACGACTGGAAGCGCGTCTCGGCACATACCGAAGCGCAGCGTTCCGGGCATTCGCGCTGGTACAGCGACTTCGTGACGCGCGTGGCGAAGGTGGAACGGGCGTATTCGAAGGCCACGAGCGAACGCGCGGGACTGTGAGCAGGTCTGATGGGTCGCAGCAACTCACTTGCCTGGACCATTCATGGACCTCGAGCCGAGGGGCCGGATGTCCGTGGAGTAGCACCGAAGTGGTACCAACGAACTTGGCGATTCCAAGGCACTCGATGGGCAAGCGGGCCCCGGGGCCCCTTCGAGTGTTACTTGAAGTGAAGCCTCCGAAGTAGCAGCAGCGCAGGCGTCAGCCTCGAGGGACAGCATTTCGGGCTGCGGACAGCGGCTCGCGATGAGCCACTCGATCTCCTCGCGCGACCTGCCGACCGCGACCGCGATCATGTCGTCTCGGGTGCCCGACTCGACCCACGGCCCCCACGTGAGCACCGCACTCACCGACAGCCGCCGGTCCGCCAGCATATCGAGGAGCACCGGGCGCTCGCGAGCGATGCGAGACGCTCGCACGCACTTCTCCGGGCTATTCATGAACCGTGAGCCGGGAAGCCCGGATGTCCGAGGAATACCAGGCAGCCGGCCATGCCGCCTCCGTGGCGATTCATGGACAACCGGCCTTCGCAGAGGGAACCCAGCGCGCCCGGGTCCTGCTCATGGATAGTCCAAGCTAGTGCCCCGCCGCATGCCAGGCGGCCAGCACTTCCCCCTCCCGCTCGGCGGTGAGCACGGGTGACGCCGGCCGCGAGTCCGTGACGAGCGCGCGCTCCCACGCCAGCGTGTCGCGCGCCGTGTCCTCGAGAGGGCGGAACGACAGCCCCTGCGCCAGCGCACGCTTGATGCTCACGGTGTCGAGCGCCTGGTCGGCCGCGTGCAGCCACAGCGGCATCTGCAGCCATGGCTCGACCGCATGGGCCTTCAGGAACTCTTCACTCACCCACGTCAGTCGCGCGCCCCGGCCCACGGCGGCGGCGATGCGTTCGAGGCAGTGCCCGAATGTGAGCGGCTCCGCTGGCCCGGTGCCGTTGAACGTGCCGCACACGTGGCGCTCGACCAGACGCACCATCCAGCCTGCGAGGTCGCGCACGTCGATGAACTGCGCGGGCGCGTGCGGATCGCCGGGTGCCAGCACCTCGCCGCCCCGCGCCAGGCGCCGCGGCCAGTACGGAAACCGGTCGGTGGTGTCATCCGGGCCGACGATCAGGCCCGGCCGCACGACCAGCGTGCGCTCGCCGAACGCCTCGCGGACCGCTTCCTCGCACAGCGCCTTCAGGGCGCCGTAACTCTCACCCGTGATCACTTCGACGGTCGGGTCGGCGATGCGTGCGACGGGCGCTCGCTCGTCGCCACCGTGAACAAGTGGCTCGGCGTAGACCGAGATGCTCGAGACGAACACATAGTGGCCGGCCGCACTGGCCAGCGCGCGCGCGGAGGCGCCAACGATGCGCGGCAAGTAGCCCGCGGGGTCCACCACCGCATCCCACGTCCGGCCGGCGAGCAGGCCGAGCCCGCCGTCGCGGTCGCCGGTGATGCGCTCGGCGCCGGCATGCAGTTCGGGATTCGTGCGGCCGCGGTTGAACAGCGTGAGCTCATGGCCGCGCTCGCGGGCGATCGCCACGAAGTGCCGGCCGAGGAATCGCGTCCCGCCGAGGACGAGGATGCGCATTCGATGGCTCCCTTTTTAGGACTGTGGGAATCCGACACGGCCGTCTCCTGCTCCTGCCCCGCCATGATAGGGTCCGGCCATGAATTGCACCCGCCTTACGGCGCTGGCACTGCACGTCGCCATGTTCGCGACTGTCCGCGCGTCGGCCGCAGCCGGCCCGATGACGGTCGCAGACAGCGTCTTCCAGCTCGCCTCGCGCACCGGCGGACCCGCGCTCGGACGCGCTCCGGCTGCATTTCGAACTGCCGGTGCTCGAGGCGGCCTACGACAGCACCGAGCGCATCGTCGTCGTACGCCTGGCGAAACACCAACCGGTCGAGACGCATAGCCTCACCGGCGCGCCGGGTGCGGAATTCAGCGAGACGCTGCTCGCATGGGACCTCTCGACGCGGACCGTCCGGTGGAGTCAGAGCACGACAGAGGTTTCCCGCGACGGGCCGGAGGTCACGCTGCTGTGGCTCGACCCGGATGGCCCGGGTCCGACGCGCAAGTAGGGCAGCGCCCACGCGAAAGGGCGCCGCTCGCACGGCGCCCTCGCACTTCCTGAAGCCGTGGTGAGGACCCGCTCAGACGCTCTTCGCCAGCAGCTTGGCGCGGTCGGTCTGCTCCCACGCGAACTCGCTGCGGCCGAAGTGGCCGTAGGCGGCGGTCTTCTGGTAGATGGGCCGGCGCAACTTCAGGGCGTCCATGATGCCGCGCGGCGTCAGGTCGAAGTGCTTGCGCACGAGGCTCGTCAGCTTGTCGTCGCTGACCTTACCCGTGCCGAACGTGTCGACCATGATGCTCACCGGCTCGGCGACGCCGATGGCGTAGGCCACCTGCACCTCGCAGCGGTCGCACAGGCCCGAGGCCACCAGGTTCTTGGCGACCCAGCGCGCGGCGTAGCACGCCGAGCGGTCGACCTTGCTCGGGTCCTTGCCCGAGAATGCGCCGCCGCCGTGACGGCCCATGCCGCCGTAGGTGTCGACGATGATCTTGCGGCCGGTCAGGCCGCAGTCTCCCATCGGGCCGCCGATCACGAAGTTGCCCGTCGGATTGACGTGCACTTTCACGGGCTTGCCCTTCAGCAACCGCTTCGGCATGAGCGGCATGATGACCTGCTCCAGGACGTCGTTGCGGATCTTCTTCTGGGTCACGGTGTCGGCGTGCTGCGTGCTGACCACGATGGTGTCGATGCGGGACGGCTTGCCGCCCTCGTACTCCACCGTCACCTGGGTCTTGCCATCGGGACGCAGGTAGTCGAGCACGCCGGCCTTGCGCACCTTCGAGAGCCGCATCGCGAGCTTGTGCGCCAGCATGATCGGCAGCGGCATCAGCTCAGCGGTCTCGTTGCAGGCATAGCAGAACATCAGGCCCTGGTCGCCGGCGCCGCCGGTATTGACGCCCATGGCGATGTCGGGCGACTGCTGGTCGATCGTGGTGATGACCGCACAGGTGTGGCAGTCGAAGCCGTATTCCGCATCGTCGTAGCCGATGCTCTTGATGACCTCACGCACCAGCTTCGGGATCTCGACGTACGCCTTGGTCGTGATCTCACCGGCCACGACCGCGAGTCCGGTGGTCACCATGGTCTCGCAGGCGACACGGCTCATCTTGTCCTGCTTGAGCATGGCGTCCAACACGGCGTCTGAGATCTGGTCGGCGATCTTGTCGGGGTGCCCTTCGGTGACGGACTCCGACGTGAACAGGTGACGCGAGGCCATGGCTTCTCCTGTGATGGGCGGCGCCGGAGCCGCTGCTTCCGGCGTGCCGATGGGGTCGCTAGCGTGCGCTGGCGCGCTCCGCCAGGCGTCGTTTGAATTCGTTGATGCTCGCGATGTCGGTGGGATCCGCCCCGCCGAGCAACGCCAGATAGAGACTGAGTTGATCGCCGAACTGAACCAGCGACGCGAGCCGGGCCAGCCGACTCTCGCCCTGGGAGCGTATCTCGTGCACGGTTGCGCCTTGGCGCGCCGCGTACTCCGCCGTGAGGTCGAGCCGAGCAGTGACCTCGGCCGAGTCCTCGCCATCCCGCAGGACCAGCACCGCAATCGACCCCGTGGCAGGCCCCTTGACCTGCCAGCCGACGATCTCGTTGTGGTTGTGCTCAGGCACCACCGCCGAATGGGCGAGCACCTTAGCATTTTCGTTGAGCTGCTGCCTCCAGCGCGTGCCCACCGCCGCGAGCGCTCCGGGACCGGAATACACGAACAACGGGCGGCCGACGAGCGCGCGGGCGAGCTGTTTGACCGGGTTCGACGACTCGGGCACGGGCGGCCCCCACAGTGCGCGCTGACGGCGGAGCAGCGCCGAAGCCTCGCGCCACGCCGGAGCGGGATCGGGGCACCAGCCGAGGCCAGCCACGAACGCGGTCAGCGGGACCCAGCCATGGAACAGGGCGGCACGAGGGGGCATGCCGCCGGGCAGGCGGTAGAGCGGCCAGCCATGCCGGACCGCCAGGTCCGCAAGCGCCCCGCCGCTCGTCATCGCGACACAGTTCAAGCCACGCGCGACCGCATCGGCCGCGAGTGCCAGGGTCTCCTCGGTGTTGCCGGAGTTGCTGCTCAGAAGTGCCAGAGCACCGGGACCCACACACGCCGGCCAGTGGTAGTCGCGCACCACGAGGAACGGTCGCGGGGCGGTATCGGCGAACGCCGCGGCGGTCAACTCTCCCGCGATGGCCGACCCTCCCATGCCACCGAGCGCGAGCAACACTGGCGACGCCAGCGGCGAACGCCACGGCTGCGCCGCCACGTGCGCCAGCGCCTCGTCGATGTGGTCGGGCAGCGCATCGATCAGCGCCGCCATGTCGCGCGGGTCGCGCGCGGCGAACGGCGGTTCCAGCGAGATCGCGTTCATCGGGTCCTCATGCGCCGCGCTTCTCCGCGCGCTCGCCGTCCGCGGTCGCGGGGTCCGGCGCCGAGAACTCGCGGTCAACGGCCAGGTAGCTCGGCATCTGCGCGCCGATCCGGTCGCGCACCAGCGCACGCACGGGTGCGGCGGACGGGCAGGCCACCGCCAGGTCGGCCACGGCGCGCGCGGTCTCCAGCCGCACCGAGCGGATCGCGGCCTTGACGCGCGGCAGGTCGTAGCAGCTCACCGACAGCTCATCCACGCCCAGGCCGACCAGCAGGACCGCGGTGTGCGGATCGCCTGCCATCTCGCCGCACACACCCACCCAGCGCCCGGCCGCATGCGCGCAGCGCACGGTGTGCTGGATGCTGCGCAACACGGCCGGATCGAGTGGTTCGTAGAGGTGCGCGAGCCGTTCGTTGTCTCGATCCATGGCGAGCGTGTACTGGATCAGGTCGTTGGAGCCGATCGAGAAGAACTGCGCGTGCACCGCGAGTGCATCGGCCATCCACACTGCGCTCGGGGTCTCGATCATGATCCCGGTCTCGACCTCCGGGTCGTGCGCGACACCGCTTTTCTTGAGGTCGGCCAGCACCTGGTCGCGCAGCTCGAGCGTGCGCAGCAGCTCCTCCACACTCGACACCATCGGGAACATGATACGGACGCGGCCGTGCGCCGAGGCGCGGTAGATCGCACGGATCTGCGTGCGGAACATCTCGGGGCTCGCCAGTGCCAGCCGGATGCCGCGCAGCCCGAGAAACGGGTTGGTCTCGTGCGTCATACCCAGGTAGGACGCCACCTTGTCGCCGCCCAGGTCCATGGTGCGGAAGATCACCGGCTTGCCGGCCATGCTCTCGGTGACTCCGCGATAGGCCTGGTACTGCTCTTCTTCCGAGGGCAGGTCGACGCGGTTCAGGTAGAAGAATTCAGTCCGGAACAGCCCGATGCCGTCGGCGCCCGCTTCGGTGGCCTGCGGCGCATCGCTCGGCAACTCGAGGTTGGCGCCCAGCTCGATCCGGTGGCCATCGAGCGTGACGGCCGGCTGGTCCAGCATCGATTGCAGCGAACCGGCCTGCAGGCGCAAACGCTCGAGCCGGCGGCGGTAGTACACCTCGCGCGCCGGGTCGGGGTTCAGCTCGACCGCGCCCGAGAACCCGTCAACGGCCATGCGGTCGCCGGCATGCACGGCCTGCAGCGCGCCACGCACGCTCACAACCGCCGGGATCCCGCGGCCACGCGCGACGATCGCGCCGTGCGACGTGCGCCCGCCGACCTCGAGCACGAACGCCAGCACCTTGCCGCGCGGCAGCATCGCGACCTCGCTCGGACCCAGATCGTGCGCCACGATGATCACCGGCTCGCGCAGGTCATCGAGCGTGCGCCGTGCGGTGCCGAGCAGATGCCGCAGCACGCGCCGTTCGCAGTCGAGGATGTCGCTGCGGCGTTCACGCAGGTACTCGTCTGCGAAATTCTCGAACCGAGCCGCCACCGAGCCCATGACGCCCTGGAACACGAACGCCGCATTGCGGTGGCGTTCACGCACACCACGCTCGACCGCGCCGATCATCTCGGGGTCGTCGAGGATCAGCAGATGCGCGTCATAGATCCGCGCCGCGTCCTCGCCGAGTTCCGCTGCGATGCCGTCACGGATGGCCGCGAGGTCACGGCGCGAGGCTTCGAGCGCGGCCCCGAACGAGGCGACCTCGCGCTCGATGTCGGCCGCCTCGACCTCGGCCTCGCGCACACCCAGTTCCTCGGGCTCGAGCCGGTACACCGGCCCGACCGCGACACCGGGTGAGGCTGCGATACCGGACAGGCTCACGGTTCGCCCCCGAACTTGCCGTCTACCAATTCCTTGAGCGCGGCCAGGGCTTCGGCCTCGTCGGGGCCGGTGGCTTTGACGAGGATCGTGGCGCCTTCCTCGGCCGCCAACATCATGACACCCATGATGCTCTTGCCATTCACTTCGAGATCGTCCCGGGACACGAGGATCTCGGACTTGAACCGGGACGAGGTCTTCACGAACAGCGCGCAGGCCCGGGCATGCAACCCGAGCTGATTGCGAATGAGCAACTGGATCTCCGCCACGAAGCCTCCCTACCGCGTGTCCGAACTATCGGTGCTGCCGAAGGGCCAGGCCCAGTCCGAGAACTCCAAGTGCGAGCGCCCAGCGCGTCGGCGACGGCCGTGCACGCTGGGCGGTGATCAAGCCCAAGCCGAGCCCGCCAGCGAGCGCGCACTGTACCGCGATTGGCCGCGGCTCGCCCGCGGGCGCCAGGGCCGTGGCGAACGCGACCCCGAGCACCGCGCAGCCCAGCACCGCGAGCCAGCGCACGCTGTGCTCGAGCCGGTCGCGGAACGCGCCCGACAGCACCGACGGCCCGGCGTCATACCCCCACAGCACTCCGAGGAAGCGCAGCCCGAGGTGCGGCAGCGCATAGAGGGCCCACAGTGCAACCGCCCCCCACGAACGGTCGGGGTGCGCGAGCGCCAGCAGCACTCCCACCGCGGCCGCGAACGGACGCAGCGAGAACCAGAACAGCCGGTCGCCCATCGCGGCGAGGGTCGAACCGAGCGCCGCCTTCAGCCGGGCCATGCTGGCGGCATCACCACCGGTACCCGCGGCACGCTCCTCCTCGGCGCGTGCGGCCGCACCCAGCGCCAGCGAGGCCAGCGTCGGCTGGGTGTTGAAGTACGCCGTGTGCTCGGCCAGCCGCTCGAGCCGTTCAGCGCGAAGCGGATACAAACGACGAAGCGCCGGTGCCAGCGCGAACGCCCAGCCAATGCCCTGCTGGCGCTCGAAGTTCCATGCCGCCTGCAGCAGGTTCGCGCGCAACCCGATCGCGAGCAGCGTCCCGCGGCCCAGCCGGCCGCGGGCGCGCCCGGGCGCTGCCGCGGACGCTTCCACGGGCTCGCTCATGGCGCCCCCGCGACGATGACCAACCATGCACCCACAAGCGCGGCCGCGAACACGCCGGCGCGTTCGAGCCGCCGCTGCACGAAGGCATGCAGCAATTGCGCGAAGCCGAAGCCAAGCCAGAGCGGTTGCAGCAAGTGCCATGCACTGGCGAGCCGCAGCGACTCCCGTTCGGCCCAGCCCGCGCCCAGATAGCTCACTCCCAGCCACACCGCGGTCGTGGCCAAGCCGACCGCGAACGCCAGCGACAAGGCAGCGGCGTTGGCCCGACCCAGTGCACCCTCACGGCCGGCGCGCAGTTCGGCTTCGCACCAGCGTGCCAGACCTTCGTTGCGCCGGCGCTGCCAGCGCAGCAGCGGTACGCCCGCGATGGCCGCGACCATGCCGGTGAGCACGCCGATCAGCGCGGCGGCCTGCCGGACGTGCTCGAACGGCGCGCGCGCGGCGATCATGAGCGCGACTCCGGCACCCACCACACCGCCGATGGCGTAGTCCTCGGGCGTGCGCGCGCCGATCGGCAGCGTGCTCGCGGCGAGGATCTGCAGCACCGTGCCGACCGCGACGGCGGTCGCCCAGTCGCCCCACAACAGGCCGAGCAGGGTCGCGGTCACGAGCGGCTGCGACGCCAGCGTCTGCGCGACCGGAGTCGCATCGAGTGCGGCGAGTCCGCCGGCGAGCAAGGTGCCGAGGAGTGGGAGCTTCACGACGCCAGAGCCGCGTCCATCGACCCGAGCGTCTGCGGGCGCGAAGCGGGCACGTCCTGCACCACCAACCCGACGCCTGCCCGCAGCAGCGCGCGTGCGTCATCGCGATCAGCGGCATCCAGGTAGACGTAGTCGCTGACCTTGTCCTTGCCGGGCGCGTAATGCAGCCCGCCGATGTTCCAGTCGCCGGCTGTGGCGCCGCCCTCGACGAGGCGGCGCGCGGTCGCGAGATCACGCACCAGCAGGAACGCCCTGCCCCCGGCGGCGGCCTCGGTGGCGTGCGCCGCGACGGCCTCGGCCACGTTCGCGATGCGCACCTCGATGTCGGGCGCCGAGTCGCGGAACAGGTCGCGTTCCCAATCGCTCGCGGCGACGCCGTCATCGACCACCCAGATGCGGTCCGGCGACAGGCGCTGGCCCCATGCCACCAGCACTTGGCCATGGATCAAGCGGTCATCGACACGGTGCAGGACCCAGCTCATGCGATGACACCACGCTGGATCCGGATGCTGTCACGACCTTTCTGCTGCAGGCGCTCCGCGAGTTCGCCCACGCCGAGCTTGTCGCGGTTGTACAGGTAGTCCAGCAGCAGCGGCAGGTTGATGCCGGTGACGATGATCAGCTCGCCGTGCCGCCGCACCGCAGAGGCGCCGCAGGTATGGCAAGAGCCGCCCCAGAAGTCGGTGAGCAACAGACCACCGCGCGTCCAGCCCTGCACACGGGTCTCGATGGCAGCCTCGAGATCGGCGCGCGACAGGCCCTCGTTGGACAGCAGCACGACGTCCTCGATGGTGCCGGCCACGCGCTCGGCGGCGCGCACCAGCGCCTGCGCCAGATCGGCGTGCGTGACGATGAGCGCGGGCACGCGAGCGACCGGCGCACCGCCCGCAGGATCGTTCGGGATCACTCGGTGTCTTCCCTCACCCATGCCGGGGCGGCGCTCTTGCGCTGCATGACCTCGAGC
>JANMAX010000321.1:0-23696 GCA_031360075.1 bacterium | reverse complement strand
CGCGACATCGCAGCCGCGCGAAGCGCCCGCCAGCACGAACGGTCACCATGTGCCGCATGCCGTCGTGCGCGCGGTCTCCGAGCGCGATGGCTACCAGTGCGCATTCAAGGACCCCGACGGCCGGCGCTGCACGGAACGCATAAATCTACAATTCGACCACGTGATCCCGTTCGCACGCGGCGGTCAGACGACGGTCGAGAATGTGCGCCTGCTGTGCGTCGTCCATAACCAGCACGAGGCCGAGCGTGTTTACGGCGAGGCGCACATGCGTGAACAGCGCGCGGCATCGCGCGCACGAGCGGAGCAGGCGAACGCGGCGAGAACACAAGCCGCGCTGCGAGCGCGCGGGAAGCGCGTGAGTGAGCAACGGTGCGCGGGCGATAGGGACAACGGCATGCGTTCGCAGGGCGCTCCGTGAGCGTGGGGTGCCCGCCTGATCGGGCGGCTCGGGCAGCGTGGCTGCTGGTCAGGCAATGCCGGGAAAGGTGGCACGCTGTCGCTGAGCGAGCGTCACCCGAGCCGCGTTCGGACCGGACCGTAGCAACGTTGTTCCTGAGCGAGGCGAGCCGGCAGCAAAGCGACGTTCTGCCCGCCGCGCAAGTCGAACTCATGCTGCGGCCTGCGCGTTCGTCCCGCTGCAGAGCGTGCCGGGCAGAGCAGCGGTTTCCTTCTGTGAAGCGGCCGGCCCTCGTCAAGTGTGATCTTCGCGATGTCCTGCTTGATGGGGTTGATCCCGGGTGCTCCTGCTCTCAACGAGTGAGCCGTCTTCCTCAGCGAGGTTCCTCAGCCTTCTGTCCGCGCTCGTTCGTGGCAGCGCGCAGGCTGCCGGCGCAAGAGGATCATGCGATCGGGGCGGCGACGATCACTCCGTGCCCAAGCTCCTCGAGGCAGCGGGCGACCCACTCGCTCTCGGTCGAAGCCTCGATCAGGATGCGAGCTCGGGGAAGAGAGCCAAGCACCGCCGCGAAGCGGTCGTGTCGTGTGGCGACACGCTTCTCGATGATCTCGCCGTCTTCGGTGAGCCTGCAGATCTGGCTTTCGTTCTTGTGCACGTCGATGCCAATATGCTCCATGGCTGACCTCCCAGCTGGTGCGGCACTGACCGCGTTACTCCTGTGGCCCCGGCAACGGGTACCACGTCGGGCTGGGGGTCGGCCGCTTCATCTCATCTAATCACTCCCGGGCATTTTTGGGGGCGAATCGAACACCTTCACGCAAGCCATTGGTGGCAGCGCTCATGTCGAAGCCCTCGCGTCAGATGCTGGCGCGAGGGCTTCACGTTTGAGAGGACAGCCCCGGACACGAGCGGACAGGCTTTGACACGGTTATCGTAGCCAAGGTCGTAGCCACTCCGAGCACAGGTCGCCTGAACCATGACCGCCGCGGTCGCTGCTCCTGGTTGGAGTAGACTGCGGCCGGAGGAAGCCGATGACCACAACGTCGATGACGACACGCATCGCATTGGTCCTTGCCTTGGCCAGTACCATCGTGGCGCCTGGCTGCCTGCAGGAATCGCGAACGGCTGGCACCACTCTGACGTCCACGGGCACCTACGGCCTGGCGGTTGCCAGCCCTCGGCCGGCACTAGCTGGCGAGGCGGCATTCGAGGACACGGTTCCCTTGCTACGGGAACCAGAGAACGGCAACGTCGCACCGGGGCCTCGCGGCATGGTCGCATTCATGAAAGCCGACCAGTTGCATCACCCCCGCCTGTACCTCTCGCACCCGACGGGCGGCGACTCCACACATCTGCTCATAGATCGCTACGCAACCAAGCCTCGCTGGGCACCCGTAGGCGAGCGGCTCGCCTGCACGGTCTGGATGTCCCGCACGTTCCCGTGGAGCCTCTGCATCGTTGCCATCGGGGAGCCCGACACGCTGTACCCTCTCCCCACGGTGAATGCCGTGCGATACCGCTGGTCTCCGGACGCGAAGTACCTCGCCGTGAGCGCGACTCTCCCTGGTGGAGCGGCAAGCGTCCTCTATCTCGTCGACGCGCAGACCGGCCGGTCCCAGGCACTGGATACGCTCCAAGTCTACAGCGAATACGATCTCGGCTGGTCGCCGGACTCCCGCATGCTCGCCGCTTCTCGGCCGACACGGTTGGCCGACACGGAAGATGTACTCGAAGCCGACATCTGGATCTATGATGTCCATGGTCGTCGCGTGCGGGCTGTCACGGCTGAAGGCCGAGCGAACGTGGCTCCACGATGGGTGGACAGTCGCCGGCTTCTCTTCACCAGAGAACAGCAAGCCCCTCAGGGTCAACGGGAGACCTTGGTTGTGGACTTGAAGCAACACATGAAGTAGCTGCAACGAGGTGGCAGAATGAGAATTCACTCGTCACTCGGATCTCGGGCGCGAGTCGGCGCGCTGGTGACGCTCCTTGGCCTTCTCACTCTGGGGTCCATTGATCCCAGCCCACCGTTGGCGCGGGCGGCAGACATCGATATCTGGCTCGATGCAGGGCACGGTGGGCGCGACTCTGGCGCGACCGGCTTCGACAAGGTCTCCGTGTATCCGGAGAAGGCGGCCACGCTTGAGGTCTCAACCAAGGTCTTCAATCTGCTGGGCACGGCTGGCTTCTTCACGTTCATGACGCGCTACGGCGACAACTATCCGACGCTCCCACAGCGGGTCGGAATGGCGAACGGACTTGAAGCAAACGAAGCCGCCGAGATCGGCACCTGCCAGGCGTTCGTCAGCATTCACATGAACTCGAACAAAAGCGCGAGCCCACTCGGCACCGAGGTCTATTACGGTCGGTACCGGGCGGGCCCGCAGTTGGCCAATGCCTATCGGGCGGACAGCGGCCTGGCGATTTCGGTCTACAACAAGCTCATCCTGAACACGCCGGGCGCCTTCATGGGCTGCAACAGCTATCGCGGCGTGAAGCAGGCGGGCTTCATCGTCATCAAGTGGCCGTATGTGCCATCGATCCTTGCCGAAGTCTGCTTCATCAGCAATCAGTGTCAGCAACAGAAGATTCGACAGGCAGGAAACCAGGGCCTGGTCGCCTCTGGCATCGTCTCAGGTATCTCCAATGCGATCACGCCGGGTGGCGCGCCAACCTTCGCTGGTTCCGCGCCGGCCTCACTGCAGACGCCCGCCCAACCATGGACGAAGCGTGGCTCGATGGTCAGCCCGGTCGGAACTGCTGCCGCGCTCTCTTTGGGGGAGTCGTTCGATGGGGCGACGTTTCCGCCTGCTGGCTGGACGGTAACCAGCGCGGGTCAGCCGACGCCCCACTTCTGGGCCGTCAGACGGACGGAGCCTACGTGCAGGGTGGAACGGGCGCGGCCGTTGTCGGAGGAAAGTCCGCGGGGACTGTCGATGAATGGCTGATTTCGCCCAAGACCTTGCTGGCTCCAAGCGACCGCGGCTTGCAGTTCTATTGGCTCGGCAATCGAACGTGGGCGGCGCAGGCAAACGCTACGTGCCTCATCCGTCCGCAAGGCTCAGGAACTTGGACCCAACTGTGGTCACTGCTCAATGAGGGACCGGGCGAAGAGTTCCAGTATCGCCGTCGTGTCGTCGACGTCTCGACATGGTTGGGCGACTCGGTTCAGTTCGCGTTCCGGGTAGCCGGCACCAACGGTGCCGATTTTGCGGTGGACGACCTCATCATAGGCGACTTCGTGCCATTCCCCGTCGCCCCGGCCAATGACTTGTGTGCGACCGCGCAGGTCCTGCCGGCCGGCAACTTTGAGTTCGCTGGGTACACCTGCAGCGCAAACAACAGCCTCAACCCCTACCACGCGAATTCACTTTCGTGCACTTCCGACAATCTGTCGGGCGGTGATGTCTTCTACCGATTCAATGCCGCAGCTGGCGACACGATCGACGTGAACTTGGCCGGCGATTGGCAGGCGGCGCTGTATCTGATGACCGCGTGCGATACCGCCGTGACGTCCTGCGTAGCCGCCAGCCAGATTCTCGAGGTTTCCGATACCGCCAGCGTCGCCACGCTTCACCACCTCTTCTCCTCGAGCGGCACCTACTATCTCGGCGTCGACGGAGTGGGAGGGGAGTGTGGCGACTTTCACTTGACCGGACGGTTGCGCGGCCCCACGACCGCCGTTGACGATGGGCCTCACGACGGGGCATTTCCCGTGTTGCGCGTATCTCCGAACCCCACGACGGGTGCGGTGCTGCTCTCGGGGCGATTCCCAGCCTCGGGTACCAAGGAGGGCACGATCACGATCTTTGACGCCGCGGGGCGACGCGTGTGGCGTGGCGCTGTTAGGGCCAACGGCGGTGTGTTTGTCGCGATGTGGGATCGCCGCCTACAAGACGGTTCCCTCGCTCCGAGTGGCACCTATCTCCTTCGAGCTCGATTCGGAAGCGATGCCGATCTCACCGGTCGGGTCACCGTGCTAGACTAAGCTGGGAGCGACGCGACAAACACAGAGGAGGGGATCGAACACATCATGCCAAGTCATTGCGGACAGCGCTGATTCCGAAGCCCTCGTAGTAGTTCGAGTTGCGAGGGCTTCTCGTTTGAGCGGACAGCCCCGGACACGAGCGGACGTGCTTTGACACCGTTCTCGTAGTAGTCCGACGGCGCGTTCATCGCGTAGCCAAGTTGCAGAGGATCTTCGCGAGACTCCTCAGAGAGCAGCGGTCTACTGCACCGTTGCCCCGCCCAATTCGGGTTGCTGCAGGCGCACGACGAGGCCGGCTTCCGCGAAGTCGGACAACGGGTTAGACTGCAGCATCGGCCCCGTAGCTCAGACGGATAGAGCAGCGGTTTCCTAAACCGCCGGGCGCGTCACCGGTTCGACCTCGAACTCGACCACTTCCGAGTTCCGCAGCACGGCGATCGGCATGTGTGTGCCGACGCTCTGGTGCGTGAGCCGCTTGTGCAGGTCGTCGACCCCGGCCACAGCGGTGCCGCCCAGCGAGACGATGACGTCGCCCTCGCGCAGGCCGGTGCGTTCGGCCGGACTGTGCTTTTCCACAGACAACACCAGAACACCTGTTTCCTGCGGCAGCTCGTGACGGCGCACCAGGTGCCGGCGCAGCCGCGCGTTCTGGCCGCCCACACCGATCCAGCCGCGCGTGATGCGGCCGTCGTGGATGAGGCTCATGGCCACGAACTTGGCGAGGTCGATGGCGATGGCGAAGCAGATGCCCTGCGCGGGCAGGATCATGGCGGTGTTGACCCCGATCACCTCGCCGCGTGAGTTCACCAGTGGCCCGCCCGAGTTGCCCGGGTTCAGCGACGCATCGGTCTGCAGCACGTCGTCGATGAGCCGGCCCGATTGCGCGCGCAGCGAACGGCCGAGCGCACTGACCACGCCGGTCGTGACCGTGGCGTGGAAGCCCAGTGGATTGCCGATCGCGATGGCCACCTGCCCAACGCGCACTTTCAACGACTCGCCCAGGACCGCCGCCGGCAAGCCGTCGGCCTGCAGGCGCACCACGGCGAGATCGGTGTCGGGATCGTCGCCCACGAGTGTGGCGGGCACGCGCCGGCCATCGGCGAGCATGGCGGTGAGTTTGCGCGCACCATGGACGACGTGGCTGTTGGTGAGCGCGAAGCCATCGGTGGTGAACACGAACCCCGAGCCCGAGCCGCCACCGCGGCGGGCGGCATGCTCGACGTCGATCTTGACCACCGAGGGCGAGACGCGCTCGACCGCGCCGATCACGGCCTCGGAATAGGCATCGAGCAGCGTGCCGTCGTCGGGGATGACGGGCGCGATGGCGGGAACAAGCGCGATCGCGGCGACAGACGGTTCGGCCGGAACGGAGTCCGGCGCGGGCGGCACAGGCTCGGCATCACCGCCCACGAGCTTCAGATGCGGCTGCATGCAACCTCCTCACGACCGGGTCGGCGGCACGGGGTGTCACCCGCACGGCGAGACGTCCTGCACGGGGTACGACTAGGTCCGCGGCGGCGCACACGCGGGTCGCCTTTGGACGCAGCGAGGGGCAGCGGGGTTCAAGGACGGCCAAAGGCCACTGGTTGGGCTACCGCAGGCACGAATGCGCACCGGGCCCTACGCCGCTTCCGCCAACCCGGACTTCCAGTTCCCGGGAGGTTTGGGGTACCTCCGCGAGAACCACGGTCTCGTTGGCCGCTGGGCGAGCGTCCTACTAGTTCCCCTTCACCATCATCTCGTTCACGAGCGCCGGGGAACCGACGAAAAGGTCCGTTGGAAAACTCCGGTACTTGTGCATCTCGGCGTAGATATCCGCTTCCTGCTCGACCAACGATTCCATCCCGGCCTGGAACTGGAGCCTCAGGCTCTTGTCTTCGTTGAGGAATGATCCCGCCAGCCAGGGTTGCAGGTCACGACCTCGTCCGGCATAGGTGTAGAGGAGGTCCGACCACGTCCCAAATCCAACCTCCCGCATCGATGCCACCAGACGAGCGTGGTCTGGACGCGCAAGGCGCGAGGCGACGTCATCGAGAGTTATGCGCGGTGGCTCGGTCCCGCCCATGAGCACCAGATCGTAGCCCTGCTCGTTCTCGAGGTTCGCCCAGACCGTGCCCTCGGGGAAGACGTTCATGAAGGTCGCGATCTCCCCCCTGATCGTGGACTCGCTGCTCTGATAGAGCGGTACCCATTGGGTGGCTACGCCGCCAGGGTTCAAGTGCTCTCGCACCAGACGGAAGTACTCCTTACTGTAGAGCACTGCGGAGCCCTTTACCCAGGGATGAATCGGGTCGGAGGTGATGATGTCGAACTTCTCTTTGGTCGTGAGCATGAAGTGTCGCGCGTCGTCGTAGACGAGCTGAACCCGCGGGTCATCCACGATGTGATGATTCGCCTCAGCGAAGAACGGCCCGATCTTCTTGGGGATCAGCGGCTCCAGCTCGCAGATGACGATGCGCTTCACGCTCGGGCAGTCGATGAACGTCCCCGAGGTGACGCCTGCGCCGAACCCAACGATGAGTACGGACTTCGGCTCTGGGTGGGTCACGGCAGGCACGAGCCCGAGCAAGCGCTGAAGCTTCATGTCCTTGGGTGCAGTGGATGCCTCGATCTTCCCGCTCACATGGAACAGACGTACTCGGCCATCATCCGATACGGCGATCGACTCGTTGATCCCCTCACCGGCGTACAGGATCCTGGGGAGCGGGACCCGGCTCCCAGTTCGTGGATCCTGCAGCCCCATGCGATAGGCCAGCGAACGTCCGAACGCCAGCACCTCTCCGTTCACGGGTGCAACCCTTCCCACCTGGGCGATGCCGAACAGCATCACGACCGCAACCGCAGCCACGGTGCCTGTACGGCGAAGATCCTGGGCGGCGTTCGACAGGAGCGGCGCAACAGCGGTGGCGCTCGCGATCAGCGCCACGACGATCATGAAGCGTTGCGCCCCCTGCGTACCGAAACCTGGGACCAAGACGAAGGTGAAAAGCAGTGCGCCCGCCACCGCGCCGATTGTGTTGGCGGCATAGACCGTGGCCACGAGCTCTCCCGCGTCCTGCCCGCGTGACGCCGCGGCCATCGCATAGGGCATGCTGGCGCCCCACAAGAGCGCCGCTGGCATGAGAGCCCAGAGGCAGCGAATCAAGTCCAACTGAAAGTTGTTCCAAGGGTTCTCGGAGAGGGCTGGTGCGATCGGCCAGAAGGGCAGGGACTGGTTGATCACGAAGGTCGCCCACGCGATGGCCAGCGCGAGCAACGCCTGCACCATGCCAAGATCGCGCAGCGGCCGGGTCGAGGTGCGCACAAGTTGGGCACCTACCCAGCCCCCGATTGCGATCCCGGCCAGGAACACTGCCAAGATGATGGAGAACGTGTAGACCGTCGCGCCAAGGAGCAATGCGAGCAACCGTGTCCAGACGACCTCGCCCCCAAACGCGGAAAGCCCCGAGAGAAAGATCACGACGTGTGCGCTGGTCGCACCGAAGGCCGGAGGCAGCGGCTCGGCGGGCAGGATAGGCTCTCGCCCCTTGCCCTGGAGCTTCAATGGCACGAGGTAGCTGACTCCTGCAAGGAGTACGTTGACTGCCATCGCCAGCGCCACGGTGGATGCCATGTCGTGGACGCGCATCAGATAGAACCCGGCGAGCAGACAGCCAGCAACAGCGCCGACGGTGTTGCTGGCGTACAGCAACCCAATCGTGCTGACACCGCTGCTCGTGCTCTTGACCCAACGAGAAAGCGCCGGAAGCGCAGCGCCCATGAGGATGGTCGGAGGCAGCAGACAGATCGCACAAAGGATGCCGCGCAGGACGAGACCGGATGCGCCTTGGCCGCCGATCACCGCATAGACCCTGTTGAGCAACGGCAACTCCAGCCAGAGCAGAGCCGCGCATACAGCCACCCCCAACTCGATCGCGGCGTACACACGGAATGGCGGGGCGCTGGCTGGGACAAGGCGAGGAAGGAGGATACTGCCGGCGAACATCCCGCCCATGTAAACGCTGAGGAGGATTCCCAGCGAAGCAGCAGAAGAACCGATGACGAGTTCTACTTGTTGAAACCAGACCAGCTCATAGAGCAGTGCTGCAAACCCGCTGAGCGTCAGAAGCAGCACGCAGAGGTGGACCTGCCAGCTTACCCCCCCCCCACTACCAAG
This sequence comes from bacterium, assembly GCA_031360075.1. Taxonomy (GTDB): domain Bacteria; phylum Eisenbacteria; class RBG-16-71-46; order RBG-16-71-46; family RBG-16-71-46; genus JAIOPA01. The sequence continues at coordinate 15,155 of JANMAX010000321.1, read as the reverse complement.
CTGGTACCAGTCCGGGCTTCCTGGCTTCGCGTTCATCGGAGTACCCATTGGAACCTGCCTCGCCATCTGAAGACCTCCCTGAACACGAAGTACGTGCTGATCGTTGAATCTCGCTGCGCGGCGCCGGCACGCCACGCTACATGCAGTGCGGCAGCGATGCGTTTGCGTTAGCGCACTGGTCAAGCCCGGAGTGGCGACGTCCAAGTTGAACCGCAACCGCTGAGTTCGGAGACTCACAGAATACAGGGGCTCAGGACCTGAAGCTAGGCCAGCACCAGCTTACCGAAGGTTCTCGGCGCACTCCGGACCTGCTGTATTACGCGCTCGCGAACCCCGTGAACGTCTCGCCCGCCGCCGCCTTGCTCACCAGCAGCGCGCACGGCTCAAAACGCGGGCCCTTCTCGGCGCGCAGCGACTTCAGGCGGTCGGCGATCGCCTGCAGCCCGGTGGCATCGGCGTGCCGCAACACACCGCCGCGATAGGGCGGGAAGCCGGCGCCGAAGATCATGGCGAGATCGACCTGCTCGGGGCCCGAGACGATGCCCTCCTCCACGCAGCGCGCCGATTCGTTGATCATGGCCAGCACCATGCGTTCGGATAGCGCGTCGACCGTGTTCGGCCGGCGCACCTGGCTCAAGCCCAACAGGCCGCGCACCGCCGGGTCGACCGTGCGCTTGCGGCCCTGATGGCGATAGAACCCTGAGCCGTTCTTCCGGCCCAGCCGGCCCGCGGCGATCAGCTTCTCCAAGGCGGGCGACGGCTGCATGCGCTCGGGGAACGCCTTTGACAGCACCCCGGCGACCTTGAACGCGACGTCCAGGCCGACTTCGTCGACCACCTCGAACGGACCCATGGGCATGCCGAAGCGCTTCATCGAGGCATCGATGTCGGCCACGGCGTAGCCCTCTTCCAGCAGATGCAGCGCTTCGCGCAGGTAAGGCATCAGCACGCGGTTCACCACGAACCCGGGCGAGTCCTTCACCACCACCGGCGTCTTGCCGAGCCGGCGCGCCAGACCGACGGCCGTCACGAGCGCCTGGTCACTGGTCTTCTCGCCGCGGATGACCTCGACCAGCGGCATCTTGTGCACGGGGTTGAAGAAGTGAAACCCCACGAAGCGCTCGGGATGCAGCAGCCCTTCGGCCAGCGCGTTCACGGACAGGCTGCTGGTGTTGCTCGCCAGCAGCGCCGTCGGTGGCACGCGCACCTCCAGTTCGGCGAACACGCGGCGCTTGACGTCGGGATCCTCGACCACCACTTCGATGGCGAAGTCGGCGTGCGCCATGCCGGTCAAGTCGAGCGTCGGCAGGATGTGCGCCATCTGAGCGTCCTTCTCGCGCTGCGGCTGGCGCTTCTTGCGGCCGCGCTCGTCGATCACCGCGCGCACGGTGTGCAGGCCCTTCTGGAGCGCCTCGGGCTTGATCTCGCGCATGCGCACGTCGATGCCCATGCGGCTCGCCAGCTCGGCGATACCGGCGCCCATCACGCCCGCACCGATCAATGCCATGTGACGGATCGTCTCGGGCTTCAGAGCCGGATCGGACACGACGTTGGCGCGCTTGGCCGACTCCGAAAGCCGGAAGATGCGCACGAGGTTCTTGCACACCGCGCCCACGACCAGCGGTGCCGCGGTCTCGGCTTCGGCGGCGAGACCCTGCGCCACGGGCAGGCCGGCGGTGCGCTCGAGCACACTCAGCACGGCGAGCGGTGCCGGGTACATGCCGCCGGTGCGGGCGAGCACGCCCTTGCGGGCCTGGCCGAACACGATCGAGCGCCCGGGCGCGGTGCGCGACAGGAACCAATCGCCGGGACCGCGCGGCCGGAAGCGGTCGCGGCGCCTCTCGGGTGCGCGCTTGGCCACGGCGGCCAGATGGGCTTCGGCACGTTCGATGAGCCACGCGGCGGGCACCGCACGCGCGATCAGCCCGATCCGTTCGGCGCGGCGCGCATCGAGCGCGCGGCCGGTGAGGATCATGTCGAGCGCGGCGGGCAGCCCGATCAGGCGCGGCAGGCGCGTCGTGCCGCCCCACGCGGGCAGGATGCCGAGCATGACCTCGGGCAAGCCGATCTGCGTGCGAGGTTCCTCGCTCGCGATGCGTGAGTCGCAAGCCAGCGCCAGTTCGGTGCCCCCGCCCAGGCACACGCCGTCTATGGCGGCCACGGTCGCGCACGGCAGTGCCGCAAGGCGCGCGTAGGCGGCCTGGCCGCGGCGGATCATGGCCAGCACCTGCACGGCGTCGTCCACCGCGCCGATGGCTTCGACGTCGGCGCCGGCGATGAAGCTGCCCGGCTTGCCGCTCACCACGACCACGCCCTGCGGCGGCGCGGCCTCGAGATCGGTGAGTGCCGCTTCCAGTGACGACACGGCGTCGGCGTCCAGCACGTTCAGCTTGCGCGCCGGGTGGTCCACGACCAGATGCGCGATGCCGCCGTCACGGCGCCGGACCTCGAACACCGGACTCATGGCCTCTCCAGCACGAACGCCGCCCCCTGTCCGCCGCCGACGCACAGCGACGCCAGCCCGAGTCGAGCGCCGCGGCGGCGCATCTCGTTCAGCGTCGTGAGGATGAGCCGTGCGCCGCTCGAACCCACCGGGTGACCGAGCGCGATGGCACCGCCATTGACGTTCAGACGATCCTCGGGGATCTCACCCAACGGCTTGTCCAGACCCAACTCGTCCTTGCAGAACTTCTCGGACTTCGCCGCCTCGATGCACGCCAGCACCTGGGCGGCGAATGCCTCGTTGATCTCGAACACCTCGATCTCGGTGAGCGACAACTCGGCCTTCGCGAGTGCCTTGGCCATGGCGAACACCGGTCCGAGCCCCATGCGGCCGGGCGCCAGACCCGCGAACGCGAAGCTGCGGATGCGCCCCAATGGCGGCGTCGGCCAGCTCTTCGCGGTGTCGTCATCGCCGATCAGCAGCGCGGCGGCACCATCGGTGATCTGGCAACTGTTGCCCACCGTGACGGTGCCGTTCCTGCGATCGAAGTACGGCTTGAGTTTTGCGAGTGCTTCGAGCGTCTGGCCGTCGCGCGGACCGACATCGTCACGCACCGCTGCGTAGCCGGGGCCCGGGTACACCGGCACGATCTCGTCACGCAGCTTGTCGCGCGAAGCGATAGCGCGCTGGTGGCTCTGCAGCGCGAACGCGTCCTGGCGTTCGCGCGTGATCTTGAACTCGCGCGACAGCACCTCGGCGGTCTGCCCCATGTTGAGCCCGCACACCAGATCGGTGAGCCCCTCGACGATGGCGATGCGCGGGGTGAGCATGCGCGGCCTGAAGCGTGCGAGTGCGCCCAGCTTGGCCAGCGGCGTCTTGGCGCGCATCAGCCCTTCGAGGAAGTCCGAGTACTCGAACGTGTATTGCAGCGGTATCAGGCTCATGGATTCCATGCCGCCCGCCAGCACCAGCCGGGCGTCGCCCGAGCCGATCCGGTGGCAGGCGTTCGCCACCGCCTCCATGCCCGACGCGCAGTTCCGGTGCACGGTCACGGCGGGCACGTGCTCGGGCACGCCCGCACGCAGCGCGACGATGCGCGACGAGTTCGCGGCTTCGGCGGGCATCGCGCAGTGGCCGAACACGACCTCGTCGATACGTGCGGGGTCGAGTTCGCTGCGTGCGATGACTTCGGCGGCCGCGATGCGGCCAAGCTCATAGCTCGGGATTCGCTTGAACACCGAGCCCGCCTTGGCGAACGGCGTACGGACTCCCGTCAGGACCCAGCCCCCGAGCGCTCCCATCAGCGTCGCAGTCGCTCCAGCAACGCGCGTGCTTCGCTCTGGTAGCGCGCATCGAGTGCACTGCTGGTGGCCGGCAACGCCACGGCCTGTTCCAGTTCGCGGCGGGCGTCCGCGGTCTTCCTCAGGTCCTTCAGCAACCTTCCGTACTCGAGCCGGTGATTGATATACGCGGGCTCCAGCGCGATCGCCTTCTGGAACGCGCTCTCGGCGTTCGCATACGACGCGCCCTTCGGCACGCCGCCCAGCACGGCGTTCGCGGCCATGCGCTCGATGGCGTTCAGGCCTGAGATCTTCACGTTCCACACCGCCAGGACGTGCCACGCGCGACCGATACCGGCATCGAGCGCCAGCGCGCGGTCGGCCTCGGACTTGATCTCCTTGGAGATGGCCAGCCTGGTGCGCGGCCCCTCGCGGAGCGCCTGGCGCCCGAGGGCCACCGCCAGCCAGACGTGCGGCCCGGCCGAATCCGGCGCCACGCGCACGGCATCGCGGGCATGGGCCACGGCGTTCGCGAAGGTCGCGCGCTGGACGTCGCCCTTCTGCGACTCACCGAGTTCGGACTCGACGCGCGACAGCCGGCACAGTGCCACGACCTGGTTCGGCGCCACCTGAACTGCCTCGGCATAGGCCCGCTGCGCGTCCTCCAGTCTGGCGGCGGCATAGGCCTGGTCGCCCGCCGCGAGCGCTTCCTCGAGCGTACGTGCGCCGAGAACACCCGGGGCGAGCACGGCGAGGCACAGGAATCCGAGCACGGGGCCACGCCACTGGGTCCGGCAAGAACGGTCGGGGCGATGCCGTAAGCGGTTCATGGCGATCCTCCTGCGCGAGCGTGTGGCACAGCATGTGACGCGGCACGTGGCGCAGCGTTCGCCACATGTTCACGCCACCTTGCTCCGCACGATTCGGGCTTGTCAACCATGTGGTCCCAGCGGACCATGGCGTTCCGCTCGCCCGGGGAGTCCGCTCCTGCGCGAGCCCGGGCTTGGCACTCTCCTGACGGTGGTGATACCAATTGCGGTTCCCGCGCCGTGGGCGCTCGGACGTTTCATCGGCCACGATCGACCGCGCACGGAGGAGTCATGTCGAAGACGCTCATCAGCATCTTCCTCGATTCAGTGGAGCAGTACCGCAAGCCCGCGCACTTCATGCGGCGCCTGCCGGACACCGCCGGTCGCGGCCGCTGGGAGTCGCTGTCGTCGGAACGGGCCCGCACGGACGTCGAGGGGCTGGCGCTCGGGCTCGCCGCGCTCGGCGTGCGCCGCGGCGACCGCGTCGCACTGCTGAGCGAGAACCGTTACGAGTGGCCCATCACCGACCTCGCCACACTCGGTCAGGGTGCGGTCACCGTCCCGATCTACCCGACGCTCACCGCACCGCAGGTGCGCTACATACTCGATAACGCCGAGGCGCGCGTGTGCGTGCTTTCGAGCAGCGCACAACTCGAGAAACTGCTGGCGGTGGCCGACTCGCTGCCGCGCCTGGCCACCATCGTGGTCATGGATCCCTCGCCCACGGCGCGCGACCCGCGCATCAAGCTCTGGGCCGAAGTGCTGGCCGACGGCGAGCGCCGCCGGCTTGCTGAACCGCAGGCGTTCCGCGCCATGGCCGATGCCACTCGCCCCGGCGATCTCGCCACCGTCATCTATACCTCGGGCACCACGGGCGACCCCAAGGGCGCGATGCTGACGCACGACAACATCGCCTCGAACGTCGAAGCCAGCCTCCAAGTGGTGGCGCTGAAGCCCACCGACACGTGTCTGTCGTTCCTGCCGCTGTGCCACATCTTCGAGCGCATGGCCGGGCTCTACGCCATGCTCGCGGGCGGCTGCACCATCGCCTACGCGCGCAGTGTCGACACCGTGGCCGCCGACGCGCAGGAAGTGCACCCCACCGTTCTCACCGGCGTGCCGCGCTTCTACGAGAAGGTGTACGCACGCGTCATGGAGAACGCCGGCAACCAGCCGCCACTCAAGCGCGCCATCTTCCACTGGGGCTTGGGAGTGGGCCGCCAGGTCGCGCAGTTGCGGTTCAAGGGCAAGGCTCCGGGCCCGTTGCTCGGCCTCGCCGCCGGCGTCGCCGACAAGCTGGTGGGTGCGAAGGTGCGCGAGCGGGTCGGCGGCCGCATCCGCTACTGCATCTCGGGTGGCGCGCCGCTCGGACCCAAGGTCATGGAGTTCTTCTTCGCCATCGGCATCCCGATCATCGAGGGCTACGGACTCACCGAGACCTCGCCGGTCATCTGCCTGAACCGCCCGGGGCTCGAGCGCCCGGGTGCCGTGGGCCCGCCCATCCCGAAGGTCGAAGTGAAGTTTGGCGCCGAAGGCGAGATCATCACCCGCGGTCCCAACGTCATGCAGGGCTATTTCCGGAACGACGAGGCGACGCGTGCTGCGATCCGCGACGGCTGGTTCCACACCGGCGACATCGGCCATCTGGACGAGGAGGGCAACCTGCGCATCACCGACCGGCTCAAGGACCTCCTGGTCACCGCCGGCGGCAAGAAGGTCGCGCCCCAGCCGCTCGAGGGCAAGCTCAAGGCGTCGCGCTGGATCGCCGAGGCGGTCATGCTCGGTGACCAGCGGCCGTTCTGCGTCGCGCTACTGGTGCCCAACTTCGCCAATCTCGAAGCGGAAGCCAAGACGCACGGCTGGCCAGCCGCGAGCCGCCGCGAACTGCTCCAGGCAGCCCCGGTGCGGGCGCTCTACCAGGGGGTCATCGACGAGCTCAATGCCGATCTGGCGCCGTTCGAGACCATCAAGAAATTCGAGCTATTGGACCGCGACCTGAGCTCGGACGCGGGCGAACTCACCCCGACGCTCAAGGTGCGCCGCAAGATCGTCACCCAGACATTCGCTGCACTCATCGAAGGCATGTACGCCGGCGGCCCGCCGGCGGCCGGACACTGAACCCACGCCGTCCCCATCACCGGAGGAGCTCATGAACACCACTCGCATGGCGCGAGCGCTGGTACTGGCCGTGCTGCTCGCACCCGCCACTGCGCTCGCGGCAGGCTACTCGATCTACGAACAGGGCGCGGCCGCTCTGGGCATGGCCGGCGCCTACGCGGCGTCGGCGCATGACGCCACGGCCCAGTTCTACAACCCGGCCGCACTCGTGCGGCTCAAAGGCAAGCAGCTCTCGCTGGGCGGCACGTGGCTCAAGACCAGCACCAGTTTCGCGGGCGTCGCCCCGTACCCGGGCTTCGGCATCAGCGAGGAGATGAAGGGCGGCAGCTTCTTCCCGCCGACCGTCTACTGGAGCAACCACCTCGGCGAGAAGTGGGCCTATGGCGTCGGCGTGAACGCGCCGTTCGGTCTGGGTGTCGAGTGGAAGAACCCCGAGCAGTTCACCGGGCGCGAGCGCGTCACCAAGGCGGCATTGCAGACGGTGAGCGGTTCGTTCGACATGGCGTGGGCGGTGCGCGAGCACATGAGCCTCGCGGCCGGCGCCAACGCGCTGTACGCCAAGGTCGAGCTGCACAACATCGCGACGTTCATCACCAATGGCGGACAGCCGGTGAACGTCTCGAGCGCGACGCTCGAGTCCGACATGACACCCGGCTATGGCTGGAACATGGCCATGCTGGCGGATCCGTGGACGAACTGGAAGCTGGCCCTGACGTACAGGAGCAAAGTCGAGGTCCAGATCGACGACGGCCGTGCCACGTTCGCGCAGATCCCCACCGGCGACGCGCCACTCGATGCCGCGGTCGCCGCCGGCTTGCCGGCGGCACAGGCGGTGAAGACCAAGTTGGTGTTCCCGGCCTCGTTCACGGTCGGCATGGCGTGGCAGCCGATGCCGGCATGGACCTACGAGATCGACGGCGTGTGGACGGAGTGGTCCTCGTTCCAGAACCTCTCGCTGGCATTCCCGGCGGACCCGGCCCTCGACCAGGTGATCCGCGAGGACTATGCGGACCAGTGGGCGGTGCGTGTGGGCGCCGAGCACCGGCTCGATCACTGCACCTACCGGTTGGGCTATTACTTCGATCAGGCGGCGGCTCCACCGGAATCGCTCACGCCGCTGCTGCCGGACGCGAACCGCCATGGCGCCACCATCGGCCTGGGCACGACCCGCGGCCGCTGGACGATCGACGCCTACAACCTGTTCCTGTTCGTCGAGAAGCGCTCGACCGAAGGCCGCGAACGCGACAATTTCAACGGCACCTACAAGTCCTACGTCAACGCGCTCGGGGCGACCCTGGCGTACCACTGGTGAGGGGAGGAACAGCCATGACCAACTCCATGCGCTTCCGACTCGGGCTCGTGCTCGCTCTCGCCGCGCTGCTCGCGGGCTGTGAGGGCCCATGCTCGAAGATCGCAAGCATCAATGCGCCGGCGCTTGATGCCAATGGCGTCGACCTGAGCACGTACGTCGCGGTGGGCACCAGCCTGTCGTCCGGTTATGAGTCCGGAGGCCTCGTCGACCGCCATCAGGTGGCGGCGTTCCCGTCGCTGTTCGCCGAGCAGATCGGCAAGACGGTGCAGATCGACGGCAAGGGCTCGTTCACGGCCCCGACCATCAACTTCGACGGCATCCCGGCATTGCTCGAGGTGAAGTCGCTGTCGCCGACGATCATCAACAACACCGGACGTACGACCGGGGCGCCGACCAACTTCGCGCAGACCTTCGCCTACCACAACATGGGGATCCCGGGCGCGGTGCTGCTGGACCTGATCGACACCACGCACTACCACAACACATCGGCACCGGTGTTCCGCACCAACTTCACGTACTTCAATCTGATCCAGCGCACGCGCGGCACCGTGCTGGCACAGGCCCTGTCGCTGGCGCCTTCGCTCATCTCGCTCGAGTACGGCGCGAACGAGGTGCTGGGGCCCACCACCGGGCTCGGCACCGCACCGAGCAGCGCCACGGGCGCAGCCCATGCCGCACTCATGACCGCGTCGCTCAACGCCATCCATGCGGCGCTGCCGAACACCAAGGTCGGGGTGTTCAACGTGCCCGACGTCACCAGCCTGCCGTTCTTCACCACCTTCCCGGCGTTCACGGTGAGCACCGTGACGGGCCAGCCCGTACCGTTGTTGGGCGCGAGCGGTCCGCTGCAACTTGGTGACCTGATCCTGCTGCCGGCCGGTTCACAGATCGCCACCGGCACGGGCATCCCGCCGGGCGGGTTCAACTACGTGAACCCGGCCGCACCGAGCAATGGCCTGACGCTGCCCGAGAGGCTGATCCTGCGTGCCGCTGAAGTCGCGGCCACGCAGACCGAGATCGGCAAGATGAACGCCGTCGTGGACTCGGTCGCATTGCGCCCGTTCGTCGCCAAGGTCGACATCCATGACTTCTTCGTGGACATCGCCGCCAACGGCATCCAGATCGGCGGCAACCTGTACACGTCGGCGTACGTCCGGGGCGGTCTGTTCAGCCTCGATGGCGTGCACCCGAACGACCTCGGATACGCGCTCGTGGCGAACCGACTCATCGATGGCGTCAACGCGCGCTTCGGCTCGCGGATCCCGCGCGTCAACCCGAGCGAGCACACTTCGCCGAACTCGTCACGCGGCCGGCCGGCCGATGCCGCGCCGGTCTACCCCACCGACCTGACCGGACTGAAGGCCAGCCTGGACCTGCTGTACCCGCACTGAACTTCGTTGGGCATGAAGCCGGGGGCGGGGCCAGACGCCCGTGCTCCCGGCTTCACGAGTGCCGTGCGCAGGCGTGCCGCGGCATGAAATCCGCGCGCGGGGTGTGAGTGTCGCGCGGCGTGCCGTGGCTCGCGCGCGATATGCGGTGCCGTCTCCGTTGCGCGCGGCCCGTGGCGAGCGGACCTGTCCCGGGTGCGGCGACGGTCACTTCGCGGCAGGAGTGGCGCTCGGCGGTTCGGGCGGGGTCGCGGCCTTGATCATCGCCGCGATGCGAGTGAACCAACCGCCGACGCGATCGTAGTAGCCGTCGAGCTTCTCGTTGCCGTCGTGCCGGCCCTCCGGCAGCACCCAGCGGTCGATGCGCGACAGGCTGCGGCGCACGACCTCCTGGGTCACGGGCGGTGGCCAGACCTCGTCCTTCATGGCGATGACGACGTGCAACGGCACCATGAGACTGCCCACGGCGGTCACGGGTTCATCGGAGGTCTCGACCAGCCAGCGATGGCGTTCGGGCGCTCCCTGCACCTGCGACAGGCCGCTCGAGCGCAACAGTTCGTTGAGCGTGCGGAACAAGCTCTCGCACGCGACGGCGTCGGCATTGAGACGGTCGCGCGCGGCGGCCGCCACCGCCACGGCGCCGCCGATGTCCTGCCCCCACGCGAACACCGGGCGCTTGCCTGCCTTGCTGCGCGCATAGCGCAGCGCGCCCTCGGCATCGTTCACCCAGCGCGATGCGAACGCCAGCTGCACGAGTGAGTCGGCCGCTCCCGGGCCTGCAGGCCCGAAGTCCCGGTAGTCGAATGTCATGACCGTGAAGCCGCGCGCGGCGAATGCGCTCACCACCGGCAGCAGGTCACCCATGCTGCCCGTGCCGCGGTCGAACAGCACCAACACCGGCATGCCGGGTTTGCCTTCGAACCACCAGCCGGACAGTTGCGCCCCATCGCGCGTGGCCTCGAACGAGACGGCCGTCCACTCGAGCCCGGTGCTCGCCGGCAGCGCGGAGTGTTTGTCGGACGGCGTCACGGCAGCCGCCACCGTGGCGAAGCCCAGCGCGATCGACAGCAGGACCGGCGCTCTCCGCCTCATACCACACCCAGCCGGGGCCAGAGTTCCTCACGCACCAGCGCCGGCGGGATCGTGCCGCTGGCGAGGAGGGCCGCATGGAAGTCGTGCAGTTGGAAGCGAGCGCCCAGCTTGAGCTGGGCTTCCGAGCGCAGTTCGAGGATCTGGAGTTTCCCGACCAGGTAGCTCATGGGTTGCGTGGGCGTCATGCAGTAGCGCTTCACTTCGGCGGCGGCGGCCGCGGGTGACAGCATGACCTCATCGATCAGGTAGTCGACGGCCTGTTCCGGCGTCATCCGGCCCGAGTGAAGTGCGGCATCGAGCACGACGCGACAGGCCCGGAACAGCAGGTCACGCAACTGGAACAGCCGGGTCAGCGGGTCGGCCGTGAAGTAGCCCTGCTCCCACATGAGCTCTTCGCAATACAGCGCCCAACCTTCGGCGAACACGTCGCTGTGGACGATGCGCCGCAGCCGGGTGGCGGCTTTGTTGGCGTGCGTGAGCTGCAGGTGATGACCCGGGTAGCCCTCGTGCAGCGCGATGATGGGCAACGCGGGCGAGCAATGCGCGCCCAACTGCGCGGCCTGTTCGTCCTTGGGGCGCCGGATGTCGATCGGGGTGACGTAGAACACGCCCGCGGGTTCGGCGTCGAACGGGGCCGGTCCGCGATAGACGGCATACGGGCGCAGCGAGCGCTCGAACACCGGCGTATCGAGGATCTCGAGTTTCTCGCCCACCGGGATCGGCACGATGCGCCGCTCCTGTACGAAGCGGCGGGCGCGGTCGATCTCGGACACATACGCCTCGCGCAGCCAGTTCGCCTCCGGCGTGCGGCGGCGGCCCTCGTCGATGAGATCGCGCCACGAGCGCTTGGGGTCGTGCCGGCGCGCCTCGTCCTCAAGCAGCACGTGCGCATGCGCGACGTGTTCGCGACCCACGCGTTCCAGTTCGGTGCAGGTGTACGGCACCATGTGTTCACGCTCGAGCTTGTAGTTCATCCAGCGCTCGCCGATCGCGAACGTGCCGCCGGAGCGCGGCTTCAAGTCGCGCTCCATCCAATCGTGGAAACGCAGGAACCCGGCCCGGGCCCGGTTGCCCGCGTGTTCCAGGCGCTCGGCTTCGCCCGGGAACTGACGCAACAGCGTGCGCACGACATCGTCCACGAACGACGGCCCAAGAGCGGCCAGCTCGAGGCTGGCGGCCAGGAACAATGGCGGCACCTGCTGCAGATTGGGCTTCACCGCCTCCAGGTACTCCGGAATCGCCATGAGGCGCGCGACCGCGGCCTCCTTGCGTTCGTCGAGCGGCGCGAACGAGCGCGCCAGCAGCAGGTGCACGGCGTCGAACGCGCGCTCGAGGTAGAGCGCCGGGTTCTTCTGCGGCACCATCACTTCCTCGAGGTCCGCGCGCAGCGCGGCGATGCGCGAGCGCAGCAGTGCGAAGTCGACTCGGGGCTCGAGCGGGAGTTCTTCCCACGGCACCGCCGCGACCAAGCGCTGGTCCAGGTCCCGCAGCCATGACGCCCGCCCCTTCAGCCCGTCCGGGGAATCGTCGGGCATGAGGTGGTCGTAGTCGTGGATGCCGGCCTCGGTCGCGGCCACCGGATGGTGCTTCATGAAGAGTTCGACGAACTCCTCGCTGAGCGCCGTCAAAGTACGGATCGTCTCGATCATTCGGTCGTGGGCCCGGGTCCTTGGGGTGAGAGTCGCGCGGGAGAGAGCCGCGCCAGCACGCTTCAGTGCAGAGAATCCCCAGTATCATATCGGCTTTGCCGTATTTCGGCTTGACCTTGCTGACCCAGCCCAGGGCTTGGCGCGAACCCCGAGCGCTCCCGGCAGGGGCCCGGTGGAGGCCCGGCCGGGCGCGCGGCGCAGTGCGAGTGCGAGTGCGAGTTCGGGGCCAGGTCTGTGCTTACCGGCGGACGAGGTGAGACCGCGGGCAGACTCCCCCCGCCGGGCAAGTGCGAGACGGTTCGGGCGGACCCGGAAGCCCGGATCCGCCCACGCAAACCGTCGCCGAGTCAGGCGCGAGAGACGTTCGCCGCCTGCTTGCCCTTGGGTCCGGACACCAGATCGAACTCGACGCGATCCCCTTCCGCCAGCGAGCGGAAACCATCCGCCGAGATGGCCGAGAAGTGCACGAAGACGTCTTCACCCGTGTCGGATTCGATGAAGCCGAAGCCCTTGGCGTCGTTGAACCACTTGACCGCACCCTGCACGCGGCCCTCCGAGGGGCCGGTCGGGGCCGCTGGACGCGGGGGACGCGCACCGCCGGCGGACCGGGCACCGCCGCCGCCATGACCGCCCCCATGACCGCCGCCGTAACCCCCGCCACCGCCGTAGCCACCACCACCGCCCGTGCCACCACCACCGCCAGCTCCGCCAGCGCCCCCGCCCTTGGCGGCCTGGAAGCAATCACGGCACAACACCGGGCGACCGGACGTCGGCTGGAACGGTACCTGGGTGTCCCGTCCGCACTGGGAACAGGTCGCCGGGAACATCGGCTTGTCGGAACGATCGGAGCGCCCGTGGCTGCCACCGCCCCCACCACCACCGCCACCGCCTGGACGACCAGCCTTGCGCTTCTCGCGGCAGGTCTTGCACCGGGTCGGTTCGTTCGTCAGTCCGCGTTCGCGATAGAACGCTTGCTCCCCCGCAGTGAAGATGAACTCCTCACCACAGTCCACACACGTGATGCCCTTGTCATCAGAGCTCGCCATGGCGTCGGTGAACCTCCCGGTACGAATGTTGTGCTGCTACGGGGACAACTGGGCGTCCGAAACACGAACGCCCCAGCAGGCATGCCTGCCGAGGCGACTCATTCACGAACGGACGAACGACGCGGGCACTGGGGGACGGACTGGAACAGATGGGACACGATCACTGGAGAGCCCACTCGACGGACGACCCACTGGGGACGGACTGCACAGGAAGTATCCTGCGCTGCTCAAGCTCAAGTCAACGACCGAAAGCGCGAGCGCCGGAGAATCGCGCGTCGCGGTCGAGCACGGCGTGACCCCATGGCCGAACGCCGGACGCGCGCACGACGCCGACGCCGGCTGGACGGCGGATCCACTCGCGGGATCGTTGCCGGGGGTGCCGCTCGCCCGGCCCCGGTCCGGGTCGGCATGCGAACCCGGCCGCATGTGTGGAAACACGCACCGTTCATTCAGTCCTGACTCGCCCGCCGGCCCGGCCTGCAGAGCGCGTGCAGGATGTCGGCCATGGTCGTGACATCGAGCAGGTTGTGATGGAACACCGGCACGAGCCGCCATGGGTCGCCGTGCCGGACGTAGTCGTGGTAGAGCCCGGGGATCTCAGCGCCGGGCACATCACCGGTGCGCCGCCGGTGGCAGACGCGCAGTTCGAGTGTCGTGAGCCGGCAATCGGGCAGCTCGGTCCGCCAGCGCCGGCGCGCGTGATGCACGAGGTCCAGATGATGCCGCGGCAGCTGCATCACGACCCCATGCGTGAGCGCACGCGCGGCCAGGAACGGCGCGTCATACGACTTTCCGTTGAACGTGATCAGCACGTCGAACGCGCCCGCCTGTTCGGCGACCGCCGCGAGCAATCCCGCCTCTTCGCCGTAGTGCCGCGCGAAGTACTGCCGCAGCACGAAGTCCTCGCCGTTCCAGAACATGGTGCCGGCCAGGAACACGGGACTCGACGACAGCCCGCAGGTCTCGAGATCCAGGAACAGTGCGCGTTCGAGCCCGAGGTGACGCAGCGACGACAGTTCGGCCTCACCCGTGGGCGGCTCCGGCAGCCGGCCCCAGTGCGGCCGCCGCTTCTCGACGTCGCTGCGCAGCCGCTCGTGCACGAACACGCTGCCATGACGCGCGTGCCGCCACTCACCACCCGGCAGGAACGCCTCGACGCCCGTGCTGCGTGGATCGTCCGCACCCATGCGGCGCTGGCGTGGACCGCGCGGCGCTGGCAGTGAGGGCGCGGGCACGGCATCGTGCGGCGAAGGCACGGCGACGCGGCGTGACTTCCGCGCGGGGGCGGCGGGCGCGGACGAGTCCTGCGTGGACGGCGCGGTGAGGGTCGTGGCTGGCCCCGGCAACGGATTCGTCCGCGCGCCGGCGGTCATGCCCGCAGCACCGGTCCGGCGACTGCGCACGAGCTCGCCCAGACGCTCGCGCAGCGCAGCCCCCGTGCCGGGCGCCGTCATGCGCGCAGCTCCGCCACGATCGCCAGCCGGCGGCTGTCCACGCTGTAGGGCTCGCCCGTGGCTCCCCCATTGACGTCGCACACCTCGAAGCCATGCCGGCGCAACAGCGCGCGCAGCTCGGCGCACGTGTACGTGCGCAGCGAATATTCCTTGGTGACCTGCGTGCCGCCCTGCGGATCGATGAGCAGTTGCCGCGCGATGACGCGCGAGGACACCAGTTCGAGCGTGGTCTCCTCCATGAGCAGCGCGCCGTCGTCGCGCTGCGTCCACGTGCGCTGTTGGGGGTGCGTCAGCAGGTACTCGCGATTCGTCATCTCGAGCAGGAACCGCCCGCCGGGCCGGAGTGCTCGCGACACCTCGGCCAGCACCTGTTCGTTGTCGTCGTCGCTGAAGTAGCCGAACGACGTGAAGTACGAATATGCCGCATCGAACGTCCGCACGTCGCCGAGCGCACGCATGTCGCCTTCCCGCCACGCCACCTGCACGCCCGCCTGAGCCGCATCGGCGGCCGCGATCTCGAGGTAGCGTGGATTGAAGTCGATGCCCGTGACCCGATAGCCGCGC